>CALMRM010000102.1 GCA_937871605.1 uncultured Terriglobus sp. | reverse complement strand
TTCATGAGAGGTGTACGTTTACCACCGGAAGTGTCGTCGCTGAGCCACCAGGCAAGTTCGAGCAGGCCTGGACGCAAAGGGCTGTGCAGCACGACGGCTCGGTGGCAATCGGTGCTGCTGCAAACATTCGACCAGCCAGGCTGCGTCGACAGGTTTGAAACGGCAAGCAGTCCCGATTATCTCTTGGTCTTATCGCTGAAGGGCGCATACGATCTTGAAAGCTTTTCCGGAGCAAGCTGGAAAAAAGCGGCGTACCGTCCTGGAGTGGGCGGGATCACGTCTCCGATGATGCAAAACCGGCTGCGATGGCGATCCTCTTCGGCAACAGTCAAGGTTCTTCGACTCTACATTCCAGAATCGTATTTTCTCGAGACCGGCGAGGAGTATCGCCGCGCGGGCACGAAGCTGCCGTTGCGCCTTCCGGACGCGCTTCAGTTTGCGGATCCTACCGTGTTCGCGGTGGCTGGGTCACTGGCGGAACAAGTGGAACTCGGAGCGCCCAATCTATACGCGGAAGCCGGTGCCCGCTTCCTGGCTGCCCATCTTTTGCTGAAGATAAATCGCTCGGCGGTCCAGGGCAGGAAGCGAAGCGCTGGGAGTGACCTTACGGACCAGCGTCTTAAACGCGTGCTGGCGTTCATGGAGCACAACTTCGCGCGTGACATGAGTCTTCAAACGCTGGCCGATGAAGCAGGCATCAGCCTTTTCCACTTCACCCGGTTATTCAAGACGATCATGGGCGTCACCCCGCATCGTTATGTGGTGCTGTTAAGAATGCAACATGCGCGATCGCTGCTGGGCCGTACGGACCTGTCTATTGCTGAAGTCGCTCTCGAGGCGGGCTACGCGCACCTCGGTCATTTCGCAGCCGCGTTCAAGCGAGAGTTTGGGCTGCTCCCCAATGCTTTTCGCAGGCAGGGGCGAGCATAACCCCGTGCACCCGCAATAGCGCAATTTTCGGATGAAAAAGAGCAAGTTTCGGAGATCGGGAACTTGCAGGATCAACTCTAAGCTTTAGAAACACAGGCTTGCACCGGATCGGTGCTGTTACAGGAACAGCACTCCACAACCAACGAAGATGAGGAGACCTTCATGGCTAGCGAGCCGCTCAGTAGCAATGAGGTTGGGGAACAACAGCAGAAGGTCGCGTACCAGGCGGGGCGACAGGCTCCATTCTGGCTTGAGGGCACTCTACAGACTTCGCGGCGAGGCCAGTTCTGGGTGCCGGGCGAGCGCGTCACGGTGGATGGGCACAGCTACCAGCATGGCCCTATGTACGTTTCGTGGGAGGCACCTGAGAACGTCACCCGGCCGTACCCTTTGGTGCTGATTCATGGCGGCGCCATGCAGGGCACGGAATGGCTCGACACGCCCGATGGCCGTCCCGGGTGGGCGCAACGATTCGTTGAGGCCGGATATGCCGTCTTTGTTGTAGACCGGCCCACCCAAGGGAGATCGCCGCTTTCGCCCCAGATCATGGGCAAAATTGGGCCCGCTTTCGCATACGAGGAAGGCGAAGAAGTCTTCTTCCCGAAGAAGACTCTCGACAAGCACACGCAATGGCTTTTTCAAGCTGCTGATACTGAGGCTTTCGACTGTTTCATCGCCGCCTTCGGCCCCTTGCCTGAGGAAATCAAGGTGTGGCAGAAGCTAGATCAGGATCGCCTTGCCAAGCTGCTCGA
>CALMRM010000101.1:8945-9290 GCA_937871605.1 uncultured Terriglobus sp. | reverse complement strand
CTGGCCGTGGTGGCGTACAAACAACCGGTCACAGCAGCGGAACTTTCGGAAATACGCGGCGTGGACTCTGCCGGCGTACTGGGCGGGCTCCTGGCGCGCAAGCTGATTGCTACCGCCGGGCGCAAGCAGGTGATTGGCCGTCCTATGCTGTACAAAACCACGCGCGACTTCCTCTTGCGTTTCGGTTTGAAAGACGTCAACGAACTTCCATCCATGGATGAGTTCGAGCGCATGGCAGGCGAGCTTGTAGAGCCGGATGACCTGTCCGCGGAGCAGACTGCAGGCCTCATTGAAGAGGCCAATGTGCGTGGCGATGCTGAGCACATTCGCGAAGTGACTGGCGTG
>CALMRM010000101.1:0-8935 GCA_937871605.1 uncultured Terriglobus sp. | reverse complement strand
GCACATTTGCGCTGCGATGACCGGCGTGAACGCGGGTGTCGACGCGGGTGAGACGGACGACACAGATGAATGGGACGACGCGCCTGTGGCCGAAGCCGCTACGCTCGCGTCAGACGAGAGAGCACCAACAGAAGCCACTGCGGAGACCGCAGCGGGAGGGAATGATGGCAGAAACGACTCAGCCCAGGCAACGCCGCTCCACACCACCCAAGCCGGCGACACAATCGCAGAGCATTCCCCAGAACAGGGGAGCGAACCAACAGCAGCCGAGCCGGCCGGTGCTGGTGCCGAAGAAGCCAAATGGAGCAGCAAAGGCTGACGTTTCGCCCACGCGGGTGCGCCTGCAAAAGGTGCTTGCCGACGCGGGCGTGACATCACGCCGTCGCGCCGAGGAGCTGATTTTGCAGGGCCGCGTGCAGGTGAACGGGACAGTCGTGACGGAGTTGGGCACGCGTGCCGACCTGTCCGTAGACCACATCAAGGTGGATGGCCGCCTGCTGCAGGGCAAGCAGGAGCACCGCTACTTCATGGTCAACAAGCCGCGCGGCTACGTGACCACCATGGATGACCCGGAAGGCCGCGACACGGTGGTGGACCTGCTGAAGGAATCGGCGCGGCTGCAGGGTAAGCGGCTGGATGTGCGCCTGTATCCAGTGGGTCGGTTGGACTATAACTCCGAAGGCCTCCTGCTGATGACCAATGACGGCGCGCTCGCCAACAGCCTGTCGAAGGCGGCGAACTCCGTGCAGAAGACCTACCTTGTGAAGGTAGCGGGCCGACCGGAGGAGAGTGCCCTGGACCAGATTCGCCGCGGCATCATGATCGATCGCGGCCGCCTAGCGGAGACGCGTGGCACCCGGCGCGACCGCGTCCTGACGGCCCCAGCCAAGGTCGAATTGGTGCGCGGGGGCGACAACCCGTGGTACGAAGTCACGCTAACCGAGGGCCGCAATCGCCAGCTGCGCAAGATGTTCGAGGAGATCGGCCACCACGTGGAAAAGATCCGCCGCATCGGCTACGGCGCGCTCACGCTGGACGTGCCCACGGGCGAGTTCCGCGAGTTGACCCCGGGTGAGGTCCAGGCTCTGAGCCGTGCTGCAGCGGGCAAGAAGGTCGAGCGCAAGCACCGGCTACCCGAGGCGGCCAAACTGAAGCAGACGGGGCAAAAGACCGGCTCACGCGGTTCGCGGCCACGTTTTTAGCGGTGCACGTGCAATAAACCGCGTTTAGCGTGCAAAAACAGCCGGAATAGCATACAAATCGGCGTCGTTAGAGTGCTGTTTTGTACCTTATTTGCCGCAATTTGCGACGAGCGACACGCTATTTGCTCGCTTGTTGAACGTGTTTACGCCTTAAATTTGCGAACTTTGCAACGGACTCAGGTAGAGGTTTGAGATGTTGCTGACGATCTCGGGGTCGGTGTACCCCGGCTTGTGCGAGAGCTGCTTCCAGTCCGGGTCACTGCCGAAGTTGGACCAGTGCGCGTTCAGTTCGGCTGTGTCCTGGAAGGTGAGCATGTAGGTCAGGCTGGGCAGGCGCGTGCCGGTCAGGTTATGCGCGAAGAAGACTGGGGTGAGGCCGTTCTTTTGGAAAATGGCGATCTCGCCGGTCTCGAACATCTCGACCTTTTTTAGATGTGCGGCAAAGCTGGGGCTCTCATAGGTGCGCAGCTGAAAGATGCGCTTGCCCGGCTTGGGTGCCGTCAGCTTCGGATAGCCGTTGAAGGCGGCCATCATGGTCACCTCTTCCCGCTGAAACGCAGGCGCGGAGGCGGGTGCGCCCCAAAACTCCGCGGCGGCCTTGGTGAACGTGGCATCAGCCGCCAGCTTCATGTTCAGCGTCAGCAGAGCTTCGGGCGAGTTGGAAGGGATCAGGACGTAGTACGTCGGTGTGTCTGGCCCAATGCTGAGCGCGAACGTGCCCACCTGCAGCATGCCCATGCGGTTGAGCGCGGGAATGAGCGCGTCGGAGAAATACTTCTGCGCCATGGCCGTCTGCGGACCGGTGCGCAGTTCGTACTTGCGCAGCTGGTAAAACTCACGGGTGCCCGCTGGTGCTTGTGCCGCCATGCTTCCACCACCCAGTGCCACGCCGGAGAGCGCCGCTGCCGAAGCCACAAAGTTTCGCCTGTTCAACGCCTGTTCCACCCCGCGCGCGCCTGCGCAGTTCTCACAGTAGCACCAGTTCCACAGGGTGCCGTTGCGTCATGAAAATTTCACGCCGGGCACATGACAAATGTGGGTTGGCGGTATCAGAATGCGTCTTGCCGGACGGCAGTATGCACCGGTGCAGAGGGCAGGAGGTAGTACGCAGTGGCAACAGAGAAGGCAACGTTTGGTGCAGGATGCTTCTGGGGTGTTGAAGCAAAGTTGAGCGAGTTGACGGGGGTGCTGGACACGGCCACGGGCTACGAGGGCGGCACAGTAAACAACCCGACGTACAGGGATGTTTGTACCGACAGGACCGGACATGCAGAGGTTGTGGAGCTGATCTTCGACCCGGCACGCATCAGCTACGACAGCCTGCTGGACGCTTTTTTCAGCCTGCACAACCCGACCGAGATCAACCGGCAGGGCCCGGACCTGGGCACGCAGTATCGCTCCATCGTCTTTACGCACACGGATGCGCAGCGCGCTGAGGCACAGGAAAAGATCGCCGAACTAAACGCTTCCGGCGTGTTTCGCAGGCCGGTTGCAACGGCAGTCGAGCCAGCCCAGACGTTCTGGCGTGCGGAGGAGTACCACCAGCGCTACCTGGAGAAGCGCAACATGGTGGCCTGCCACATCTGAGTGAGCGGGACTTCACCGAGATGTAAGGTGTGGGTTAAAGCAGACCAAACAGCGCACGCACTTCCAGCAGCGCCAGCCTCACGCCACCCGGCGTTGCGGCCTTGCCGAGCGTTTCTTTCAGCTTGCGCACACGGTACCAAGCCTTCTGCTGCGTCGTGCTGAAGAGGCTATGGTAGCGCCGCTCGGCGCAGAGCATGGCGGCATACCTCGCAGTCGAGATGACCTGCGCTGGCTGCATGGTGGATAGGGTATGCGGCAGCTTTGCCGTCAGGAGCCAGACCTGGCAACCCGCCTGTCGTAGCCGTGCGAACAGGGCGTGGTCCGCATACTCCAGCGGAAAGCGCGCATCGAAGCCGCCAGCCCCCTGCAGGGCCGACACACGGAGTACAGCCGCCGAGTTGTACGCAGAGACCGGAATCGGCAGTAAGCCCAGCGTTTCTACGGGGCTGTGGCGGAGGCGTGGCAGCGCGGTCGGCGAATGGGTCAGACCGTTCTCGGTCAGGCTTGGCACAACGGCCGCAACGCTCTCGGGCAAGGCTGGCAGGGTCTCCACCAGTTCAGACCAGTAGTCTGCAGTGAGGATGGTGTCCTGGTCCAGCAGCAGCAGCCATTGAAACCCACCTTGTGCGGCCCGGCGCAATGCTTCACTGTACGCGGCATGCAAGCCAGGGTTAGTGCTGTCGGAGAGATACTCCATAGGCACAGCAGGTGTGCCAACGTCCTGCGGCAGCGGCGAGTTGTCGAACACCAGAAGGCCCGGCAACCGGTCTGCAGGAAGTGCCTGTGCCAGGGCTTTGAGACTCTGCCAAGCGGCGCTCTCCGCGAGAGCCAGCCGGTACAACACCAGCACTGCGTAGATGCGCGGCGTCATCGCGCCACCCCTTGGCTCTCTGGCGTCAGCAGGTACCACAACATGTCGAGGTTTGAGCGCAGGCCCGTGGTGAAGAAGTTGCCGTGCAGCATCGCGGCGGCTCGCCCAAAGCCTGAGCGATGTCGCCGGATCGCCACGAATCGTTCCAGCACGTCACGGGCATCCGGCGGAAGCGCCGCACCAAAATGCTGCAGCAGCGCGTCTGCCTGTTGTTCTGTAGTTTTCCATTGCTGGCTGCGCCGCGTGCTGTCCCACAGGCGAGGTAGCGCAAAGCGCCTGCGCCTGCCGGCACCCACGGTGTTGCCGCCATGCTGGCGATACAGCATGCTTCGTTCATGCACCGGCGCGGCATGGCCGAAAATGCACGCCACCAGCGCCATCCAGCGATCGTGCATGAAGGCACCCGCAGGCATCTCGCGCGCGAGTTCCAGCAGCACACGATTGCAGAGCATCGTGCAGCCGGTCACCACGTTTTGCGGCAGAAGGTGACGCAGCGTGTGTACCCGCTCCGGCTGTATCCCCTGCTGCCGCCAGAGTGAGGCGTGCAACGGGTGCAGCGCCTGGTCGACAAGCTGGGCATCGGTGAACACCAGCAGCGGCGTGGACCGGCCATGTGTTGCCTCCAGTTCGGCTATGGCCACCATGCACCGCTCCAGCTTCTCGGGCAGCCAGACGTCGTCCTGATCGCTGAAGGCGATGTACTCAGCCGTGGCGTGCTGCATGAGCCGCTCGAAATTCTGCTTCGCCCCACCCAGGGGCGTGCCGCTCCCTGCGGACACGCGGAAGCGGTCGGGGTACGCCGCCGCATACCCCTGCAGCCTCGCTGCCGTGCCGTCGGACGAGCCATCGTCGCGCGCTACGATGCGCACCGCGCTATACGTCTGCGCGAACAACGACTCCACCTGCGCCGCCAGGAAGCGTTCGCCATGGTAGGTAGCGAGCAGCACTTCGACCTCTGGATGAACGCCGGGCATCAGGCGCTGCGGACCAGGGCAGTCAGGAGTTGCCAGGCGATGGGCAGGCGCACATGCTTCAACGCGCCGTAAAGCATGCGCAGCAGGCGCAGGCGGTACCAGCGGCGCTCCTTCCGCGTTCCATACCGCCGGTAGAACAGTGACTCGGCACGCAGCACATTGCCGTGCCGTCGCAGGTAGTTCCGGTTCCACGCCAGCACCGCTTCGTTCGCGGAAAGCTGGTGCTCGAGGGCGGGCCGCATCACCAGTATGCGGCGACCATCCTGCTGCAGCAGGTGAAAGGTCGCGTGGTCAAGATAATCGAGCCAGAAGTCTAGAGGAAAGCCGCCAATGGCCTGCATGCTGCTCACCCGGATGAGCGCACCGGAGTTGTAGATGTGCAGCTTCTCCGCTGGAAAGCCGTGGAAGTCTGGCGAGAGAAGCGGGGGACGCAGGGTGGTCAGTGCCCGATGCGGCGACTGGACGATGCCGTTCTCCATCAGCTTCGGCACTGCCGCAGCCAGGGTGGCATCTTCGGCGAACGTCTGTGTCACGGACATGGCTTCCTGGAGGTAGCTGGGCGTCACAACCGTATCCTGGTCCAGCAGCATCAGCCATGCTTGCCCTGAGCTGTTTGCCCGCGCAAGGGCGACGTTGTAGCTGGCGGCAAGGCCCGGATTGGATGGCTGGTGAAGGTACTGGCCCTTGAAGTCCGACGGCAGCGCCGCAGGCTGGCCGGGTGTGTTGTCAAAGACCAGCAGGCTGAAGTGTTCACAGAGATCGCTACCCTGCGTCGAGCGTTCCCATGACAGATACGTCGGGCTCTCTTCCAGCTTCATCCGGTACAGAACAAGGGCGACGCAAATCGTCGGCACACTCATCCTGCTGCTCCAGGCGCGCGAACCGGATCATTTTTTGCGGAGACGTCGTAGAGCACCTGGTAGACCTGCCAGGCCTGGGGCACCACAAGCACCAGCAAGTACGAGATTGCCGTTCCCGCGACGACACCGATGGGGCCAAGACGCTGTACCAGGTACATGGACACTGCCAGATTGACGGCGGCAGCAACCAGCGACAGAATGCCCAGCAGCTTGACGCGGTCCACAGCGATCAGCAAACAGGATTGCAGGTCCATCATTGTGCTCAGCAGTGTCCAGTTGCAGACGGCCAGCAACAGGGCCCAGCCCGGCACCGCCGCCGGACCGATGTACCAGTGAATGAAGGTGCGGCCCAGCAGCAGCAGTCCCAGCATCGCCGCCGCGGTCACACCCATGGCACCGCGCGCAGTCAGCCAGAACGTGTGCCGTACCCACTCCTGGTTGCCACGCGCATATGCCTCCGCGTAGGCGGGCCAGAGAGAAGGAAAGATGGCCGTCTGCAGCACCGTGGCCATGCCTGCCAGCTTCCAGGTCACGCTGTAGGCCAGCACGTTCGCAGGGCCAAGGTAGTGTGTGATCACCAGATTGTCCGAGTTGAAGACGATTACGGCGGCAATCTGCAAAAGAAAGAAGCTGCTGCCGGAGGAGAACAACTCACGCATGGCCGAGCGCTGCGCCACATGGGGCCATGGAAACAGTGCGGGACGGCGATAAAGAACCAGCCAGCCATTCAGCAGGAGGTTGAACAAAGCCAGCGTGCACGAGTAGGCAACTGTCAGGCCAAGCAGACCCAGGTGCAATCGGGTGGCAGTAACAATCACAAGGAGACCAAGCACGTTGCTCAACAGAACGAAGCCGTTGACGATCTGCGTTTCCTGGTAGCCGCTGAGGACGCGGTGCGAGAGGTTGAGGGGCAGGCCCAGCAGGAAGAACGCAAAGGTCACGGCAACGGCAAATGAGGTATCACGCCCCAGCGCCGGGTCTGTCACATGGAACAGGGCAGGGATGGACAGATGCGGCCACACGAGCCAGCCCAGCCCAGCCATGGCGAGGGAGACGGCAACACTGATCCACAGAGCGCTGCTGTAGTGCCTCTGCGCTGCTGCCTCGTCGTTGGCCGCGTAGGCCTGCGCGATGCGATTCGTCAGGGAGCTGGCGATCCCCAGATCGAGCACCGCCAGCATGGTGATGCTGGTGCTGATAGTCACCCAGATGCCGTAGCATTCCGCGCCAAGGTAATGCGTGGTGAGCGGCACGGTGATCAGGGAGCAGAGCGCCGCAACAGCGCGGGAGGCCAGGGCTGATGCTCCGCCCTGTAGTACGCGACGCAGGCGGGCATCGCCTTTCAGTCGGCTCTTAGGTTCGGTACGCGGCTCGTCCACTTCGGTCAGCACCGCTCACAAACCACACTGCGGTGTTCTGGAATGTTTCGTGATATCTTTCACCGTAGGGATAGTTTACCCGTACATCGCAGGAACGGTCTGGAGTGGATCCGGGCTGGCCAGGGACTGCGATGTTCTGTCCACCGCTTGCATGCCATCCCTTGAACAGGTGAGAGGGAAGCGTTGGTGCTCTGGCTTGGAGGTCCGCGATGACCTCGCCGCGCAGCAGCAGTTCCGGCCGTGTCTGATTGACGGGTTCTGCTGAAGATCTGATCCATGAGGCCTCTCCGAGCCGATCGGAGGTTAGGCCATCCTGCAACACTCTACCCAGTCGGCAGGCAGGTCCGCCCGCGTTGCGCGCCGCCCCTACTAGACGAAAGATTGTTTTGACTTCCAGCAACACTGCAGTTCTTGAGCCAACCGGCTCCGTTCTCACCCCTGACAGCACGCCCGCCGGACCCGCCGGCCCCCTGTTCAACGACTTTGACATCTCCCAGCAGCTGAAAGACCGCCTGGCCAAGGCCGGTTTTGTGACGCCGACACCCGTACAAGCCAAGGCGATTCCGCCCGCGCTGGACGGCCGGGACGTGCTGGCCACTGCCGCCACCGGCACCGGTAAAACGCTGTCGTTCCTGATCCCCATGATCGACTACATGGACAACACGCCCGCGCCGCCACCGGTGCAGGCGGGCAAGCGCCAAGTGAAGCCCATTCGCTCGCTCATCCTGCTGCCCACGCGCGAGCTGGCCATGCAGGTGCTGGAGGCATACGGCAAGATCGTGCCCAACGCCAAGGGCGATGCCGTACTGGTGTGCGGCGGCCTGAGCGAGGGCGCGCAGCTTGAGGCTGTGCGCCGCGGCCCGCGCCTGGTGGTCGCCACGCCCGGCCGCCTTGAGGACTACCTGAAGCGCGGCGAAATCAGCTTGCGCCATGTGGAAACGCTGGTGCTGGACGAAGTGGATCGCATGCTCGACATGGGCTTTCTGCCCGCCATCCGCCGCATTGTGGGAGCCCTGCCGCGCGACCGGCAGACCATGTGCTACTCCGCCACGCTGGACGCCAACATTGCGGAGGTGGTGCGCGACTACGTTCACCAGCCGGTGCGCGTGGAAATCGGCACGACCAGCAAGCCCAATGAGCGTGTGGAACTGCGTGCCTACACTGTCATGCAGGACCAGAAGCTCTCCCTGCTTGAGAAGCTGTTGGCTGAAGGGGAGGGCACCTACCTTGTCTTCTCGCGCACCAAGCACGGTGCGGACCGCCTGAGCCGCAAGCTGGAGAAGCTGGGGCACGTCACCTCTGTCATCCATGGTGACCGTTCGCAGTCGCAGCGTACTGCGGCCCTCAAGACGTTTGCCACGGGCAAAAGCCGCATCCTGGTGGCCACGGACGTGGCCGCGCGCGGCATCGACATCTCGCACATTGCGCACGTGGTGAACTATGACCTGCCGGGTGCGAGCGATGACTTCGTCCACCGTATCGGCCGCACAGGCCGCGCCGAAAAAACCGGCGTTGCGACCACGTTTGTAATGCCACAGGAGCGCAATGACGCCCGCAAGATGGAGCGCGATCTTAAGATCAAGTTCCAGTGGCTCGAGACGGACAAGAACCTGAAAAAGGAAGAGCGCAATGCGCCGCTAGATTTGCAGTCCGTCAACGACGTGATGCAGTTGGAGACCCGCTCCTGGAAGACGGGCAGTGGTGACGACAAGACGCAGCAGTCAGCCCCTTCAGCGTCGCGTCCGGCAGGTGCCGGGCAGCGTCGCCGCAGGAGCGGCAGCGGTGGTGGTGGCAGTCGTTCAGGCCGTGCACGCAGCGGACGCTAAGCTCACGCTATGACACAGCAAGGGAGCCTGCGGACTCCCTGCTCATTTTGAGTAGCTGTATGTCCCGCACAGCGTCGTCGTGTTGCCCACGGCTTCCTTGGTCAGCGTGGGCATGGTGCCGCCGGAAAAGAATGCGGTCTCCAGCGTCTTGCCGCTGACATAGGTCAGGAGCCACTGCGTGTCCTCCGCACCGCACAGCGTGTGATCTATGGGTAAGAAGTGCTGCTCTGGCAGCT
>CALMRM010000100.1 GCA_937871605.1 uncultured Terriglobus sp. | reverse complement strand
GGTCGCGTTGATCTCAAGCCACCCCAGGCCGATGCCGGTGGGCACGCCCGCGTGTCCCAGCCCCTGGATGCTGTGCAGCTTCGTTGGGTCGAGATAGATGCCCGTGGACGCGCCGTTCTGGTGCACCGGCACACCCGGCAGGTACAGCAGATACTTTAGAAAACGAACCATATCGTTCGTCGTGGAATACATGCCACCGGAGCCTGCGGCTGCCTGTGTGTCCGTGCATTGCACCGGCTCATGGTAGCCACTCATCAGCCGGGTGCACTGATCTGCGTCAGGCGTTAAGGTGGTATCGATCATGTACAAAGGTTTCGCCGTCACCTGCTGGAACAGCGCGGCGTAGGGCTCGTTCGCGGCACGGCTTAGCGCATCGGCTAGCAGGTCGAAGCCAATGTTCGAGTAGTGCGCCGCATCGCCGGGCGCGGTTCGCAGCCGAAAACCGGGCAGCCACTGCCAGCGAAAGGCGTAATCCGGAAAGGTGAAGTGCGCTGCACCTGCAGGCGGATATGCAATTTCGCGCGGCAGCCCCGCGGTGTGCGTCGCCAGGTCCCCCAGATTCACAGGCCGAGGCGCGGCTCCGCGCAGTGTCTGCGTTGGCACGGTGACTCCGGGAGGGGCAAACTTCTGCAGCGGATCGTCGAATGAGATCTTCTTCTCGACCACGAGTTTCGCCAGCACGTCGGTCGCAAGAACTTTGGTTAAGGAGCACAGGCGCAGCAGAGAGTTTGCCGCAGGCACTTGGTTTGATCCTGGTGCCACACGGCCGTAACCGCCCGTCCATACCTCGCCGTTCCGCACAATGCCCACCACCATGCCGGTGGACCCGGTGCGCTGAAAGATCTTTTGTGCCACTGCGTCTGCAGTGATCAACGGAGGCCGGGTCTGTGCGGGGGCAACGCTGCTGCTGTGCAGGGCAATAGCGGCAAGTGACAACAAGACAGCAGACCGGAACGAACGCAACGCAACTCCTGAAATCGTCCGCTTAAACGGCTCTCTTTGAGGGTACGGCAGCACGGCACTGCGACACTGAAACTACGCGGCACCAGAACCTGCAAAGGCACATCAACAGCAAAGGGCGCGCCATGCGGCACGCCCCTGTGCACAAGCGAGTGCGTTTAGAAGCGGATACCAACCGTGACCGGGATGTACTCCGTATTGCGGCGATTGTAAGGGAACGACTCGGAGCTGTTGCTGCCCAGATCGATCCAGTTGTACCGTGCCTCTGCAAACAGACGAGTGCTGGAAAACTCACTCAACTTGTAGGTCAGTCCGATGCCGCCGTTTACACCAAAACCGTTGGCACTGTAGGTCTCGATGTTGGCGTTGGTCACGTAGCTGTAGTAATACGAATCCACTTCCTGGGGCAGCGTAAAATTGGTGGCCTTGTGGTAGAAGCCCACACCCCCTGTCACGTAGGCACCCACCTTGCTGTGGCGGCCCGCGCCGGTGAAGTTGACGATTGGGTTCACCGTCAGCGCAACGACGTGTGCATTACCGTCCAGGCCAGTCAGGTCGCCGGAGGTCGCGCCGTAGTTGTTGATGTAGTTGTTGTACTGGTAGTTCAGGGAGCCGGTGGTCAGGTTCATGTGGTCGTAGTGGAACTCGCCAAGGATGCCGAACATCTTGTTGAAGTTCCAGCCCGCGCCCGCAGTGATGGTGTAACTCGGCGTGTAGTATTTGCCGGTGTTCCCCACGGGCAGGGTCAAGCCCGCGCCACCTACAATCGCGATCTTGTTGGACCCATCCGCATTGTGCCAGCGGTCCTGGTAGCGCGACCGGCCGTAACTCCGGCGACCCGGGCCGGGTTGGGCTGCGTCGCCCGCCAGGCTCTCGCGCTCGTCGCCAAGGGTTGGCGTCAAGCTATCCGCCGTTGCCTCGTCTGCACTGCTGCTGAGCCCTTCTGGCTGGTAGCGAACGTCACGTAGGGCGTCGCCCACACTCGCCGTGCTGAACAGCGAGGATGAGACTGGGGTGGGAGCAGCTGGAGTCGCAGCCAGGGCGACCGCAGCCGGTACTGCTATAAGCGCGGCCACGACAAAGCCATTGCGAAGAACCGCGGTGTGAAAACGGGAAACCATCGTGTGAGCACTCCTGGGCGAACGGTTGTAATCAGTAAGACACGCGTCGCACGTATAAGTTGTGTGACGATGCAGCGCCCGGAATGCTCACTGCCGTTTCGCGCCGTGTTACCGCTACGCAAGCGGAGGAGCCTTGTACTCCTCCACCTGCAAGCAGTGAACTAGTGGATATCAAACGCTTCCGGGCTCAGGGCCGGATCGCTCTTCACCAGGATGGTCTTGCGCGTCATCTCCTCCAGTTCCTGCAACCGCTTGCCGCCATTTGCCTTGAGCGTCTTCACCACCTCCGGGTGCACGCGCAGCAGCACATCCGCCCTTTCCAGATGCCTGTGCATCTTGCGCATCTCCACATAGATTTCGTTGGCGATGGTAATGGGCGACTTGATCATGCCGGTACCGTCGGTGACCGGGTCTGGCATGCAGAGGGTGCGCTCCAGCGATTGCTTCACACGCTTGCGCGTCATGATGACCAGGCCAAAGTCGTTGAAGGGCAGGATCTTGGACGGTGCGCGATCCACGGCCATCGCATCCTCCAGCGTCTGCAGCACCTTGGCACGATTCTTGCGCTCGTCCATGTCGATGAAGTCGATCACGATGATGCCGCCCAGGTCACGCAAGCGGATCTGACGCACAATCTCCGGGATGGCGTCCAGGTTGGTCTTGAGGATGGTGTCCTCCAGTCGTGCCGTCTTACCAACGTACTTGCCGGTGTTGATATCGATGGCGACGAGCGCCTCTGTCTGGTTGATGACGATGCTGCCGCCAGACTTGAGCCACACCTTCGACTTGAGTGCCTTGTCGATCTCAGCAGTGACGCCGAAATGCTCGAAGAGCGGCGTCTCCTTGGTGTAGAGCTTGACGCGGCGTACCAGCGAGGGCTGAAAGCGCTGCAGGAAGCGTAGGACGCGCTCGTACTCTGCCTCCGTATCCACCCAGATCGCGGAGAAGTTGTCCGTGACCTGATCGCGCAGGATGCGCTCGACGAGGTTGAGATCGTGGTAGATGAGCGCGGGCGACTTCGACGACTCGGAGCGCGCCTTGATGTCGGTCCACATCTGGATCAGGAAGCGCAAGTCGTTCCGCAGTTCGTCATCGCTGGCCCCAGCAGCGGCGGTACGCACGATGAAGCCACCCTGCGCATCGCCCTTTTCGGCCAGCAGAAGCGACTTCAGACGGCGACGCTCCTCGTCTGACGAAATTTTGCGAGACACGCCGGTGTGATTGACCGTCGGCATGAAAACCAGAAAGCGGCCAGGCAGCGCAATGTGTGAGGTGATGCGCGCGCCTTTCTGCCCAAGAGGTTCCTTGGCGATCTGCACGATAATTTCCTGGCCTTCCTTGAGAAGGTCGGAGATCGACGGCAGCACCGGGCGCTCCCGCTCCGGGCGCTCCCGCTCGGGACGCTCCGTACGTTC
>CALMRM010000099.1:9994-15931 GCA_937871605.1 uncultured Terriglobus sp. | reverse complement strand
GCATACGCCGCCTGGTGCACGCCACCGCGCACCATCAGGTAGCCGATGACATTGCGCGCCGCCTCATTGGTGGTCATCTGGTAGCAGCGATGCTTGTGCATGCGTGCACCGGTTTCGAGAAAGAAGTTGTGCAAGAGGTCGGTGACCAGGTTGCCAGACGAGAAGACGTGCTGGCCCGACCAGAAGTGACCCATGGAATCCATGACCTGGTGGCCACCGCCGCCCACAATGGTGTGGTGTGTGTTGCGCAGGTCCGCCGCTGACTTGAGCGGCGCATCCACCGGCTCGCCTGGTGCTACCGAGTCCTCAAGCATCAGGTTGATGGCGGTTGAGATCAGCTCCACGTGTCCAAGCTCTTCCGTGGTGATGGCTGCAATCAGGTCGTAAAACGGCTTCAGCTTTTTCTTCTCTTTGAAGCCGAACGACTGGTGCAGGTAGTTATTCAACGTCGACATTTCGCCGAACTTACCGCCCAGCAGTTCCTGGATTGCGGCGGCACCATTTGGGTCAGGACTGGAAGGTTTTTCCAGCGGAATGAGCAGCTTTTCAGAGCGAAAGAACATGATGGGCCTTTCCGGGCAGGGATGGACA
Organism: uncultured Terriglobus sp.; assembly: GCA_937871605.1. Taxonomy (GTDB): domain Bacteria; phylum Acidobacteriota; class Terriglobia; order Terriglobales; family Acidobacteriaceae; genus Terriglobus. Next base: position 15,340 of record CALMRM010000099.1, on the reverse strand, counting down.
ACGTCTGGGTACGCGCAGTTGGATGCCAAGACACCCTCGCCGCCCTACGATGGCGTGTAGGTAGCGCAACTTGGCGCAAGCAGTTGTTGCCGAGCAGGAAATTCACACTTCGTGCACCGGGCATTCACACGCCGCGGGCCGGCGACGGACATAGTAAGGTTGTCCTACCAATCCACGTTCGGGTCCATGCCTCATGCGCTCTTGTGCTGCGCTCCTGTTGAGCCTTTCCGTCTCTGCGTCCTGCGCCTCTGCCCAGACCGGGCTGTACCTTGGCAGCAAGGCACCGTATGCCGTTGGGCAGGACACCACCACCTACGAAGCCGCGCCTGCAGGGTTTGCTCCCATCTTTACCGAAATGGTCGCACGCCATGGCTCGCGCGGACTCTCCAGTGCCAGCAGCGACCTGGCCATGTACAGCATGTGGCTGGATGCGCAAAGCAAAGGAGCCCTGACCAAAACGGGCGCACGGCTTGGGCCGGACCTCCTGCGCATTATCCAGGCCAATGCGTTGCTGGGCTACGGCGTCGCGGGCATCAGCGCGCCCGGCTACGGCAACCTGACGCTGCTGGGCATCCAGGAGCACACGCAGCTGGCGCAGCGGCTGGTGGCCCGCACGGGCACGCTGCTGACGTCAGTACCCACGGGCAGCCGGCAGATTGTGGTCTCCACCTCCGGTGTGAACCGTGCCATCGACAGCAGCACCTTCTTTACCCAGTCGTTGGGTAACACGGTGCCGGGCATCGCATCGCACATCGCCCTCACGCCTGCGCTCACAGCGTACCCGGTCAACAAGCCTGTGGCTCAGCCTGCCGGTGTCAACCGGTTTCAGCTCTACTTTCACAAGCTGAACGCAAAGACGGACCTGCCCGCGACGACGGATCCGTACTATCCCACATACCAGAGCAGCCTGCAGTACCAGAGCTTTCTGGCGTCGGACAGCATTCAGATCGGCAAGATCAACAGCGTCACCTACAGCCAGACCTCGTACGCTGCCGCGCATGCCGTGCTGTATACGCTGTTCACCCAGGCCTTTGTGGACGCGCTGGACGCGGGTACCACCAGCTACCTGAACACCGGTAGCTACACCTTTAACTCCAGCGACGGCAAGTTCACCACCACGGTTACCGGCGATGGCACCACCACGCTCAGGAACGCGGTCGATGCGGCAGACGCACTGTATGCCGTTTACCAGATCACACCGGCCATGGTGAACGAGGTGCCCATCAACCTGGGCAAGTACTTCCCTGCAGGCACGCTGCCTACACTGAACTACATTTCTGACGCGACGGACTTCTACCAGAAAGGGCCGTCGTACACGGAGAGCGCAGGCGTGACCTACCAGATGAGCGGGTCTCTGCTGGACGACTTCTTTAACGAAGGCAATGCGATTGCCGCCGGCAACCTTCAACATGCGGCCAAGCTGCGCTTCAGCCACGCGGAGATCCTGATTCCCTTCCAAGAAGAACTCGGCATCCCGAGTGCGTCGCAGCCCGTGCCCATGGCGCAAACCTACACGTTCGACAACAATCCGTGGCGTGGCGAACTCAACGGCGAACTCGCCGCCAACATTCAGTGGGACTTCTACTCCGACGGCAACACCCTGCTGGTGAAGATGCTGTTCAACGAGAAAGAAACCGACTTTCCAGCGGCATGCGAAGCTGCCCGCGTTGCGCCCGGCACGGCAACCCACTTCTACCGGTATAGCGGCATCAAGACCTGCTACAACCACTAGGTACCTGCAACAGCCTCCATCCCAAGGACGACTTTGACTATGACTCTGCGCTCTTTGCTCTTCCTCGCGCTCACGCCTGCCTTCAGCGCGGCGGCGCACGCCGCACCGGTAAACCTCGTAACAAACGGCAGCTTTGAGCAAGGCACGCTGGGCATTGGCAGTTTTCAGGGCTGGCAGACCACGCTAGGCGACAGCAGCACGTTTGTGGACAGTAGCGGGCAAACCGGCAGAGCGTACGGCCAGGCAACGGACGGCGTCTGGGCCGCCTATTTCGGATCTACGCAGGCCGATGGCGGTGCGTCCATTGCGCAGATATTGCAGACCACGGCAGGGCAGGTCTACAGCCTCTCATTCGACTTGGCGAATGACAACGGTGGCCTGCAGGCCAGCAACAGCTTCAGCGCCTACCTTGCGGGCGTGCAGGTATTCTCTGCAACCAACCTGGCGAGTCAGGGCTTTGTGCACGAGCAGATTGCCTTCCAAGCGACGACCACGGTAACTGCGCTGCGGCTCTTCGGCTTCAACGATCAAAGCTATGTCGAACTCGACAACGTGGCTGTGACCGCCACGACGCCCGAGCCTTCCTCCCTCTGGCTGCTGACGACGGGACTGCTCTGCGTCGGCGTAGCAACCTTCGTGAAGCGGCCTTCCGGCGACGTACGCCTGTAGCTACTCCACCGGCATGCGCGCGCGATAGCCGTCGCGCGCCATCACGGAGTACTTCACCTTCTTACCCTTCTCGTCTGTCATCTCCAGCGGCTGGCCTTCGCGGTTGACCAGCTCTACCTTGATCTTGCGATAGGTGCCGTCCTGCTGCGTGTTGGTGGGCCGGTAGGTGAGCACGTACTGGTTGCGGATGGAGGCGTTAATGGAGTTGAAGACCTCTGGCAGCGCGCCCTGGAAGACGGGGAAGTAGCTCTGGCCGCCGGTCATGGCGGAGATGGTGCGCATCTGGTTGTCGGCCTGCAGGTAGTCCATGCGGGCCATGCCGCCCATGCCGCCGCGGGCGTCGGTCAGCTCGCGCGCCAGGCCGCCGGTGCTGACGGTGTAGATGGTGATGTCCTGCGCGGACTTCACCTTTTTGTACATCTGGTCCAGGTTGATTTTGGAAAAGGTGTCGCGCCCGCTGGAGACGAGGATGATGTACTTGCGGCCTTCGATGCGGCTGAGCCGGTCGATGGTTTCGTAGAGCGCGTCGAACTCGTTGGTGTCGCTGAAACCGGGGATGGTGAGGGTTTGCAGGGCCTGCGCGGTGATGTTCTTGTCCTGCGTAAAGTCGGTCAGGATACGGGTGCGCAGGTCATAGGTGATGACCGCGATGTAGTCTTCGGGCTTGAGCTGCTTGAAAAAGACGTAGGAACTCTGCCGCATGTCCTGGATAAAGGCCCAGCTGTTGGCGGCGAACTCGAGCAGCATGACGGCGGTGATGGGCTTCTGCTGCATGCGGACGTCGGTCACCTTCTGCTCGACGCCGTCTTCCGTGACGCGGAAGTTGCCACCCTTCAGGCCGGGAACGAACTGGCCGTTCTTCTGCAGCTGCACGCTCACGTCGACCGTGACGACCGGCACATCGACGCGGATGGAGTAGTTCTCCAGCTCCTTGGGATTTTTGACCTTTTCCTGGTCGGGCGCGGGTGGCGGTGGTTCGTCCGCGTACTGCCGCTTCTTCTTGACGATGACGCCGGTGTCTTGGTTAGGGCCTGCGTCGTCGCTCTGGGCTGGCGGCGTGGTGGGCTTGGTCTGCTGTGCGTTGCCGACCCCTGCCAGCAGCAGGCCGCTGGACAGGACACTGCATAGCGTCAACCTGAGGGTATTGCGGACTGCCTTCACGCTGCGTGATCTCCTGTACGGCACAAGCCTACCTGCTTCGGCGGCGCTTTGCTTCACGGCGGGCGACGGCATGTTCGGGCGGTGAAGCAACATGCCGGCGTCTGCTTTGTCACCGGACGCGGCAGGGCCTACTCTTGTAGACGTGAAACCTTGCCAAAAGGCTACCGTGCTTGGGCTGTTGGTGGCGTCTGCTGCGGGAGCACAGGTGCCTGCGGGTCCACCCACGAGCGCAGAGCCGTTTCCGCTGGCAGAGGTGCACCGTGGCCTGCACGGCACGGCGTGGACCGTCTTTGAGGGCGTCGCGCCGGAGCCGATGGACGTGGAGATACTGGGCACGTTGAAGGATGCCATCGGACCTGGGCAAGACATGATTCTGGCGCGGCTGCACGGCACCAAACCGGAGTTTACGGGCGTTGTGGCGGGCATGAGCGGGTCACCGGTGTACATTGACGGCAAGCTGCTGGGCGCGCTGGCGTACCGCATCGGCCAGTTCAGCAAAGAGCCCATCTGCGGCATCACGCCGATCGCGGCCATGCTGCAGGTGCGCGACCTGCCACCCACGGCATCGGCAGCCATGTCGGAACCGGTGTCACCCTCAGCCGCTGTTGCAAGCGAGGTTCACGCTATCGACACGCCGCTGGTCTTCAACGGCTTTTCCGAAGTGGCGGTGGCACGCTACGGCGAAGGCTTCCGTTCCATGGGGCTCGAGCCTGTCAACGGCATCGGCTCTGCCTCGCCGGACACGAAGCAGCCGGAGCCGATTGTGCCTGGCTCCGCCGTGTCCGCGGTACTGGCACGCGGCGACCTGAACGTGGCGGCCACCTGCACCGTGACCTACGTGGATGCGCACCAGTTGCTGGCGTGCGGGCACCCGATCACGCAGTTCGGTGCCATCTCCGTGCCCATGACGAAAGCAGAGGTGCTGGCGACGCTGCCTTCGCCCATGAACGCCTTCAAAATCGTGAACACGACCGAGACGGTGGGCGCGTTTACGCAGGACCGGGCGAATGCCATCGCGGGTACCTTTGGGCAGAGTGCGCGCATGATTCCGGTAGAGGTCAACGTGTCTGCCCCTGCCGCGACGGGGCTGCCCACGCAGCATGTGCGGTTTGAGGTGTTGGACAACCGGCAACTGACGCCGCAGGTGCTGCTGGCCAGCATCTTTCAGGCGCTGAACGCTACCTACACCGCTGGCAACCAGAGCACGCTGCACCTTTCCGGCAGCATCGACATCGCAGGCGTGGGTGCCATCGCGTTGCCGGGCACCTTTGCCGCGGCGGATGGTGCCACAGCGGCAGCAGCGGCCACGCAGTTTGTGGCGCAGCGTTTTCTGGCGGTGTACGGCAATGACCTGCAACAGCCACATATTAACCACCTGCAGCTGGACGCGACGGTGGAACCGCGCCGCGAGTCGGCAGAGCTGGAAAGCGCGCGCCTGAGTACGAACGAGGCGCATCCGGGGGATACCATCACGGTGGAGGCGACGGTGCGGCCCTTTCAGGGCGATGCGCGTGTGGTGCGCATCCCGGTGACACTGCCGACCACGCTGACCGAGGGCCCCATGCGCATCCTGGTGGGCGACGGCGCGGCGCTAGACCGGCTCTTGTCGCTCCCGCCACAGTCGAGTGCGCGGGAGCTGGATGTGGCCGACACTGTGGCCCAGTTGAACCGCGAACACGCGAACGACCGCATCTATGTCGCGTTGCTAGACCGCGAAACGCAGGCCGTGACGGCTGCCGCTGCCCTACCCGCGCTGCCACCCTCTATCGCAAATGCACTGCAGC
>CALMRM010000099.1:0-9984 GCA_937871605.1 uncultured Terriglobus sp. | reverse complement strand
CCATTGCGGGGCACGCGTGAGGTTTCGTTCACCTCAGAGACGGTGGCAGAGGCCGGGTCCGCCGACGCGGGCGCGCAGCTCAGCGGCTCTCATGTTCTTACCATCCGCATTCGTTGAGGTCCCTTGAAGCGTCTTTCTCTGCTGCTGTCCGCCGTATTCTTCATTGCCACCGCTGCCGGCCAGGGCACGCGCCAGTGGACCACCAGCCGCTACGACGAGTTTGAACGCGGCACCCCGGTGAACGTGGCCGTGCGCAACGATGGCCAGCTGGAGGCGGCACCCGCCCTGCGCGCCCTGGCGCAAACCCCTGCGACCTTTTTTTGGTCGGTGGCTGCGAGCGGGGGTGACCTGTACGCCGGGACCGGCGCGGCATCCGGCGGGTCCAAGGTGCTGCGCATCGACGGCAAAGGCGGCGTGAGCACGGCTGCGGAGTTCAAAGAACTCACGGTGCAGGCGGTCACGGTACTACGGGGCGGCACCGTGCTTGCCGCGACATCGCCGGATGGCAAGGTCTACCGCGTGAACCCAACGGGCGCACCCACCGCCATCTTTGACGCGGCTACCACGGCGGAGAAGCCGCGTTACCTGTGGAGCGTGGCGGAGGAGCCGAGCGGTACGGTGCTGGTCGCCACAGGAGTTCCCGCTGCCATCTATCGCATCGACCCGCAGAACGCCGCCACGAAGCCGGTGCTGCTGTTCCACTCAGGCGATCAGCACATCCGATCGCTGCTGGTCGCGCCAGACGGGACCATCTATGCGGGGTCTGACGGTGCGGGCATCATTTACCGCATCTCGCACGACGGCAAGCCGTTTGCACTGTATGCCGCGCCCAAACACGAGATCACCGCGCTGGCCCTGGACGCGGCAGGCACCCTGTACGCGGCGGGCGTCGGAGACCGCAAGCCGCCCACGCTGCCGCCGCTGCCCGCGTCTGGCCAGACGGCGGTCTCGATCAGCATCCTGCAGCCGGGGTCGTCCATTTCCGCCACGGGTAATACCCTCGTGCCGGATGGGTCCGAGATTTACCGCATTGCACCGGACGGCACGCCGCTGCGCCTGCTACAACTGCGCGAAGACGTGGTGTATGCGCTGGCGATCCGCAATGGTGCCCTGTTTGCGGGCACGGGCAATCGGGGGCGTGTCTACCGGGTGGACACGACGGAGCCCGGCGGCTCCACCGACGTGGCGCACAGCGAGGCCAGCCAGGTGACCGCGGTGGCACAGACGCCCGGCGGCCTGGCGCTGGTGACGGCGAACAGCGGCAAGGTCTTGCAGCTTTCCGATGTGCCCGCGGCCAACGCGACCTTTACCTCCGACGTGTTCGATGGAGAAGCGACCACTCTCTGGGGCAGGACGGAGATACTGGGCAGCGCCACGGGCATCGACCTGTTTGTGCGCTCGGGCAATGTGGAGAACCCACAAGGCAGCGCGGGCGCGCTGTGGAGTGATTGGAAGCCGTTCAAGGTAACGGACAGCCCTCTGCCGGTGCCTGCCACGCGGTACCTGCAGTGGAAGGCGGTGCTTCACCCCAACGCGCAATTGCGGTCCGTCGCCGTGAACTACCTGCAGCGCAACCTGCCGCCGCAAGTGGACGACGTGGTGGTGCAACCCGGTGCGCGTATGCCGCCGCAGAGCGGCTCGAACGGGCCCGGAACCGTGAGTATTGGTTTCCGCAGCGCGCCTGCGGCGGCACCATCGCTGGGACTGTCTGAGAGCGGCGCGCCGCCATTGCTGGCCCAGCGCGACCGCAACTCGGTCACGGCACGCTGGCTGGCGCACGACCCGAACAACGATGACCTGATGTTCGCGCTGGATGTGCGCGACGTGCACGAGCAGACGTGGCACCGCATCAAGGACAAACTTAGCGAGCGCGCCTACTCGTTCGACGCAGCGCTGCTGCCGGATGGGGAGTACGTGCTACGCGTGACGGCCAGCGACGGACCCGTGCACACCGACGCGGATATGCTCATTGGCGAGCGTATCTCCCAGCCGTTCATCGTGGATACAACGCCGCCCGTGCCCGGGGCGCTGACGGCCGCGGTGCAGGGTGGCAGGCTGCACGCCACGTTTCAGGCGCAGGACGCAACCAGCGCCATCGCCCATGCGGAGTTCTCGGTCGACGCCGGTCCGTGGCAATACCTGGAGCCGGTCGGGCACCTGAGCGACTCACCCGCCGAGCACTATGACTGGACCGTGCCGGTGAGTGGTTCCGGCGAGCACACGGTAGCGGTACGCGTCTTTGACCGCAACGAGAACGCGGTGAGCGTCAAGGCCCTGGCGCGGTGAGTTGGCCGGGAGATCGCCGTGCGGTTTGAAACATTTGTCGCCTTTCGCTACCTGCGAGCCAAGCGCAGGCAGGCGGTCATCGGGCTGGTCACCGGCATTTCCGTGATGGGCGTTATGGCCGGCGTTGCCTCCTTGATCCTTGCACTGGCCATCACCAACGGCATGCGGCGCGACCTGCAGGCACGGCTGCTGGGCTCCACTGCGCACGTGGACCTGATGCGCGTGGCGGACGACGGCATGCGTACTTGGCGACCGCTGCTTGCACGGCTCCGGGCGCTGCCGCACGTGACCGCTGCCGCACCCGGTTTGTATGGGCAGGTGCTCATCTCGCGCGGCGCACGTTCTGGCGGTGGACTGCTGAAGGGTATCGTGCCGGCAGACGAGCGATCGGTGTCCGACATGGTGGGCACGGTGACGCATGGCTCCATGGCTCCGCTGGAGCAGGCTGGCTCGCAGGGCATGCTGCCGATCGTGCTTGGCTCCGACCTGGCGGGGACTATTGGCGCAGAGGTCGGCGACACGGTGCTGGTGACCAGCCCGCAGGGTGAACTGACGCCACTGGGTTTGGTTCCGAAGTACCAGCGGTTCCAGTTGGCGGCCATCTTCCATTCAGGCTTTTTTCAGTACGACTCGTCGTACGGCTTTGTGCGGCTCGCGGATGCGCAGCGCCTGTTTTCCGAGCCGGACCTGATCTCCGTCCTCAGCTTCAAGGTGGACGACCTGTACCACGCCGACCGTGTCGGGCAGGCCATCGAGAAGAGTGCGGGTGCGGGCTTTCAGGCGACCAACTGGATGGACCAGAATCGCGAACTGTTTCGCGCGCTCAAGCTGGAGCAGGCCGTGACGTTCATCGTCATCGCGTTGATTGTGTGTGTTGCGTCGCTCAACATCCTGATCGCGCTGACCATGCTGGTGATGGAAAAGACGCGCGACATCGCCGTGCTGATGAGTTTTGGTGTGCAGCCCGGACAGATACGGCGCATCTTTCTGCTGCAAGGCGTGCTCATTTCGCTGGCCGGGACAGTTGCAGGTTTGCTGCTGGGCTATGGCCTGGCGTGGGCGGGTGGCCACTACCGGCTGCCGCTCTCGGCTGCGGTGTACTCCATCGACTACCTGCCGTTTGCGCCGCGCGCGCTGGATGGTGTGCTGGTGACGGCGCTGTCGCTGGTCACGTCGTGGGTGGCAACGCTGTACCCGAGTGCCTCCGCTGCGCGCATTCTGCCGGCGGAAGCGCTGCGGTATGAGTAGGTGCGCATGTCGTGAACGCTACTGTGCCAAGCCGTTCTCATGCATCCAGTGATACAAGAGGTCGGGCCAGCCACTCAGCTCCGGGTTGGCCTGGGCCAAGCCCACGCCATGCGGACCATGCCGGAAGATGTGCAGCTCTGCAGGGACTTTGTTCTTTTGCAGCGCTTCAAAGAAGACGATGGAGTTGGCGACCGGCACGACCGGATCATCGGCGGTATGGAAGAGGAAGCTGGGTGGCGTCTGCGGTGTGACCTGCCGCTCGTTGGACAGGAGATCGACCAGAGCCGGGTCGGGCGAGTCACCGAGCAGGTACTTCTTAGATCCACTGTGCAGAATGCCGGGTTGGAATGAGATTACCGGGTAGGCGAGGATGAGAAAGTCAGGCCGTGCTGACTGCCGGTCGATCCCGTCCGCCACGCGTGCAATGCCGTTGTCGTAGTGGGTGCCAGCGGTGGAGGCAAGGTGTCCGCCCGCCGAGAAGCCCCACATGCCGATCTGGTTAGGCTGAACTCCCCATTCCGCAGCGTGCGACCGCGCGAAGCGGATGGCACGCTGCGCGTCGTGGAGCTCAATGGGATAGTGGTACGTCGGCCCCAGGCGGTAGCGCAGCACCACGGCCGCGATACCATGCGCGTTGAGCCATTGCGCCACCTGCAAGCCTTCGTGGTCCATGGCCAGGTGCTGGTAGCCGCCGCCGGGCGCCACCACGATGAGTGTTCCCGTGGGATTGGCAGGGGGCAGGTAGATGCTGACGGCGGGAGTATCCTCTTCCCCCTTGCCCACGGCACCGGGCGCGCCGTTCGGCCACAGCGGCACAAAGGCGTGCACGTCGTTGGAGTGGTCCATGGAGGCGGGTGGCGGCGGTTGCATCGGCATACCTGTTGCCCCGCTGACGGCGGAGGCGGCAGTCTGCGCGGCTGTTTGTGCAAGTGGGGACAGGCTCAGCGCGGTGACAAGGACACATACGAGACGGCGCAAGGTAATTCTCCTGACGTGCTGCACTCGTGCCTGTGATGCGCCGCCGCGCCCGCGCGCTGCAACCGGAGTGGATGGTATGCTGCCGGTGTGACCACCGTTGATGTGACCTACCGCTACAGCACCCCACCACGCGAGGCATCTGTGCTGGCGCTCGCCAACATTCGTGAGGTGTACGGCATTCGCCGGGTCGATCTCGACGAGCGCGCGGCCACCATCCATATTGAGTACGACGCCACCCGACTGTCCGAGCCGGTGGTCCGGCAGCTGCTGCGGCGTGCGGGCGTGCAGTTGGCCGTACCGGCCGCGCCGGAGTCGATGGTGGACCAGGCTGCCATTGCGAACGCCTGAGTGGCGGGTTGCGCCCGTACCGCAGACTTGGTATCTTGGCTGAGTTGCCGGTGACTCCCGTGACCACATAACGTGTACCCGTAGCTCAGCTGGATAGAGCAATTGGCTACGAACCAATAGGCCGGAGGTTCGAATCCTTCCGGGTGCACCACTTCCCTCTCAGCGGACCCTTGCAGCAGCCGGTTTACCGCTCGCCCCACTTCAGCTTGGACCGCAGCACCTTGAACAGGCCATGCTCGGTCAGCCGCACCAGGCGCACGCTGTACTCGGACCGGTGGCAGCGCAGCTGATCCTCCAGTTTCAACTCAACGGCTTCCTGACCGTCGACCGTCAGAAATGTCTGGTCCGCGATGCCGCTGACCCGCACCCGGATCTCTGTTTCGCCCGGTGCCACGATGGGCCGGATAGTCAGCAGGTGCGGACAGATGGGCGTAAGAATGGTCGCATCCACACTGCCCATAACAATGGGCCCATTCGCCGCCAGGTTGTACGCCGTGGAGCCGGTGGGCGTTGAGACAATGATGCCGTCCGCGCGAAAGCTGGCGACCACCTGCCCGCCCATCTCGATGCAGTAATCCCCCATGCGGGCGATGGCACCCTTCGAGATCACAACATCATTCAGCGCTTCCCAGCACTTGAAGATGGTGCCCTCGCGCCAAAGTTCGGCACGCATCATCCGCCGCTGATCGACCAGGCAGGAGCCCTCGCGCCACGCGTCCAGCGTCTTGTACAGCTCGGAGAGCGGCACCTCGGTCAGGAAGCCTAGTGAGCCGAGATTGACGCTGAGGATGGGCGTGCCCAGCTTTGCGAACGAACGTGCCGCCGACAGCAGCGTGCCGTCTCCACCCAGCACGATGACCAACTCCGGTTGCAGTTGCGGGATGTCGACGCGGTCAACGCCTTCCTGAGACATGTACGCCGCACTGTTGGTGTCCAGCACCGCCGTGTAGCCATGCTGTTCCAGCCAGGCCGCCAGTTCCGGCAGTAATGCAGCAAGCTCCGGCTTTTGCGGCTTGGAGATGACGGCGATGTGAGGCATATGGTCAGTCTACCTACCGAACTGGTGAAAGCGGCAAAAGAGCAGGAACTCGCGATTGCCTTCCACACCGGTGATGGGTGACTCACTCACGTCCACCGTGATGCCGCCAAGCTCATCGATTGCCGCCCGCACCCGCTCGACGGCCAGCGCGTGTGCCTCCGCGCTTTTGACGATGCCGCCCTTGCCGACCCACTCCCTGCCTGCTTCAAACTGCGGCTTGACCAGCACCACGCCGTCGCCCTGCCACGGCTGCCCTGCGGAGGCCAGGGCAGGCAGCACAGCAGGCAGCACCAGCGTGGCAGAGATAAAGGACACATCCATCGCGAAGAAGGTGATACGTTGCTCCGCATGCGCCGCAAGTTTGGTTGCGAGCTCTGAGAGTTGTTGCGGTGCCAGCAGCCGCGCGTTGGTGCGCTCCAGCAGGATCAGGCGTGGATCGTCACGCAGCGGCACCGCCATCTGCCCGTAACCGGTATCCACCGCCACCACGCCCGTGGCACCCCGCTGCAGCATGCAGTCGGTAAACCCGCCGGTGGAGGCTCCCACATCCGCACACAGACGACCGCTGAGGTCCATTTGCCAGCGGTCCAGCGCACCCTCCAGCTTCAGGCCACCGCGACTGACATAGCGAAGGTCATTGCCCAGCAGCCGCAGTTCTGCGCCTTCTTCCACAGCAGCCCCAGCCTTGGTGACCTTTTGTTCGTCCACCAGCACTCTGCCTGCAAGGATGAGGCTGGCGGCGCGTTCGCGCGAAGCCGCCAGGCCACGCTCTACCAGCAGCTTGTCGAGCCGCATGTTACCTGCTGTTTTCATACCGGTGTCATTTGCTGCTCTGTGTTTTACGGTACGACACGGAGACGGAGTAAACTCTGACGTGGCATAGGAATGTCGCTGTGTGCGGCTTACCCCTCCCATGCCACAAAGACTTCATGGCTCTGTCTGACACCTCGTCCCTTTCCGGTGGCTCCTCTCGCGACGCAGGAGATCCTGCGCCAGTGCAGCCGGAGGGGCAGGCCGTGGAGCTTACAGCGTTGGACGACGGCCTGCTGCTGGAACACATCGCGCAGGGTGAACAGAACGCCATGGCTATCATCTTCAGCCGGTACTCCAAGGTGGTCTACTCGGTGTCGCTGCGCGTGCTGCGCGATACGGGGGCTGCGGAGGATGTGTTGCAGGAAATCTTCATGCAGATCTGGCGCAAGCCAGCTTCCTTTCGATCGACGCGCGGATCCCTGGGCTCCTGGCTGGCAGTGATCGCGCGCAACCGGTCCATTGACACCCTGCGCAGACGTAAGCCCCTGACCGACATCAACGACGTGATGCTGGCGTCCTCGTCTAACCTTGCGCAGGAGTCGGAACACGCGTTGCTGCTGCAGCGAGCCCAGGGCCTGATGCAGACCCTGCCAGAGCCGCAGCGCCACGTGCTGGAACTCGCCTACTTTGAGGGGCTGACCCACACAGAGATCGCGGAGCGCACCGGCGATCCACTCGGCACCGTAAAGACCCGTATCCGTAGCGCTCTGCTGGTGCTTCGAAGGGCGATGCAGGCGTAGCGCGGCACCCCACCGTGTGAGGCGATGCGAAGACGCGCGCTACTGGGCGATGCGAATGGAGATGCCCCTACCCTGCAGGGGCACCGTTGCCGTGACGACGTCTGAATCCGTGCGGATGATGGTCAGGGTCTGCGTGTCCGCTGCAGTGACCAGCACCTTGCCCGTGGGCGTTCCGGCGACCGCGCCGATCCAGTTCAGCTTGCCGCCGACTTGGATCGTTTTCACCGCCACCATCGTGTTCATGTCCACCACGGTTACGGTACCGTCCGTGTTGGCCACGTAGGCTTTACTCAGGTCCGTGAGCACAGCCACCTGCACGGGGGCGACACCGACAGGCACAGTGGCCAGCGTCTGGCCGAAGTTGACCGAGTCTGTCGGGTTGGTGCTATTGCACTCTGCATTGCCGACCAGCGCTACCTGCGAACACAGTGCAATGTTGATGACGCTGAGCGAACCGGCATGCGTGCCGTCCCCTGCATTGACGACCGCTAACTCGTTGATGGCGGGCGCAACGGCTGCCCACACCGGGTTCAGACCCACAGTCAGCGTTGTATCCAGCACATTGTTCTGGACGTTCACCACACTGACCGTACCGCTAGTGCCGCCATTGCCTTTGGTGTTGACCACAAATGCCCGGCGGCTGTCGGCGGTGGTAACGCCGTAGATCGGGCTGATGCCCACCGGAATGGTTGCTGAAATCGGGTTGGAGGTACCGTTCTCAATCGCGGTCGCGGTGCCCTGCGAAACGCCCGGTGTCGCACCCTGGCTAAGGGCGTAGACGCGCGGCGAAGTGGACAGTCCCACGGTGTACACCGGGTGGGCGGCTACCGGCAGTTCCTGCCGTATCGTTGGGGGTGCTCCGCCGGTGAAGACTGCGACCCGGCCTGTTGAGGGCTCTGTCATGAAGACCGCGTTGGCCCCGGACGACGGGTTGACCTGATTCGGATTCGAACCTTCGCTCAGCGAGGACTGGCGAATGGTACTGGTCATGAGCCCCGGTGCTGCGGTGAAGGAATCGATGAGAGCGCTGTTGTTGTGCAGCACATAGCTCTGGCCGTTTGGGTCGACGGCCAGGTAGGAGGGTACTGCCGCGACCGCGGCCTGCGCGATGACCGTGTCGCCGAACACGTCAACGACAGTCACCAGGCCGCTTTGCCCGTTGCCGGGATCGGAAAGCGCGACGGCATACACCGTGGGCTGCGAAGAAGGACCCACCGGGTTGATTGCGCTGACGACAGGACGATAGTTGTTACCACAGCCAGTGGCGAACAGAGCGACCGGCCCTAAACACAGGGCCGCAACATGCAACGTACGTGCCGATACCCATCGTGAAACGAAAAACAAAAGCTGCTCCTGCTAAACCCCCGCAGGTTTCTGCGGAGTTGGCGCGTACGCCACGTCAGGCCTGATTGTACCGGACGGACGCACCCGGTTGAAACGCTCAGCCGTCGTCCCTGCGATCGATCCACTGCCGTGCCCAGTCTGCCTGCAGGTGGAGCTTGAGCAAGGTGTAGCTCAGCATTTCATGCGCAACGCGCGTGGTCTGCCCCCACGGCGACAGCGTTCCGAACGGCGCGCGCGGCGAGGTAAAGACCGTGAGCCCGCGACGCCGGCACAGGGCATGGATGCGAAAGAGATGGGTGCCGTCGCTGACAGCGATGATGCTGTGAAAGCCGTAGTCGGCGGACAGGTTTGCGAGCGCGTCAACCTGTTCCTCTGTGTCCTCGGACTCTGTTTCTGCCAGAATGTGGTCGTACGGTACCCCCTGCGCCAAGAGGTAATCGCGGCCTACGCTGCCTTCGCTCTGGCCCGTACGGTTGTCCGACGCGCCACCCAGGGTCACGATGCTGCCCGCCAGTCCCTTGCGGTAGAGCGACACTGCATGATCGAGCCGGGCGTGGTACACGGGCGAAGGATGGCCCAGGTACTGCGCGGCACCGAAGACAGCAATCGCGTCCGCCGGAGCGGCGTTGTCCACCCGCGCATACCGGCTGATACGCACATACAGGCTCGCAAACCACACCACGACGACGAGCAGAAGGACCAGGCACAGCGTGGCCAGCGGATGCCCGTTTCTGCTTCGCTGCGGTGGTCGCCTGGCCACGGTGTGGACCTACCTTTGCAGAGCCATCGCGATGTCATACGTCGGAATGGCACCCTCGCGCACAATGGTCCAGGAGTCTGCACCGCCGCTCAGGTCAACAATGGTGGTCGGCTGCGAGCGCGCGGTGGGGCCGCCATCGACGATGAGCGGCAGTTGATCTCCCAGTTGCTCGCGGACGCAGCGTGCATGGGTGCACTCTGGCGCGCCTGCCACATTGGCGGAGGTTGCGGTGATGGGCAGCCCAAGCTGCTTGACCACGGCACGTGCAATGGTCGCCTCTGGCACGCGCAGCGCCACGTTGCCGGTCTGCGCTGTGACGCGCAGGGGCAACCGCGAACCGGCTTTGACAATGACGGTCAGCGGCCCTGGCCAGAACGTCTCCGCCAGGCGGTCGAAGACGGAGTTGACCTCGCGCACCAGTTCATAGG
>CALMRM010000098.1 GCA_937871605.1 uncultured Terriglobus sp. | reverse complement strand
GGCGTACCGTGTCAGCACCTTGGTGACCAGTTCTTTGAACACCACCAGGTCGTCTGCGTTTGCCAGCCCACTGCGCGCAGCGCCGATCGATTTCTGCAGCGATCCGCGCTGGTCCATGGCAGCGGCAGCAATGACGCCACGTGGGTTTGAAACGGCCTTCAGGCCAGCAAGCTTTCCGGGTGTCGGCTTCATACAGGTCTTGTCCTCTTTCACGGGTCCGCAGCGGTTCAGTGCATGTGATGCAGATGAGGCATGCATCGCGTTCCGCCGCGCTTGAGTCGCTAGCGTTCCGTCGAAAGCACGGCCTGCTGCAGGCGGATGAGTTCTGTGATGCCGCTCTCGGCGAAGTCCAGCATGGTGTTTAGTTGCCCACGCGAGTAGGTCTGCCGTTCAGCGGTGGCTTGCGTCTCCACCAGGCCGCCCGAAGCGGTCATGACGACGTTCATGTCCACTTCCGCCTGCGAGTCTTCCTCATACGCCAGGTCCAGCAGCACCGCGCCATCCACAATGCCGACTGACGTGGCTGCCACCATCTCCCGCAGCGGTGAGCGCGGCAGCGTGCCTGCAGACACCAGCCGATTCAGCGCCATGGCCAGCGCCACGCAGGCACCGGTGATGGCTGCCGTTCGCGTGCCGCCGTCTGCCTGCAGCACGTCGCAGTCCAGAATGATGGACCGCTCTCCCAGCGCTTTCAGGTCCACGACGCTGCGCAGCGACCTGCCGATCAGCCGCTGAATCTCGTGTGTCCGTCCGCCGATTTTGCCACGTTCGCTTTCGCGTGGCGTGCGCGTCAGTGTGGCGCGCGGCAACATGCTGTACTCCGCGGTAACCCAACCCTTGCCGCTGTTACGCAGCCAGGCTGGTACCGTGGGTTCCACCGTGGCGTTGCAAAGGACGCGGGTATGCCCCGTCTCAATCAGCACCGAGCCTTCGGCCACGGCAACGTAGTCCGGCAGCATACGAATGGTGCGCAGTGCATCTGCCGCGCGACCTTCACCGCGAAACGACTTCGTAGGTGTGTTCACCCTGCAAGTATCGCCTCTTTTTACCTCTTGCTGAAATCGGCGTTGCTGTGGCGCAATGCGTATCAAACTAGGCACGGCGGCGGCTGCCCCTGCATTGCGTTTCGTGTGTACATCAGTTACTTTCCGAACATTACTCTTTTGCATATGCAGCACGCAGGTAACACTCAGCTATGACCGAACGGTTCTTCTCACATTCCGCGTCGCCATCGAGCATCCGACCGAGCCGAAAGCCTGAGGTGACTTCAACTTTTCCGCCGAAGACACCGCGCGCTGGGGCGGGTCCGCAGTTGCAAGCGCGTGATCACGAAGCAACAGTAGCCGCAGGTCTGAACCTGCTCATCGTCGATGCGGATCAGCCCGTTCTCAAAGCCTGCGGGGAGATTGCCGCCGGAATGGGCTTCGAGGTAGCGGCGCTGGACTCTACAGTGCGTGCGCGTGACTACATCGAATCGCACTCGCCAGATGTCGTACTCATGGACTTGAAAATGTCCTCTGGCGGCCTATCACTGTTGGAAGACATCCGTAAACGGCGGCCTCGCTGCTCGGTGGTCATCATGACGGCTTTCGCCACGGTCACATCGGCGGTCGAGGCCATTCGCCTGGGCGCTGCGGATTACCTCACCAAGCCCTTCGCCATGGATGAGCTCACCAGCGTGCTGGAGCGGGCGGCCCAGCGGCGTTCGCTTGAGGTGGAAACCAAACGAATTCAGGAGCACCTGCAGACCCACCGAGAGGGCACGCTCATCGGCATCTCGCCAGAGGTGCAGAAGCTCCACCGCATCGTGCAGAAGGTCGCCACGGCGTCACACCCGGTACTGATCCTGGGGGAATCCGGCACCGGAAAGGAAGCCATCGCCCGCGCCATCCACGCCGCAGGCCCGCACAGCAGCAAGCGCTTCCACACAGTGGATTGCACCCAGCTATCGCCAGCGATGCTGGAAAGCGAAGTGTTTGGCTACGTACGCAATCCCCTGACTGGAGAAAGCCGCGAAAAGGCGGGTGCGTTGACCCAGGATGAGGGTGGCACCCTGTTCCTGGGCGGCATTCGTGGCATGTCGCTGGAGTTGCAGTCGAAGCTGCTGCGCGCCCTGCAAGACCGTAAGGTGCAGCCTGCCGGGGCGGCGCTGGCGCTGCCAGTAACCGTGCGCGTTCTGGCCGGTTCCGACGGGGATCTCTCGGCGCTGGTCGACCAAGGGCAGTTCCGTAAAGATCTCTTCTACCGTCTAAACGTAGTCAGCCTGCGCATACCACCGCTGCGCGAGCGCAAGCAGGACATTTCCTTACTGGCGGAGTACTTTTTGGAGCGCATGCGCCGCGAAGGTGCCGTCGATTACCGGCTCTCCGCAGACGCCATGCAGGTGCTGATGAATCACGCATGGCCTGGGAACGTCAGTGAACTCGAAATCTGCATCGAGAACACCTGTACTAATGCCAGCGGACCGTACCTGCACGTGGGAGATCTTCCCGTAGAACTGCAAGGAGCCAAGCTGCAAACGGCAAACCCTGCGACTGTCCGCGTGGATGCTCGCACCTACCAGGACCCGGCGAGCGGACAGGTGCAGGACGATCGTCGCGCGCCGGTGCCCATCGTCTCGATTGCGGATCTGGAACGCGACGCCATCCTGCACACCATTCGGCAACTAAAAGGGGACAAGTTGATGGCTGCCAAGCTGCTTGGCATCGGCAAAACAACCCTGTATCGCAAGCTGAAGGAATACGGTATTTCGGACTAGTTCTGTTCAAAAGCGCGCAGTGACGCAACTGCGCTGTACTTGCATCACCCTTGCACTCCTTGTTTCTCTGCCTGACCTCTTTGCCCTTTTCTGTTTACCTCGATACCAAGTGAGGCGAAATGGAAAAAACAGTACTCATCATCACAGCCATCACTGGCGCAGAAAATCTCGCCCGTGCACTGTCACGCGAAGCCGACGCCATTGTAGAAATCGCGCGCAGCCGCCGGGCCGCTCTGGCCCGGCTGCGGCGCGGAGCCGTTACTGCTGTATTGCTCGACTCCTCGCTGCCCGACGGTGAAATGACCACGGCGGACATGCTGTGGCAGAACGCCGAAGGCGCAGTTCCCATTGAGATCAACCTATGCACCCTGGGCGCGGCAGGCGTGGTTCGCCTCCTGCGTAATCTGCTTGAGAACCGTGAACAGGCTGAGGTGCTGGGCCGCCGCGTTGCCGCCAACGCCATGGCGCAGGACCTCAAATCCACCATCACGAGCCTCCTGCTGGAGAGTGATCTCATGCTGCGGGAGCGGTCCGTGCCTCCGGGCATTACCGATCGCCTCCAGCAGGTTCGCACCCTGGCCGACTCCCTGCGTGTCCGCCTGGACGAACGGACTACCCTGCTGATGAATAGCTAGGCCGGTGGGCGGCGACGCGCGCTACCTGCGGAGCCGCCCAGCCTGCTATGCTGGCGCGTATGGACATCAGCACAGTCTGCCCGGCGCACCTCTGCGCAGCATCTGTGTTGCCTCAGGAGACCCATGCCAGAGCAGGAACCCGTAAAGATTACCGTCCGGCCAAATGGACCGTTGCGTGTGGAAGGCGCCATCCACCTGGTGGACGCCGATGGTGCCGCATGGGACCTCTCCGGCAAGCCCGCCGTGTCACTGTGCCGCTGCGGCCTGAGTGAGAAGCGTCCCTTCTGTGACGGATCGCACAACAAGGCGGGCTGGCAGTGCATGGCATCGCCTGGCAATCTGACCGGCAAATAACGTCGCACCCATCGTGCCAGGAGGCTCCCGTTCGATGTTGACCCGTGTTGCACTTGCCTTGCCCCTGCTCATGCTGTCCGCAGTCTTTGCTGTCCCCTCCGTGGCAGCGGCCCAATCCGCGGTGGCGCAAGGCGTGGAGTCAAAAGGCAGGCCCTACGTCAAGAGCGAGGCCATGGTGCCCATGCGAGACGGTGTGAAGCTGCACCTGGTCATCCTGCGGCCACAGGACAGTGAGACGGGCCCACCGCTCCCCATTCTGCTGACCCGCACCCCCTACGGCGCAGAAGGCAGTAGCGAGGGCGTGAACCGCAGCAAGCCGGAACTGGCGCAGAGCGGGTACATCTTCGTGCAGGGCGACATCCGCGGCAAGTACGGCTCGGAAGGGCAGTTCGTGATGAACCGCGCACTGATGCACGTGTCCGGAAACCGCACCGACCCCAAGCTGGTGGACGAAAGTAGCGACACCTACGATACCGTCGAGTGGATGCTGAAGAACCTGCCAAACAACAACGGGCGGGTAGGCGTACTTGGCGTCTCCTACCCCGGCTTTCTTGCCATGATGGCAGGTGTCGACCACCACCCGGCGGTCAAGGCGATTTCGCCGCAAGCACCCATGACCAACATCTGGCTGGGCGATGACTTCTTCCACAATGGCGCGTTCCGCGAAACCTACGGCTATGACTATGTCCTGCAGCTTGAGCGCGCCAAGGACGACCAGGTCGTCAGCATGCCCGACGATACCTATGACTACTTCCTCAAGCACGTGAACTTTGCGGGTGCAGCCGCTGACGCCAAGATGACGGAACTGCCCACCGCAAAGCGCTTCCTGGCCGAGCCGCAATACTCCCCGTTCTGGCAAGCCATGGCTGTGGAAACGCACCTGCACACGCCGGAGGTGCCAACGCTCGAGGTCGGCGGCTGGTTTGACCAGGAAGACATGTGGGGTCCGCAAGAGGAGTACAAGCACCTGCGCGCGGAACAAAGCCCGAGCGACCCAGGGCACAAGGTCTACCTGGTGGAGGGTCCGTGGAATCATGGCGGCTGGGCCGGGCAGGGGCAGAAATTGGGTGCGCTCGACTTCGGCGAGCCGACCGGCACGGAGTACCGTGCGACCATCGAGGCACCGTTCTTCGAGCTTTACTTGAAGGACAAGCCGGGCTTTACCCTGGAGGACACCGCCAGCTTCCGCACCGGCACCGACCAGTGGCAGCACTACGCGCAGTGGCCGCCAAAGGTCGGCTTCCATCCGGCAAAGCTATTCTTTGGCGCGCAGAAGACCTTAAGCTTTACCGCACCCACGGCGGCGTACGAGGCGAAATACACCGCTGATCCAGCGAGTCCTGTCCCGTACCGCGCGCGGCCCATTCAATCCACCTATGGCAAGGGCTCCAAGTGGCGCACCTGGCTTGCGGAAGACCAGCGCTTCGCCACCAGCCGGCCTGACCAGGTGGCCTTTGCCTTGCCCGTGCTGGACCGCGACATCACCGTCACCGGCGACATCGTTGCAGACATCTTCGCCAGCACAACCGGTACCGACGGCGACTGGGTCGTCAAGCTGATCGACGCCTACCCCGACGACGCGCCAAACGGCATGGGCGGCTATCAGATGATGGTGGTCGACGAGATCTTTCGTGGCCGCTATCGCACAGGCTTTGAGAAGGCCGAACCAATCAAAGCCAACGCTGTGGAGGAATACAGGTGGAGCCTGCACGGTGCAGACCACACCTTTCTAAAAGGTCACCGCATGCTGGTCGAGGTTCAATCCAGCTGGTTTCCACTGTACGATCGAAACCCGCAGACCTTTGTGCCCAACATCATGAGCGCGCCAGCCTCTGCATACAAGGCAGAGACCATCACGGTCTACAGCTCGCCCCGGTATCCCTCACACCTTGAGGTGCTGCAGCCAGACGACGCACAGACGGCGGCGCTGAAGTAGCGGTGTCCATCAAAACCATCAGCACGCGCACGGTGTACCAGAACAAGTGGTCGCATATGCGCGAAGACGTCATCGAGCGTGTAGGCGGCGAGCGCGGCATCTACGGCGTGCTCGACAAGGACCCGGCCTGCATCGTTATTCCGCTGGAGCATACGCCAGACGGTGACTTCCTCACGCTGGTGCACCAGTTTCGCTATACGGTGCAGGGCAGCTTTTACGAGTTCCCCCAGGGTGGTTGGGAAATGGCAGATGCCGACCCGGAAGAACTTGCACGGGGCGAGTTGCGTGAGGAAACCGGCCTGCACGCCGCGCGCATGACGGAGATCGGCCGCAACTGGATCGCGTACGGTGCCATGCGGCAAAAGCATCACGTCTGGCTTGCAGAGGATCTATCACAGGGCGAGACGGAGTTGGAGCCTGAGGAAGAAGGTTTAACCGTTCACCGTGTCCGCGTGGAGGAGTTTGAGGCCATGATCCGCGACGGACGCGTGATGGATAACTGCACCCTCGCCGCGTGGGGCACGTACATGGTCTGGCTGCGCGCCACCACAAGATCGGTCTAGGTAACTACGGGGTTGGGGGCCCCATGTCTCTTGGAGACATGGGG
>CALMRM010000097.1:839-10819 GCA_937871605.1 uncultured Terriglobus sp. | reverse complement strand
AGCCCCGCGTGCTGAGAAAGCTGGCCACCAGCTCCGCAGCCTGCCAACTGTCGATCCCTGACTGCTGAAGTTACGTGCGAATGTCTGCAATGTACTCCTCTGTGAACTTGTCATAGCAAGGCGTAATCGTCATGGGGCGCTCTCCCTCTCCGGATCTGTCCCACGGTTAGACGTATGGTTGACAGGTGGGTTGCTGCTGTGCTGGCGTTTTCGCGCGCGATTACCGCCACGTTACGCCGTTCCGCCACACCAGCCATGTAGATCTGTGGACTGTATTCTGGCAATGCATGGGTACGCGCATTCTTGATGGGCTGGCGATTGCCGCCGGCATACGGTCCGATGTCAGCCAACAGCTACAGCAATTACCAGAGTGGGTGGGCAGCCCTGGACTTGCCGTGGTGCTGGTTGGCGACAATTCGGCGTCCGAAATCTACGTTCGCAACAAAGTCAAAGCGTGTGGTGAGCTTGGGATTCGCAGCCTGTTGCTGCGTCCGGTGCCAACGCTCACAACGGATGAGTTGCTGGTCATCATAGACGAACTGAATGGCCGGGACGATGTGGATGGCATCCTGGTGCAGCTGCCATTGCCCGCACAGATTGACGCAAAGCGCGTCCTTGAGGCGATCGCACCCGCCAAGGATGTTGACGGGTTTCACCCCGTCAACGTGGGCCGCTTGCACACCGGGCAAGAATGTCTCTCCCCGTGTACACCGACCGGCGTGCTCGAAATTCTGCAGCGCAGCAGAATCCCACTCACGGGTGCGGAGGCGGTGGTGGTGGGCCGCAGCGATATTGTGGGCAAACCAACGTCTGCGATGCTGTTGCGTGCAAACGCTACCGTTACCACTTGCCACATCCATACCGTGGACCTCCCCAAGCACACCCGTGAAGCGGACATTTTGGTGGTGGCCGTGGGCAAGCCCGGCCTGATTACCGCAGCTATGGTAAAGCCCGGAGCGGTACTCATCGATGTGGGGATCAATCGCATCACCAATCGGGAGGAACTCGAACGCTTTTTCCCAGGGGACGCAGCCCGGGCCGCGACCTTTGAGAAGCGGGGCTCCGTGGTGATGGGTGACGTGGACCCCGCTGCGTACGCTGTCTGCGGCGCGTACACCCCTGTACCGGGTGGGGTGGGAGCGCTGACCATCGCCATGCTGATGCACAACACGGTCAAGGCGGCGCGGATGCGGCGCGGCCTGTAGGGGCGGCATGCTGCGCGTCGCGCTCACGGGCGGCATCGGTAGCGGCAAGTCCGCCGTCGCGCACATGCTGCGTGCCCTGGGTGCGTCCGTGTCCCAGTCAGATGAGGTGGCGCGCGGCATGATGAAGCCCGGGCAGCCACTGTTTGGCAGCATCGTGGACCTTTTTGGCCCTGCAGTCGTGCGGCCTGATGGCGCGCTGGACCGCGCGCTGCTGGCACGCCTGGCGTTTGACGAGGGCAGGCTCGAGGAACTGAACGCCCTTGTGCACCCGGTTGTCATCGCGGAGCAGGTACGCTGGATGGACGCGATCGGGCAGCAGCAGCCCGGCGCCGTGGCCGTCGTCGAGTCGGCCCTGGTGCTGGAAACGCGGTACACGCCTGGGCATGGTGACGCCCCTTGGCGCACCCGGTTCGACCGCGTGGTGGTGGTCAGCGCGGAGGTAAACCTGCGGCAGCAGCGATACGTCGCGCGCGTGGGGGCTGCCAGCTCGCGGCAACGGGACGAGGCGGGCAGGGACTTTCAGCGGCGGCTTGCAGCCCAGTGGGGCGACCCGGAGCGTGAGGCGCTGGCGGATTACGTGGTCAGAAACGATGGCAGCCTGGATGCTCTGCGCGAGTGTGTTGCACTTTTGTACGACTCCCTGCGCGCGGAGGCAGCCGACCGGCAGCATGAAGCCATGTAGCGGGTCTTCGCGTCTAAACTTGTCAAGGCGTGCAAGTCAAGCAGAGCTATACGCTGCACAAGGTGGGGATACACGGCATGAAAATGAGGCGGGTGCTGCTGGTTTTGTTGCTGGTTGGCAGCTTCTACTATCTGACGCAGCATCTGTGGCCTGCGGGCGCGGTGTCTGCGCTGGTGCAGCGTTATGTTCCAGCTCTCTCCGGCTCCAGCATGGTCCACGTCAGCGGACCGCTGGGCGTGTTCGACCTGAATGTGGCTAATGCGCAGCCTGCCTATGATGCCGAAGAACAGAACAATATCGCGGTATACAAGCGCCTTATCCCCAGCGTGGTGAACATCACCACGACCACTGTTTCCTTCGATTTCTTCTATGGCGCGGTGCCGCAGCAGGGGCAGGGTTCTGGCTTTATCCTGGACAAACTGGGCCACATCCTCACCAACAACCACGTCATTGGCGACAATCCTCAGCGCGTGGAAGTTCAGCTGTCCGACAAACATAAGTACAAGGCGCAAGTTCTGAGTGTCGACAAAGTGCACGACTTGGCTCTGTTGCAGATCAACGCACCCAACCTGCAGCCGGTGGAACTGGCTGACTCAAAAGCGCTGATGGTCGGCCAGAAAGTTTTCGCCATCGGGAACCCGTTCGGGCTGTCGGGCACCATGACGCGCGGCATCATTTCGGCCATTCGCAGCGTACGCGGGCCCAACGGCAACGCCATCGACAACGCGATCCAGACCGACGCTGCCATCAATCCC
This sequence comes from uncultured Terriglobus sp., assembly GCA_937871605.1. GTDB lineage: Bacteria > Acidobacteriota > Terriglobia > Terriglobales > Acidobacteriaceae > Terriglobus. The sequence goes on along the minus strand of CALMRM010000097.1, from coordinate 8,177 downwards.
GGCAACAGCGGCGGGCCGCTGATGAACTCGCACGGCGAGGTGATCGGTATTAACACCATGATCGCCAGCAACAATGGCGCAGACCAGAGCGCCGGCATTGGCTTTGCTATCCCCATCGCCACGGCCCGCGCCGTGCTGGATGACTTCTCGAAGTACGGGCATGTTCGCCGTCCGTCGCTTGCCATTCTGCCGCTTGAGATTGGGCCGGATCTCGCGGAAAATATCGGTCTGCCGAGTGATTACGGCGTGCTGATCCAGCGCGTGCTGCCCGGCGGCGCGGCGGAACGGGCAGGTCTGAAAGGCGGCTCGCAGCGGGCCTCGCTGGGCAATACACCCATCATGCTCGGTGGCGACTTCATCGTTGCCATCGCCGGCCAAGAGGTGACCAGCGTGCAGGACATCAGCGCCGTGATGAACTCACACAAGGCCGGCGACACAGTCACGGTGACCATCTTCCGTGGTCGCCGCCGTGAAGATGTGCGGGTGACCCTGGGCGAAGCGAGCAGCGACCAGCAGGTGTAGTTGCACCGTGCTGTGTGCACCCGCGAGTGCAGGAAGCGTGCTTTAGAGGCGCTTTTTTGTGCCAAAGAGAGCATGTTTGCTGCTGTGTGAGAGCACAGAAATGGACGTTACGCGCTCCTAATGCACAGAATCGTCGACTCATAAGCCGCCCTTGGTGCGCTAACAGCGTACCTAACAATGCGTTACGCAAGCTTTACTGCATCTGTCAGGAAGCGAGAGGCTCCGCTGGCAGGTACCGCCTGCCGCGCACCGCGTACCCGCCGCTAAGCACCCGTGCAATCGCCTCGGGGTAGGCCAGGTGTTCGACATTGAGGATGCGGTCCGCCAGCGTCTCTTCCGTGTCCATAGGCTCCACCGGCACCGTCCGCTGAAGAACGATGACGCCGTGGTCCACAGCCTCATCCACGAAATGCACGGTGCAGCCTGCCACTGCGGCACCATACTCCAGTGCCTGGCGCTGTGCATGCAGGCCTGGGAACGCGGGCAGCAGCGAGGGGTGGATGTTCAGGACGCGGTCCGGAAAGGCGCGTAGAAACTCGGCTGTGAGCACGCGCATGTAGCCGGCCAGCACGACAAGGTCCACGCCATGCCGCCGTAACGCCTCTACCATGTTTCGGTCGTGTTCAGCACGGGGTGTGCCCTTGCTTACCAGCGTAACGGTGGACAGGCCAAGCTCCTGCGCGGCCAGCAGACCGGGCGCGTCTGCCACGTTTGAGAGCACCACCGCGATGGTGCAGCCTTGCAGCCGTCCCGCGCGGATAGCCTCGGCAATCGCCATGAAGTTAGAGCCGCGCCCGGAGAGCAGGATGCCGAGCGCGACGGGCGCACGCGGTGCCGAGACCTCGCTCATGCGTACGTGACGCGGCGTTCCCCGCGTGCAATGCGGCCGATCAGGAAGTGCCGCTCGTTGGCGCGGTTCAGAACGGCCTTGGCCTTTTTGGCCTGCTCGGCCGGTACCACCACGATCATGCCGATGCCCATGTTGAACGTGCGCAGCATCTCGTCCTGTGCCACGGACCCCAGTTGCTGCAGGTGCTGGAAGATAGGCGGCACGTCCCACGTGCTCAGGTCAACCTGCGCACACAGCCCTTTGGGCAGGATACGCGGCAGGTTGTCTGTGATGCCCCCGCCGGTGATGTGCGCCAGGCCACTGACCACGCCCGCCTGAGTAAGCTTCTTAACGGTGGAAAGGTAACTGCGATGCTGCCGCATCAGCGCCGGTCCGGTCTTGTCCTTTAGCTCGTTCACGTATTGGTCCGGGCCGTACTTTGCCGTTTCGAACAGCAGCTTGCGGGCCAGCGAGTAGCCGTTTGTATGCAGGCCATTCGAGGGCAGGCCGATGAGCACATCACCCGCCTCAATTGTGTCGCCGGTAATGATCGCGTCGCGGTTGACAACGCCCACGATGAAACCTGCCAGGTCGTACTCGCCGTCAGCGTAAAAGCCCGGCATCTGCGCGGTCTCGCCGCCAATGAGCGCGCAACCATTGGCTTTGCACGCCTCTGACAGGCCTTCGACCACCTTTTCCAGCACACCGCCTGTCAGCTTACCGCTGGCAAGGTAATCCAGAAAAAAGAGCGGCGTGGCACCCTGTACGGCAATGTCGTTAACGCAATGATTGACCAGGTCGCAGCCCACGGTGTGGTGCATGCCAAGTTCAAAGGCGACCTTGAGCTTGGTGCCCACGCCATCGGCTGACGACACCAGCACGGGGTCAGGATACTTTGCCAGGTCCAGTCCGAACAGGCCGCCAAAGCCGCCAATCTCGCTGAGTACGCCCTTGTTGAAGGTTTTACGCGCCAGCATTTTGATGCGCTGCTTGGTGCGTTCGCCCTCGGAGATGTCGACGCCCGCGTCGGCATAGGTAGCGGGCCGGCTTTCACTTTTTACTGCGGCAATGGCGTCATGGGCGGCGCGAACGTTCACGTGCTGCTCCTCGGGTTCTGTGCTGTTCTGCAAGGTGTTCAGAATAGCAGGGGGCGGTTGCGGCCCGATGACACAGCACACCGATGCTCCACAGGTGTCGCCAGCGCGAGTCAAAACGCCACGGCGCATCGCGCGCCTGCACCTCGTCGCAGGTAATTTCCCGAGGTTACTTTTACTGGGGTCAACAGTATTTTCGATAGAACACTGAGCATTCGAGAACCTCATATGCCAATTACGAGCGCGGTATCGGTGGTATACGCAGCAAATACAAGGCTGGGGCAAATCTTCCTGGGCTTCTCCGATGGCAGTTCTTGTACGGTCGGTTTGAAAGAGGTCCTGGACGCCGCTGTGTTCCAGGCAGATCTCGACGCCATAGGCTTCGTGCTGCCAAGCGCATCCCGCCAGACTCTTTCCCCAGCACTGTGGGCGTGAATGGTAACGTGCATCATTCGACCTGAACTATGTGTTAGAGGCCGTTGAGCAGAAAATTCCTGTCGCAGGTGCCAGTTACCGCTGTTAGGAAGAGCAGTGTTACCACTCTCTCGTTATTTCCCTATGCGTGCCGGGTGAGCTGCATGGCTGCGAACTGGGCGCGCTTCCAGTAGCGAGAGAAGCGCTTCAGGTCGAAGCCGCGATTGCTTTCGACAAAGGGCGGCGGGTCAACCCAGACGACCGGGACTGTCCGGCTGACCTGGTCGGCGGCGGCATTCAGGCGCGGGTCTGGGGTTCGCTGGGCCAGGATGTAGTCGGATCCGGAGGCGTGTGCGGCGGCTAGGAGTTGGTCGGCAGGTTCGCCAACGCGCAGGTCGATGATGCCGGGCATCTCTGCGAGACACTCCGCGATGAACTGCACCCGCTTGAGCGAAATGCGGTTGGGGATGAGCCAGCCGGTGTCCCACACAAAGACCGCAGGTGCGTCGCCGTGTGCCAGCACCTGCGGCGCGGCGGGGTTGAGGCTGTCGGTGTGGTGCCACAGCAGCGCCTTGCCCTGTGCGGTGGGCTTCCCGTCGCGCACTGCAGGCTCCGCGTAGGGCGCGGGCGGTGTGGGTGCGGTGTTACTGTCTGCGCGCCGGTGCAATTGCGGAAACAGGGTTTGCTCCAGGCTCTCGTAGTCCCGGTCGAAGGGGCAAGTGCCCGCGGTGGCGTGCGGGCAGCGGCTGCAGTATGTGTCGTCTGTGTAGCGCTGCAGGTTTTCGCGGTTGAAGATATAGGGCTGGCTTGAGAAGGTGGACGCGACCCACTGCCATGACAGGTTGTTGCTGGCGGGGTCGCCGTCGATCAGGTGCTGGAGGAACCAGCGTGCGCCTACCTGCCAGCGCGTGCGGCGCCAGTGCACGATGTACGAAGCGAACCACAGGCGGCCGTGGTTGTGCAGGTAGCCGGTCGCGCAGAGGTCGGCGCTGAAGCTGTCCATGCAGGTGAGCGTGGTAGTGCCGGTGGCGATGTCCTCGGGCAGTGTTTCCGCGTAGTTCTTGGCGGTGAAGCCGGTCTTATACGGCTCGCGGTCTTGCCAGATGCCTTCACCCAGTTCCACGTAGAGGCGTTGCCAGTAGTCTCGCCAGGCAAACTCATTGACCAGCTTGCCTGCGCGGGCTGGATCGGCGACCTGCTGCAGAGCGTAATCGCGCACCTCTGCCAGGGTGAGCACGCCGTGGCGCAGGTAGGCGGACAGGCGGGTGATGTCGCCTGAGAGGTAGTTGCGGCTGCGCTCGTAGGCCTCTGGCTTGATGTTCGCGAGTGTCTCGAGTGCGGCTTTGCGGCCGCCAAGCGTCGGGCTGACGGCGGTATCATCCTTCAAATAGAACAGCAGGGCGCGCAGGGCTACGGAGAGGTTGGCACGGTCCGTCTGGTGCAGGTTCTTATTCGTCACGTGCTGTAGAGATGCAGCGCGGAGGAGGCCACGTTGCGCAACACGCTGGTCTTCAGCCCGCATGTTCATGCGGTCACGTGACAAAAAACTTTTCGGGACTGTACCGAAGGCACGTAACGATCTTGTTCTACTGAACGAGTGCGGGTTACAGTAAAAGGCACTTCCACAAAGGATCTATACACCTTGAGATTGCGCACGCTCCTGTGCTTCGCCTTGTTGTGCTTTGCCTTCTCCCTCTCTGTACAGGCCTCCAGCCTACAGGTGTCGGTTGGCGGTACTTACAGCAGCATCGCTCCCACGACGAATTATTCCGCGCCTGGCGGGGCGTTCACATACAGTTTTCTGATCGATTCAAACCCAACCAACATCGGCACTGATGGAGGCGGCGGCTTTAGCTTTACGCCGGCGTCGCCAACGTACACGCTGAACGGCTCCGTGATCGCGACTGCGGTTCAGCTAGTGTTTCTGCGTCAGTACAACCTGACCATCTGTCTGGCACCCACCTGCCCATCCACTCCTGACAACTACCTGAGCATCGACATCGACACTCGGTCCAAGTACTACAGCGGACCGGTCACTGCTCCCGCGCTATCCACAGGCATGTTCAGGACAGTCGACGGTTACTCTTCGTACGGCGGTGCGCTGGCAAACGTCTCGAGTGTCAACATCTCAGCTGTTTCACCCGCACCGGAACCGTCGAGCTTATTGCTGTTAGGTACTGGACTTATTGGTATGTGTGGTGCGGTTCGCCGGAAATTGACTTAGCGGAGCCGCCACACGGGCACATGCGGAACACCCGCAGCACAAAACCTATACTTGAACCATGAGCCTTGTGTTGGAGCGGTCGCGCGCACTGCAGCGGCGTGCGGAGCAGTTGATTCCTGGTGGCGTGGATTCGCCGGTGCGTGCGTTTCGTTCGGTGGGCGGCGATCCGCCGTTTGTGGAGCGGGCTGAGGGCGCGTACCTGTACGACGCGGACGGCAACCGGTACATCGACTACTTCGGCTCGTGGGGGCCGATGATCCTGGGCCATGCCGCGGGTGCGGTGGTGGAGGCGGTGCGCGAGGCGGCGGGGCGCAGCACCAGCTTTGGCGCGTCCACGGCGGCGGAAGCGGAGCTGGCATCGCTCATACAGCAGGCGGTGCCTTCGATGGAACGGCTGCGCTTTGTCTCGTCGGGTACGGAGGCGGTGATGAGCGCCATCCGCGTGGCGCGCGCGTTCACGGGGCGCAACCGCATCCTGAAGTTTGAGGGCTGCTACCACGGCCACTCCGACGCGCTGCTGGTGAAGGCGGGCAGCGGCGTGGCTACGCTAGGCATTCCGGGCTCGGCGGGCATTCCGCTGGAGACGACGCAGTTCACCACGGCCATCCGCTACAACGATCTGTGCGAGGTAGAGCAGGTGTTTTTGCGGCACCCGGGTGAGGTGGCATGCGTCATCCTGGAGGCCGTTGTCGGCAATGCTGGGACCATCCTGCCGGAGCCGGGCTACCTGCAAGGCCTGCGCGACATCTGCACGCGCGAGGGTGCCTTGCTGATTTTCGACGAGGTGATGACCGGCTTTCGCGTGGCACTGGGCGGGGCACAGGGCTTGTACGGCATCGTGCCGGATATGACGACGCTGGGCAAAATCATCGGCGGCGGCCTGCCCGTGGGTGCGTTCGGTGGCCGCGCGGAGATCATGAACATGCTGGCGCCGCTAGGCCCAGTGTACCAGGCGGGCACGCTGAGCGGCAATCCGCTCGCCATGGCTGCGGGTATTGCGGTGGTGTCTCGCCTGCTAGCCGGTGGTGCGGAGTTTTACGAGCAGCTGGGCGAGACGACGCGGCGCATCGCCGAGGGCGTTGCCGGTGCGGCGGAGAGGGCTGGTGTGCCGGTGTATCCAACTCGCGAGGGCAGCATGGTGACGTGGTTCTTCCAGAGGGGGCCGGTGCGCAACTTCGAGGACGCCGCACGCAGCGACACGGCACGATTTGCAGCGTTCCATCGCGGCATGTTGGAGCGCGGCGTGTGGCTACCGCCCTCGCAGTATGAGGCGGCGTTTGTGTCGGCGGCGCACGGCGAGGTGGAGATCGCCGCAACGGTAAGTGCGGCGGAAGAGGTCTTTGCATCCATGTCGGCATAGCTTCTATGTCCCGTCATCCTGAGCGCAGCGCAGCGTAGTCGAAGGACCTGCTTTCTTACGGGCCACACTGCTGCTCCGTGCAGAAAGCAGCTCCCTCCACTACGCTGCGCTCCGGTCGGGATGACACACTAGAGACGTTGCGCTACACGTGCCTTCAGGAACGTGCAGCGTGTGTAAAGGAGCCATCGTGCGCGTCAGCTTCGAAGTATTGCAACAAACAATACAGCAGGCGTTGGAACGCGCGGGCATGCAGCCTGCTGACGCTGCAACTTGTGCGCGGGTCCATGCGGAATCGACGCTGGACGGCGTCAACTCGCACGGGCTGAACCGTGTGCCACGCTTTGTGCAGTTCATCCGCGAGGGCTGGATCAACCTCCGTGCTACACCCGAACTGGTGCGTGAATTTGGGGCCTTGCGCGTGTACGACGGGCAGCGCGCGCCGGGTGTGCTAAACGCGCTGTGGGCGACGGACTGCGCGATGGAGATGGCTGCGGAGCACGGCATTGCGCTGCTTGGCCTGCGCAACACGAACCACTGGATGCGTGGCGGCAGCTATGGCTGGCGCGCGGCGCAGAAGGGTTTCATCCTGATCGCGTGGACCAACACGGAGAGCTGTATGCCGCCGTGGGGTGCGCGCCAACCGCGGGTCGGGAACAACCCGTTTGTGATGGCAGTGCCTCGGCCAGGCGGGCCGGTGGTGCTGGACATGGCCATGTCGCAGTACGCCTATGGCAAGCTGCAGACCACGCGTCTGAAGGGTGAGCGCCTGCCGTATCCCGGGGGTTTTACCGATGACGGTGTGCTGACCGACGAGCCCGGCCCCATCGAGCAATCGCAGCGCATCTTGCCCACCGGATTGTGGAAGGGCTCGGGCATGGCCATGCTGCTGGACGTG
>CALMRM010000097.1:0-829 GCA_937871605.1 uncultured Terriglobus sp. | reverse complement strand
TCGCTCGACTCGCCAAGGGCCGATTCACCGGCGCCGCCTATTGCATGGCCCGCAGCCTGTTGCCTCTGGACGTCTTCCGCTGCGTGCTCCGTGACCTGATCCGCGCGCTGATCCCCGACCCCCATGCCCAAGGGCTCTGGCATGGCCATCCTGCTGGACGTGCTGGCGGCGGTGCTGTCAGAAGGGCTGCCAACGAGCGGCATTGACGCGCTCAAGCTGGGCAGCTGCGTGGGCTGTTCGCAGGTGTTCCTCTGTATCGACCCGAAGAAGCTGGGCGGCGATGCGGCGGTGACGCAGATTGCCGACAGCGTGGTCGAGTATGTGCAAGGCGCGGAGCCGGACGAAGCAGGCCGCACGCCGGAGTACCCGGGCGAAGGCGCGGTACGCCGCCGCGAACGTCAGACGCGCGAAGGCATCGAGGTGGATGACGGTGTGTGGGCTGAGGTGCAGGCGCTGGCTGTTGCGGGCTGAAGGCCCGCGTTGTAAAAGCCTGGGGCGTAGCCCCAGGTGGATGGGCAGGAAACCATGCGGGCTGAAGGCCCGCGCTATGCGGCGTCAGCGGCCCGCTACACTCGCGCACATGCCACAGTCCGTGTTGGTCCTGCTGGTCGACATCATCTTCAGCACCAAGAATCGCAAACGCGATTACCAGGCCGAGATGCGCGCCCTGTTTACGGAATATGGTGGGGCGTTCGATGAACGGCTTGTGGGATTGGGCGGCAGGGGAGGTGCTGGCGCACCTATAACCCGGACCTTCAGCCCGCCTGTGCGCTACCTACGCCTACCTGGGGCTGCGCCCCAGGCTATTACAACGCGGACCTTCAGCCCG
>CALMRM010000096.1:8772-9437 GCA_937871605.1 uncultured Terriglobus sp. | reverse complement strand
CGCCGAAGCCTGCACCGCCCTGGGCACACCCATCACCGGGGGCAACGTCTCGCTCTACAACGAGACCAAGGGCGAAGGCATCTATCCGACGCCGGTCATCGGCGTCGTCGGCATCTTGGATGATGTGACGAAAGCCGTGCCGAGCAGTTTCCAGTGTGTGGGCGACACCATTCTCCTTCTCTTCCCAATGGCAACGCACATGCAAGTGGGAGATAGGAGCAATGAAGAAATTGCCCGCTCAGCTATGCAGCAGTTCGGTTCGACGGAGTACGCGAGATTAGTTCTTGGTTCAATGTGGGGAACGCTACCGCAGATCGATTTAGCTGCTGAGGCGCAATTGAACCTCGCGTTAGTTCGCCTTGCTAGCGAAGGCCTGCTGAAATCTTGTGCAGACGAGGGCAGTGGAGGGATTATTACAACCATCGTTAGGTGTGGCGTTCCTAACAACATCGGTGCCGAATTTGAAGGTGCATTCGAACTGCCTTCCTACTTTGACCTTCTCGACTATTTCAGCGAGTCTCCAGGAATGGTCATAGCAACCTGCTCGCCAGAAAACGTGTATAAGGTCGAAGAAATCGTGCGAAGCATGGGTGCCGGATGTCAACTGTACGGTAAAACCCAAGCAGGCGTGATCAAGAGTCAATTTGTACAACGCGGTGAGACTC
>CALMRM010000096.1:0-8762 GCA_937871605.1 uncultured Terriglobus sp. | reverse complement strand
GTTCTTGAGTTGAGAGAAGCTCAGACAGCCTTCTGCCAAACATTAAACCAAGAATTAGAAAATGAGGTGGTGCTCGCGTGACAATAGGACGCCGAGCGATGCATGCACCGGAGTGCCGATGAACGGCGGTATTTCTTTCGAAAAGGACCTCTATGGCCTGCAGTGCTGCTATCGAGACCTGCTCGAGATGCGGCAGCGCGCAGTAGCAGAGCCCGATGACAAGGCGGCAAGATACGCCGTTATCAAGACCTTCGAACTCACATGGGAGATGGCCGTCAACACCCTGACCTCTTATTTGGAGCGAACAAGCGTTCAGCTTGCAAAGGTTGAAGAAGGACCATACGCAAACATCGTTCGCCTCGGCGAGCGTGCGGGTGTACTGAAGTCAGGCTGGCCGGAGTGGAAGAAGTTTCGTGAGTTACGAGGCCGAACGGTGCACACCTATGGTGAGGTGATGGCACTCGCCGCTGAAGCTCAGCTGAATGCCTTTATCGTAGAGGTGGGAGCCATGTTGAACGAGATCGAGAGGAGAGTCCGGGAAGATGGCGAATGAACGAACCTTGGTACTCGCTCCACAGGACCTCAGTCTAGTCCGTGAGGTGATCCGGCAGCATATTCCCGACCGTCCGGTATTTGCGTTTGGGTCTCGTACACGCGGGCGCTCACGACGTCTTTCCGACCTTGACCTTGCGGTAGGCGGGAATACACCTCTACCGCTGGGCCTGAGTTATGACCTGAAGGAGAACTTCGCTGAGTCGGACCTTCGCATCATGGTCGACGTTGTGGACTTGCACAGTGTCGATCAAGGTTTTCGAGAGCGCATCGTCAATGACTTCGTGCCTGTTTACCTGCCGGAAGAGAAGAGCGCGTGAGCGAAACGCTAGAGTCACAGGCGATGTCTGATACGCACGAAGCCGACGACCACCTGGACAAGCTGCGCGAAGAGTGTGGTGTCATGGCCATCTACAACCACCCGGATGCCGCGCGGCTGACGTACTGGGGGTTGTACTCCTTGCAGCATCGCGGGCAGGAGAGTGGCGGCATTGCCACTGCGGATGGTGAGGAAATCCATGACCTGAAGGGCATGGGTCTGGTCAGCGAAATTTTCACGGACCCAGTGCTGGCGCAGCTGCCCGGCCAACTTGCCATCGGGCACACGCGCTATTCCACCACCGGCGACAGTGCCCTGTTGAACGCGCAGCCGATCAAGGTCGAATCGACCAAGGGCCTGATCGCCATTGCGCACAACGGCAATCTGGTGAACCTGGGGACGGCGCGCGAGCGGCTGGAGCGTGATGGTGCCATCTTCCAGACGACCAGCGACTCCGAGATCATCGTGCAGCTCATCGCGCACTCCAAGCACAGCACGCTGGTGGACTGCATCGCCGATTCGCTGGGCCAGGTGGACGGCGCGTTCTCCATCGTCATGATGACGCGCAACCGCATCTTCGCCGCGCGCGATCCGCATGGTTTCCGGCCGCTCTCGATGGGCCGCATTGCCGGTTTGGAGGGTGCTCCGGACACCTTTGTTTTCGCGAGCGAAACGTGCGCGTTCGATCTCCTGCACGCCAAGTATGAGCGCGATGTGGAGCCCGGTGAACTTGTCATGGTGAGCGAGGACGGCGTCACCTCGCGCTACTTTAACAAGGACGTGCAAGAGTCCAGCTGCATTTTCGAGCATGTGTATTTTGCGCGGCCTGACTCGCGCATCTTTGGCCGCTGGGTGCAGAAGAGCCGGGACGAGATGGGTCGCCAGCTTGCGCGTGAGTCCGCCGTGCCCGCCGACGTGATCGTGCCGGTGCCGGATAGTGGCGTGACCGCAGCCATCGGCTATGCCAGCGAGAGCGGCATTCCGTTCAATTTCGGCCTCATCCGCAACCACTACGTGGGCCGCACCTTTATCCAGCCGGAGCAGCGTGTGCGCGACTTCGGCGTCCGCATGAAGCTGAACCCGGTGCGTGCGCTGCTGGAAGGCAAGCGCGTCATCCTGATTGATGACAGCATCATTCGCGGCACCACATCGCGCAAGATCGTCCGCATGGTGCGCGCGGCGGGCGCGGCAGAGGTGCACATGCGCATCAGCTGCCCACCCACCATCTCACCCTGTTTTTATGGCGTGGACACCCCCAGCACAAAGGACTTGATCGCCGCCAATAACTCCGTCGAAGAGATTCGGCAGTTCATTGAGGCCGATTCGTTAGCCTACTTATCCTTAGAAGGCGTTGTGCACAGCTGTACCGTGGACGACGCAAAGCCGGTGGGTTACTGCACCGCTTGCTACACGGGCAAGTACCCCACGCAGTGGGTGGATGTAGAAGAAATCCTGCCCGCTGCGGTTCTCGCTTAGCGGATGCGTAAGCCCCTGTTCGCCCTTGCCGTCGCTGCCTTTGGCATCGGCACCACAGAGTTCATCATCATGGGCCTCTTGCCCGACTTGGCGCGCGACTTCGCCGTCAGCATCCCGAAGGCGGGCACGCTGGTCAGCGCGTATGCGCTCTCTGTCACGATTGGTTCGCCCTTGCTGGTGCTGGCACTGGCGAAGGTGGATCGCAAGCGTGCGCTCATACTGCTGATGTGCCTGTTCATCCTGGGCAACACGGCGTGTGCGCTTGCACCCACCTTCAGCTTGCTGCTGACAGCACGCATCTGCACCGCGCTGATGCATGGCGCGTTCTTCGGCATTGGCAGCATCGTGGCGGCCAACGTGGTGCCGCATGAGCAGCGGGCGCGCGCCGTGGCCATTATGTTCAGTGGACTCACGCTGGCCAACGTCCTGGGCGTTCCCGCAGGCACGGCGTTGGGCCAGGCATACGGCTGGCGCGCGGCCTTCTGGGCCATTGTGCCCATCGGCCTCGTCGCCGCTGCGGCCGTGTGGAGCATGGTGCCGCACCAGCACGCCGAGCCGGTGGAACTGCGGCACGAATTGCGCTCGGTCGCGCGCAAGGAGGTGCTGATCGTCCTGAGCACCAGTGTGCTGTCCTCCACCAGCATGTTTTGCGTGCTCACCTACATCACGCCAATCCTCGAGGTGGTCACGCACGTTACGCCCCACGGCGTCACGGGTGTTCTGGTGGCGTTTGGCGCGGCCATCACAATCGGTAATCTGCTGGGTGGCGTGCTGACCGACCGGCACGGCATTGCCGCCGTCGTCATCGGCTTTGTTGTGCTCATGGCGTTGTTCCTGCTGTTCCCCTGGGCGGAGTTGCATGCAGGCACCTGCATCGCTGCCATCTTCCTTTGGGGCATGCTCCACTTTGCCGTGGGAGCGCCGCTGCAGACCCGCGTGGTGGACCAGGCAAAAGGCGCACAGAATTTGGCCTCCACGCTCAACCAGGGCGCATTCAACCTGGGCAATGCGCTGGGTGCCACGCTGGGTGCCGGCGTGCTGACCGCGGGTTTTGGCTATCGCAACCTGGCCTATGCCAGCGCGGCCGTAGCACTGCTGGCAGCGGGCGCGGCAGCAGTCTCGCAGCGGTTCGACCGGGCGCAGCTCACCGTCTGAAGAATGCACCAGGCAGCACGCGGCCCTGTGACACACGCCACCGGTACAGTGGAGTGGTGAAGACTCTCTACTCCTCTCTCTTTGCGGCCGCTCTCGCTGTGGCAGCCGCGCTGCTCCCCTGCGGAACCAAAGCGCAGGAGATCAAGTCCGAGCCCGGCCAGTATGACTACTACCTGCTAAACCTGTCGTGGGCACCCGAGTTCTGCAGCACGCTGCACACATTAACGCCGGCAGAGCAAGCAGCGCGCAGCGGCACAGAATGCACCACGCCGCATGGCTTTGTGCTGCACGGGCTTTGGCCACAAAACTTCGATGGCAGCTACCCCGCCACGTGCGCTACGCGCCCTGGCCCTACACACCCCGAGCAAAACCTGGACATGACGCCCGACCTCTCCCTGCTGCAGCATGAGTGGGCCAAGCACGGCACCTGCACCACGCTTGCGCCGGACGCTTACTTTGCCCTAGCGAGGCAGGCCTACACGGCGCTGAAGATTCCGGAGACGTTCCAGCACGTCACAGGCACGCAGATGCTGGCACCGGAGACGATCCTGGGGATGTTTTACGCGGCCAATCCCACGTTTCCGCAGGGCAGCTTCGCTCTCTCTTGCGGACACAACAACCTAACAGCCATCGAGGCCTGCTTGAGCCGGGACGGGCGGCCTGTCGCCTGCCAAAACATTCGCACCTGCCATGCGAACGTCGTCAAGGTAGAGCCGCAGAACGCGGCCAACGCAGCCCAGTAGGCGCTACGCATCACGCGAGTGCACAAACGTAAACCGGCTTTTGAGCTTTAGGAAGGGCGTCTCAAGAAAGCGGTAGGAGAGTGCCGCGATCACAATGGTGACTGCCAAGGCCATGCTCAACTGCACGACAGCATAGGTTGCGCCGCGCAGGTGCACCCGGCGCAGCGCTGCCTCGCACGCCTGCAATACGAACAAGTGAAAGACGTACAGCCCGTACGAGATGCGGCCCAGGTATAGGAACGGCCCACTGCCCTGCCCCATGCGCAACCCGTAAAAACCGAGGAAGAGGCAGACGCTCACCACACCCAGCAGCGTGAATGCGGCAAACAGCCCGGGTGTGTGGATGACCCTGCCCTCTGCCGCTACCGGGAACGGAAAGACCAGCAGCAGGAATGCCACCACTGCTGTCGCAAACAGGCTCACGCGCGCCAGCAAAGACGGCTGAAACTCTCTTCGGTGCAGCCCCAGCGCAAGCACCGCGCCCACCGCAAAATACGCGAACTCAATGAGGCTGTTGGTCCAGTATTTGTTCACCGGCAGTACGTTATGGCCGGAGTACCACAGGGCCAGTGACGACACCGCCAGCACCACCGGCACCACTGCCTGCAGCGCCCGCATGCCGCCGAAGCGTACCAGCCATGGCCACACCAGGTAGAACTGCTCTTCGACTGAAATGCTCCACAGGATGCCCACGGCAAACTGCAGGAAGCGATTGAAGTAAATCCACCAGTTGCCCGCAAGCGCCACAAAGGCCAGCAGAGCGCCCGTGGGAAAAAAGCCATGGTGAAAGCGACCGGCAAGATAAATCAGCCCAATGAAAATGAAATAGAGCGGCCAGATGCGCAGCACGCGTCGCACGAAAAACGCTGGCATGTGGATGGTGCCCGTCTTCTCCCGTTCGCGCAGCAGCAGTTCTGAAATGAGGTACGCACTCAGGACGAAGAACAGTTGCAGGCCGCAGCGGGACGCCTCGCCGATCTTTGTCGCCAGTGCAGAGTGGAATGACCCGCTACCGTGGTCAAAGAAGACCAGCAGAAATGCGAGGAATCGCAGCGCATCCAGCTCTGGCCGGTAAAACTTTTTTCCTGTTGACGTTGCTTGCACGGGCATGGGGGTGTGCGTCCATAGTACCGGGTGCGCTGCGGCGGTCCCGCATTGCATGCCGGTTAAAATGGAGCAGGAGCAGTTCCCCGCCGTGTCACGCCTGTTGGACAATATGAATCCGCAACAGCAGGAAGGTGTGCTGTCCGTTGACGGCCCCGTGCTGCTGCTGGCTGGCGCAGGCTCTGGCAAAACGCGCGTCATCACGCACCGCATCGCCTACCTGATTGAGGAGCGCGGCATTGCGCCCGACAGCATTCTGGCCGTCACCTTCACCAACAAGGCCGCGAAGGAGATGGGCGAGCGTGTGGATAAGCTCATCGGCCACACGTCGCTGGCACGGCCCACCATCAGCACGTTTCACTCCATGTGCGTGCGTTTTCTGCGGCGCGACATTGAGGCGCTCAAGGTGGATGGCAAGGGGCTGACCAAGAGCTTCGCAATCTACGACGACAGCGACCAGCAGGCCATCGTCAAAACTGCGCTGAAGCGGCTGGGCTTCGACGACAAGCAGCTGAAGCCGCGCGTGGCACTGGGCCGCATCTCCTGGGCCAAGAACCACATGATCGATCCGCAGGAGTACTTCCTGGCCTCGACCAACCCGCTCGAAGAGCGCATCGCGCACATCTTCAAGATCTACCGCGACGAGCTGTTCAAGAACAACGCAATGGACTTCGACGACCTGTTGCTCGAGACCGTGCGCCTGCTGAAGACCAGCACGGAGACCCGCGACAAGTACCAGCGCCGCTACCGCTATCTCCTCATTGACGAGTACCAGGACACCAACCGCCCGCAGTACGAGTTGATGCGGCTCTTGAGCGGCAAGCACGGCAACGTCTGCGTCGTCGGCGATGAAGATCAGTCCATCTACAGCTGGCGTGGCGCGGACATCAAGAACATCCTCGATTTCGAGAAGGACTTCGACAACACCCGCATCATTCGGCTTGAGCAGAACTACCGCTCGACGCAGACCATTCTTGAGGGCGCGGGCGCGGTGGTGCGCAACAACACGCAGCGTAAGGGTAAGGAGCTGTTCACCACGCGCGAGGGCGGCTCGCTGATCGGCTACTACGAGGCACCCGATGGCGAGAATGAGGCGCTGTTCATCGCAGACCGCATGCAGACGTACCTACGCGAGGCAGGCCAGCGCGGCGAGACACCGAAAGCCGCGGTGTTGTACCGCACCAACTCGCAGTCGCGACTGGTGGAAGAGTCGCTGCGCCGCTACAACATCCAGTACCACATGGTGGGCGGCTTCAGCTTTTACGAGCGCGCCGAGGTCAAGGACCTGCTCAGCTACCTGAAGCTGGTGCAAAATCCGCACGACAGCATCGCGTTGAATCGCGTGGTCAACTCGCCCGCGCGCGGCATCGGCAAGACGACGCTGGAGGTGCTGGAGCGCATCGCGCTGACCACCGGCCTGAGCACGTGGGACGCCATCCGCCGTGCCGTGGAACAGCAACTGCTACCCGCGCGCGCACTCACCGCGCTGCAGGGCTTTCAGCGCATCATCCTGGATGCACGCGCCATGCTGGGGCCCGGCTTTGGCGACGCCTTGGCCACCGATGCAGGCCTGCAGGCGGCAGCGGCCACCGAGTTCACCGGCACGGAGGAGAACGCCTCCAGCAGCGACGCGAACGAAGACACGAGCTTCGATACCAGCTTCAACTTCGGCTTCGACTTCGGTCCCAGTGAAGAGCGCAGCACGCTGGCTCCAGAGAATGCCCACATCGAAGACGCGGATGAGAGCGACACAGGTACCAGTTTCGACTTCAGCGGCGCGACTGAAAACGATGCCGAAAATAATGGCACAGGCTTCGACTTCACCTTCAACGATCAACCGCTCTCACTCGCCGCAGGTGCGGAGATCATCCCATTTCCGTCCGCCGGAGAGAGTGGATTGGGTGCTCCACGTCACGAGGAAATGCGGGATCAGAGCCAGCAGCAATCCGCATCGTTCAACCCTTTCCAGGCCAGCCAGCAACAAAAAATCGCAAAGAAGTCCGCAGTTGGCGACCGCTTCGCCAAGCTGCGCGCTGAAGCTGCGCCCATCCTCGAATCCGGCGTGCCAGCGTCAGAGACACCCGCGCACAGCGCAAGCGCGGCACCTGAGACCAGCACACGCATCGACGGCTTCCGCGCGCCCGGCGATCCGGCCACCCTGCCGGAATTGATTAAGTTTCTGAACGACCGCAGCGGCTACATCAAGGTGCTGGAAGCCGAGGGTACGCCTGAAGCCTTCAGCCGCATCGAGAACCTGAAGGAACTTGCCAACGCCGCGCAGGATGCGCAGGAGCGCGCCGAAACACTGGCAGACTTCCTGGACCATGCCGCGCTGGTTTCGGACGCAGACGGCATCAACATGGACGCGCGCGTCACACTGATGACGCTGCACGCCGCCAAGGGGCTAGAATTCCCGCTAGTCTTCCTGTGCGGCATGGAAGAGGGGCTGTTCCCCAGTTCGCGCACCATGCAGGACCCCACGGGCCTGGAAGAGGAGCGCCGCCTGTGCTACGTGGGCATGACACGCGCCATGGATACGCTGGTGATGACGCGTGCGCGCTTCCGCCGCCGATACGGCTCGGACATGCCGGATGCCAGTGTGGCGTCACGTTTTTTAGAGGAGATCCCGTCCAGGCTGGTGGAAGACCTTGGCTCGCCTGCGGAGCGCCCAGCCTTCCGCAGCGAGTACGGCTATGGCGGCTCTTCGAAGTTCGGGGGTGTGAGCCGCTGGGGCAAGAAGGGTGAAGACGGCGACGGTGAGCGCCACTACAGCTACGAGGACGAGGACCAGAGTGGCTCTACGCCCGCGCAGACGCAACGCAGCAATTATGGGCTGCAGTTCGGAGCATCGAAGCCGAGCGCAGGCGGCATCAAGCCGGACTCCATCGACAACATCGCCAGCTTCTTTGGCGGCAAAACCAAGTTCGGCGGGGGGCCGGGTCGCCCAAAGATGGACATTCCTGATACCGGCGGAGCGACGGAGCTAAAGCGCGGCAGCCGCGTCCGGCACCCAAAATATGGCGAAGGCAGCATCGTAGCCCGCGAGGGTGACGGCCCGGATGCCAAGATCACGGTACAATTTCAGGGGCACGGTGTGAAAAAGCTGGTGGAAAAATTTGCCCAGCTGCAGCGGCTCTAAACACAGCCGCGACAGACGCCGACACAGTTCAGGAAAAGAGAGTTCAGACGAATGGCAAATACCAAGGCACTGTCCCACGACGAGCGCAAGACCGCAAAGCGCACTGCACGCAAAAACGCAGCCCCCAAGAAGCCCCGCACCACCCCACGCGGCAGCAACAAGCAGAAGATGAGGACCGCTGCCAAGGGCACAAACAAGCGCTAGTTCCTCAGTAAGTGCTGCAAAGGGCTCGCCGAGCGTGGCGAGCCTTTTGCTGGTGATGTCTCTGGCTGGC
>CALMRM010000095.1:6881-11995 GCA_937871605.1 uncultured Terriglobus sp. | reverse complement strand
CACGCATAGGCACCTCGCAGGTACAGCCGCCCGCCTGCACTAGGATGAACCCCCGCGCAGGACAGCGTGTTGCGCTACGCCCTGAACTTTTTATCAGGGAGGCTTACCGGTAGGGCTAGAAGGCGGCCAGGTCTGCCATAGCTTGGAAGAGGTCGTCCGGCTGCGGCAGAATGGCGTCTTCCAGGATGGGCTGGTACGCGACAAAGGTGTCGCGGGCCCCTACGCGGCGCACGGGAGCATCCAGATCGTGGAAGAGCTCGTCTGCAATGCGCGCCGCCAGCTCTGCACCAAAACCCCAGCTGCGCATGTCCTCGTGCGCGACGATGACACGGCTCGTCTTGCGCACACTTGCCGCGACGGCTTCGAAGTCGTAGGGTGACAGGCTGCGCAGGTCGATGACTTCGGCCTCAACGCCCGTCTCGCGGGCCAGGCGTTGCGCGGCCTGCAGCGCGCGCGGCCCTACCGCCCCATAGGTGACGAGCGTAAGGTCTCCACCAGGGCGGGCGATCGTAGCCTTGCCAAACGGAATGGCATACTCCGGGCCGGGGTACGGTGCGCGGCCGTAGCTCTCGCGGTAAAGGCGCTTGTGCTCCAGGAAGAGCACCGGATCGTCGCAGCGGATGGCGGTGCGCAACAGGCCTGCTGCATCCTGCGCATTCGACGGCATGACGACGCGAACGCCCGGCGTATGCGTGAAGATGCTTTCGCCGGATTGCGAGTGGTAGATGGATCCGCCCGTCAGGTAGCCACCAATTGGCACACGCATCACCAGCGGCGCGGTGTGGTTGCCGTTGGAGCGCCAGCGGATGTTCGACAGTTCATTGCGCATCTGGTGCATCGCGGGCCAGATGTAGTCGAAGAACTGAATCTCCACCACAGGCTTAAGACCGCGCACGGCCATGCCGACGGCACGGCCCGTGATGTTGGCCTCGGCCAGTGGTGAGTTGAAGACGCGGTCCGAGCCGAACTCCAGCTGCAGGCCAGAGGTAATCTTGAAGACGCCACCCTTGCCTTTAACCGCGCCCGAGCGCAGGTGCTCGTCGCGGGAGGCATCCGCCACGTCCTCGCCAAAGATGACAATGCGCTCGTCGCGTCGCATCTCCTCGCGCAGGGTCTGGTTGATGCTGTCGGCGATGGTGTGCTCGGCTTTGTCCCGCGGCTGTGGCTCTGTGCGGAAGACCGCGGTGGTGGGCTGCAGGTCCTCGGAATAGACATGCCGCTCGATGTCCTCAACCCTGGGCAGTGGCGCGGCCAGCGCGGTATCGGCAGCGTCGCGCACCTCCTGCTTTATGTCCCGATGCATGGCGTCCAGTTCAGCCTCTGTCAGCACTCCCTGCTGCAGCAGGAGTACGCCCATGCGCGCGATGGGATCGCGCAGCGCGTCGGCTTCCAGCTCAGAGGCGTGGCGATACCAGCGCTCGTCATCGCTGAGCGCGTGCGAGTACGGGCGGATCACGTGGCCGTGCACCAGCGCCGGACCGTTGCCCGCGCGGCACCACGCCACTGCCTGCTGCATAACGGCGTAGCTGGCCAGCGCGTCAGTGCCATCGACCTCCGCGAAGAAGAAGTTGGGGAAGTTTGCCACCAGCCGCGAGATGTTGCCACCCGGCGTGTTGGTCTCAACTGGCGTGGAGATGGCGTAGCCATTGTCCTCCACCACGAAGATCACCGGCAGCTTGCTGTTGGAAGCGGTGTTGAGCGCCTCCCAGAACTCGCCCTGGCTGGTGGACCCCTCGCCCAGCGAGGTGTACACGACCTCATCCGGCTGAAAACTCACGTCCTTGAAGCGGCGGTAGTCCCCCTCACCGTAGCTGCCCGTGGCAGCTTGAGGGCGCTGGGCAAAGTAGCGGCCAGCCTCGGCACAGCCCACGGCGTGCAGCAGCTGCGTCGCGGTAGCGGACGAGGGCGACACCAGGTGCAGCGGCTTGCTGGTCCAGTGCGAGGGCATTTGGCGGCCGCCACTGCCAGGGTCATCCGCACCCACGGCCTGCAGCAATTGGTCCGTGACGGTTTGTCCCAGCGCCAGGGCGAGCGCGCGGTCACGATAGTACGGGAAGAACCAGTCGTAGCCGGGCCGCATGGCCATGCCCGCGGCCACCAGTAGCGCCTCATGCCCGGCACAGGAGATTTGGAAGAAGATTTTTTGCTGCCGCTTCAGCAGGATTTCGCGGTCGTCCGTCTTCCGCGACAGGTACATGAGCCGGTAGAACCGGATGAGTTCATGGTGCGTGAGCGGACCGGTGCTGTCGGCTGTGTTCTGTTGTGCCGTGCTCACGCCTGCTGTCATCCGTCGTGCCCTGCTCCATGTACCGCGTTGCGTGGTCGGCTGTGCCACTTCCCTGCTGATTGTAAAGCGACCGGCCTGGACCCCGCTCAAGCGTTACACCATGCTGCCGATGAGGCCAGTGTCGCGATACAGGCCAAGCCAACCAGCTCCCCGCCCGTTCGCGACCAGATTGTAACGGAGAGCGTGGTGAGGCAGTATGCCCCGAGTCAAACGCTGCAGTGCAAAGTACATGGGACAGCTTCTGGGCACGCTCCTGTGCCACGCGACGCTGCTCAGCGGCTGTGTCCGCAGTGCTGCGGGGCAAGTGGCCGTGCAAGGCGACACAAGTGCTCCCTTGCATCGCGTCCTGGTACTCCCCCGCGAGGGAACTGCGGTCCACACACTTGCGGTGCGCGCGCAGCAGGCAGGCGGAGCCGTGCTGGCAGAGCAGGAACACAATGGCATTGCCGTTGTGTCTGCTTCGGCAGACACGGAGGCTGCGCTGCGCGCCGATCCAGAGGTGGCCTATGTGTTTCGCGACCGGCCGATCGCAGCTACCACGCTCCTGATACGCCCAGCAGCACTGGCCGGGGTTGTGGCGGAGGACAAGGTCACAGTGCGGTCGAACGTACCCCGGCTGGTGATTGCGCCGGACACCGCGGACTCGTACTACACCGGCTCGCCCCAGGGATGGGCGGTCCAGGCAGTCGGCGGGTACGGCGGCGGCGTTGCGGACAGCGTTGCCGCAGGCCCATGGAGCACCTCGACCGGCCTGGGCGTGCGCATTGCCGTGCTGGACAGCGGTGTGGACAGCACGCACCCGGACATCGCGCCCAACCTTGTCTTCAATGTGTCCGAGGTGAACCAGCAGCAGCAACCCAGCGCGTGCGACGACGGTTCACCACAGGACCAGAGTGGGCACGGGACCTGGGTTGCCTCGCTGGCCGCGGCTGCGGCGGGCAACGGCACGGGCCGCGTTGTGGGAGTGGCGCCCATGGCTTCCCTGCTCAACATCAAGGTGTTACAGCGCCTGCCCGGCTCAGGAAGCACAGTGGCCGTCCAGTGTGCGGCGGGCCAAGCCTCAGGGATGCTGTCGTGGGTGCTGCAGGGCATCAATGACGCCATTGCACAGCACGCGGACGTCATTGTGTTGTCGATGAGTGTGACGCTGGACCTCTACAGCGGAGACTCGGCTGGCGTGAAGGCAAGCTTTGACCGTGTGACGCATGCGGCAACCCAAGCTGGTGCGGTGCTGGTGGCAGCAGTGGGTAACGATGCGTTCGATCTGTCCGGCCCGCGCTACCTCTCTGTGCCTGCCCAATCCCGCGACGTGCTCCCGGTCGTTGCCTCGACGAACCCAGCCTGCGTCGAAAACCTGATGGAGGGCGGCACCTGCGCGGCGGGCACAGTGACGGTGCCCTACTACAGCAACTATGGCACTGGCCTGAACGCGGTGGCCGCACCGGGCGGCAGCTACCCCATGGGCAGCAGCGACACTGGCGTTTCCGGTTGGGTGCGCGGTGCCTGCTCGTCCGGGCTGCCAAACACGGCGGACGGCATGCCGGACGCAACACACTCCTACGGCTGCTTCAACATGGGCCACACACAGTACCTGCAGGCCATTGGGACGAGCGCTGCGGCTCCCTTGGTGGCGGGTGTAGCTGCCCTCGTGCGGGCCGCCCACCCGGACTGGAGTGCAGCAACGGTGTTGGCGGCCCTACGCTCGTCTGCAGTGTCTGCGGCCACCATGCCCTATGGCGTCGTGAACGCCTCAGCAGCCTTGGCATTCCAGCCACAGTAGCGTCCCTTTTGCAAAGTGGCCTCTAGTGAACGCGGGTTCGCGTCGACCGGGCAAGGCGATCGATCTCCTCCGCCTCGCGCAGCACCTTCATGGAAAGCTCGTCCTGGCGCGTATGTTCCAGGTCGGTCTTCAGCTGTTCTGCCAACTTCACCAGCCGCTCCGTATCCGCCTCCAGCGCCTTGCGCTTCTCCTCGGCAGATGGCACAACGGCTTCGTGTTGCGGAGCGGGTTTGCCAGGCTGTGCAGGCGTCTGCCCCGGCAACAGGGAGGTGCAACACACCTGTACTGCGAGGAACAGCAGCAAGCACGCAATGTCCCCAGGACGCGAACGCATGAGCCTTGCCATCACTGCCGCATCCCGTCGCGCACCGCGCGCGCGAGCTTTGCAATGTCATCCAGCGACCGCGCATCTCCTGCAGTTGGTTCGTGCAGGCGAACGCTTTCCTGTAGTTCGCGGGTGAGCGCCAGCAGCTTGGTGGCGTTATCCACCATGCGGTTGTGCGCGTCCTGTCGCCTGTTCACAAATTGCCGGTGTGACAGGCTTGGTTCAGAGCCGCCCAGAATCGAGTCGGGCCGGTCGTAGGTGTGCGCATTGCCGAGGCTGCCACTGCTAGGGGAAGTCTGCGCAGCGGCGCACGTGATCAGCACCGGCAACGCAGCAGCGAGGGTCAGGTTTCGCCACAGAGCGCTCATGGTCTCCTCCCTCATGTGTGCCGCAGGTATGCCACCGGCGGCTTGGCGATGTGTGCCAACGATACCATCGATGCCACATCATGAGGATGGAAGCACCGTGCCATTTTTACCCGCAGCCGCTATTTCAGCGCAGGCACAACGACCACATGAAATGCGTCCGCGCTAATCAGAAAGACGACATTCTGCGTGCGCTTCGCAAGCAGGTTCTGCTGGCCTTCGCGCACGAGAACATCGCCCTTGCAACACCGGCCAGCACGGTCGTCATGCAGCAGGCATCCGATCCGACAGCCCCGCCGGCACAAACCTCGCTGCTAGGCGGCTAGACGCGGCGGGCCAGCACCAGCGTGATGTCGT
>CALMRM010000095.1:0-6781 GCA_937871605.1 uncultured Terriglobus sp. | reverse complement strand
CAAACCTCGCTGCTAGGCGGCTAGACGCGGCGGGCCAGCACCAGCGTGATGTCGTCCGGCTGCTCGCCGCCGCCGATCCAGGCGTCCAGTGCGCGCATCACCTCGGCGGAGATGACCTCTAGGGGCTCGTGCCGGAATTGCTGCACGACTTCCAGCAAACGATCCTCCCCAAAGTCACCGAAATCATTTTCCGGCTCGGTAACGCCGTCAGAGTAAGCAACGAGCAGGTCGCCGGGATGCAGGGTCAACGTCTCCTGCTGGTAGCGCACATTGTCCAAGAGGCCGACGACCGTACCACCGCAGGTGAGCGTGCGCACGCTGCCGTCTGCACACAGCAGGAACGGGGGCAACTGGCCGGCGTTGGAGTACGTCAGCCGGTGCGATCGCTCGTTGTAGTGCGCCAGGAACAGCGTGGCGTACTTCTCCGGCTGGGTGGAACGGTGCAGGTGGCGGTTCAGCAGCGACAGGATGCGGGACGGTGCCTCAAAGAGCTCGCCGCACTCCAGCGATTCGTCGTTGGTAGCCGCCCGCGAACCCTCTGTGAATAGCTCTTCCGTGACGAACCGGTAGGCACGCACGGCAGAGTGCAGCGTGGCCATTAGCAGCGCGGCAGAAATGCCCTTGCCGCTGATGTCGCCCAGCGCCAGGCCCACGCCGGTCACGTCGCGGCGGTGCTGGTGGTCGTCATGAAAGAGCAAGAAGTCGTAGTAGTCGCCGGAAACGGTCCTTGCCGGACGACAGATGCCATGCAGCTCCAGCGACGGTACCCGCAGGTTGGCGCGCGGAAACAGGTTCTCCTGCACTTCCTGCGCGATCGACAGCTCACTCTGCAGGCGCTCCTTCTCTTTTTGCTCATCCAGCAGCCGGCCCATGGACCAGGACATGCGATTGAACGAGCGGCAGAGGTCCGCCAACTGGTCGTCACGCCGCACCTGGATGCGGTACGCAAGGTCGCCGCTGTCGATGGACAGCGTGGCGGCATACAGGTCTTCGACCGATCCCGTCATGGCGCGCGTAAGCCGCATGGCTGCGTAGAACGCGAAGATTTCTAGGAGCGCAAAGACGATGCAGATGAGGATAAACACCAGGCGAACCGTATCCGTGATCCGGCCCGTCAGCCCTACCCCGAACAGCTGCTCAAACAGCACGGAAGGCCGGGAGGCGACGGTGAATGGAATCAGCCGCACGTCACCTGTCTCCCAGTCGATAACCGACAGCGTCGAGCGGAACCCGACTTCGCCGTCCAGCAGGTTGGTGCTGGGCGGGCGGCTGCCGCCAACGATACGCGTGCGCCTCATTTCAGAACGCGCGGGTGTTCGCCGGCTCTCCTCCAGCACCAGACCGGGCAGCAGTGTTACCTCACCCAGTCCCTCTGCCACACCGTTCAACATGGTGGGCGTCACCGGCATGCTGCCGATGACAGTGATGGTGTGGTCTGGCCCGGCAGCCACCCTGTCCACCACCGCCATGTACAGCACGCCACCATCTGCCGCAAACACCTTGAGCTGACCGCCGCGCTGACGCTTGCGCAACCAGTCCGCCAGGCGCAGCGGCGTGCGGTCATTGCCCACAATCCCGGGAATGTCCAAGAGGCGATCATCTTCATACAACGCCAGCTGGCGGCCAAAGGATGGCCGAAGCGGCGGCCTTGTGCTCTTGCTGTCTCCCCCGAGCAAGGTGGCAGGGTCATCACCAAGCTCGGTGCGCTGCGCCAGTGCGAGGGCCAGCCCGGCATCGCTGGTGCCCATGCTATCCAGGCGTAATTGCAGGTGCGACGCTGCCAGGTGCACGGCGAATTGCCCTGACGCAACGTAGGTCGCCAGGAAAACTAGCGTAAAGAAGAGCACTACCGGCGTTAGCCCGATGAGCAGGTAGGTCAAGATCAGCTTGTTGCGCAGCCGCCAAAGCAGGCCATCGCGTACCGCGCGGTACAGGTAGGGCACGGTACCGAGAAGGGCAGCGAGCAGCGCCAGCCATCGCAGTGCGCTCGACACCTGCCCCACAGTGCCGGGCACGTAGGCCAACAGAAACGCTGCGGCGGTGAGTGTCCACAGCAGACGGGGTGTGCGCGGAAGGGGCCCTGCCCCACCGCCGGAGGCCATCCTACCGGACGAGAGGTACAACGGGTCAGAGTTCGCCGGGACACGGCCTCTCAGCGGCGGCGCGGCCACTGTCTAGCGCTCCTGCGCGGCCATACGCATGGCATGCCGCGTCGCGGAAAAGTGAGCCCCTGCCAGCAGGATGAGGCCTGACAGGAACGCCCACAGCATCAGGCCCACGGAAATCTGGAACGGGCCGTACACGCTGCCGAAATCGAGATGCGGCAGCACCAGGATGTACAGGTGCTTCGCACCTTCCCACAGCAGGCCTGTGACTATGGCCGTCGGCAGCACAGCCAACGCCGGAATGCTGCGGTTCGGCAGGATCCAGTAGACAAGAAAGAAGAGCGTGATGCTGCTGCCCAGTGCCAAGAGCCCCAGGAAGCCGTGCGACAACAGTGCGTAAACGATGTTGGAGGTATGCCCAAAGAAGACCAGTCTCAGCACGGTTTGCTGTGCAGTTGAAAGTGCAACGGACAGCATGGCGAGCAAACCTGCCGCGAACGCAAGGCCCAGTGACACGGCCTGATTGTGCAGGTACGAGCGGTTTCCTTCGGCGTGCCACACGGTGTTCAGCGCGACTTCCAACGGTAAAAACACGCCCGTGCTGCTGACCAGGAGCATGACGACCGAGAACACCTGCACACCCTTGTGTGGATGCACCAACAGGTTCATGTTGCGCATGACAAAGTCCTGCCCTGTGGGCAGATAGCTGTGCATCAACTGGCCCACCACAGCCACCATGGCAGGCGAATGGAAGACCCGCTCGCTAAGTGTGAGCAGCAGCACAATGAATGGGAAAAGTGACAGAATGACGTTTGCGGCGACTGAGAACGCATAGGTGTGCACGCTGGTCTGCGTCAGGTATCGCAGCAGTGCAACCAACTGCGCACCGGAACCACCTTCAATGGGCGCAGGCCACCGCTCACGTTCGCCAGGCGCGGCTGCCACGTCATTGGGAGCGGTTTGCGGTCGTTCCCCGGCGTTACTGTTGACCCGTTCTGGTTGCGAAACTGAGGGCATGGAGACTTGAGGTTCGCACTGATGCTAGCAGAGCACAGTCTTGCGGATCGCTACGTACAGCCTGCCTCATCGGGTGCCTGGCCCAACCGCTCCAGCGCCCATGTCGCGGTTTCTGCAAGCACCGGATCGTCTCCACACGACCACTCCAGCAGCTGCGCCCCATGTTGCGGATCTGCGCTGTTGCCCATGGCGACAGCCACGTTGCGCAGCAGCCGCTTACGCCCGGTGCGTTCCAGCGGTGAACCACGGTATTTGGCACGGAACGCAGCGTTGTCGAGCTGCGCAAGCTCCTGAAGTGAGGGATTCACCAGCTCGGCACGCGGCCTCATCTCCGAGTGCGTGCCCACCGGGGCTTTACGGTTCCAGGGGCACACGTCCTGGCAGATGTCGCAGCCAAAGACCTGACGCCCCATGCCTTCCCGCAGATCCTCTGGCAGACTGCCCTTTTTCTCGATGGTGAGGTAGGCGATGCAGCGGCTTGCATCCATCTGCCGTGGCGCGATCAGGGCCTCGGTCGGGCATGCATCCAGGCAACGTGTGCAGCTGCCGCAGCGATCGGGGGCAGGCAACAGCACCGCTTCCTCCGCCAGCGGCAGCGAGGTGAGAACGACGCCCAACAAGAGCCAGGAGCCCAGTTGCTGGTTCAGGACGCAGGTATTTTTGCCGATCCAGCCGATGCCGGCGAGTTGTGCAAGCCACCGCTCCACGACCGGGCCGGTGTCGACGTACGCGCGTGTCTGCACGGGCTGCGACTCACCCGCGTCGGCCAGGCGGTGGTGTAACTCGCCTTCCACCTCGCGCAATCCCTTCAGCAGGACGTCATGGTAATCGGTCGCTCCGCCTGTATCGCCTGCTCCGCTCCAGGCATAGCGTGCGATCCAGCCACTGCCCTTGGGTGCAGGCTCTAACGAGGTGGGCTGGTCCGCGTTGTAGTTTACAGCGCAGAGGATGACAGACCGGACCCATGGCACGGCCACGTGCAGGGACGAGCGCAGCAGGACACCGTCCGCATCCGTGCGCAAGAGCCATGCCATGTCACCGGCGCGGCCTGCCTCAGCCCACTCACGGAAGCGCTGCTGCTGTACCGCGTCCGCCTGGGAACCGGGTTGTGGAACAGCGGCCACGCCGCACAGGTCAAACCCGGCCCGATGAGCGCGCTCAACCAGTGCGTCGCGCAGGTGCGGCGTCAGCAAGGTCTGGCGCAACGGCCCCACACCGACCTACAGCTAGATGCCGAGCCGTTTAACTTCATCGTTGTAGTACTTCCGGTACAGGATGTCCCACTCCTGGGTACCTTCCAGGATGATGCGCTGCTGCGATGAAATTTTCTGCCTGGCAGCAGCATCAATGCGGGTTTCTTCGGTAAACAGCACTTCCAGAATCCTGCGCGCTTCCTGGCGAATGGTATTGCGGTCTTCCTGAAACTCTGCCTCTGCCGTGTCGGCGAGGGTGTCAGCCACCACGTGTGCCAGCTTGTTGACCTTGTCGCGGGAGATGCGCACTAGAGCACCGCCTTGTACTTGCGGGTAAGTTCGTTCTTTACCTTCTTGAACATTTCAGGGTAACTGGCTCCGGAACGCAGCATGTCATCCTGAAAGGCGTCCAGAATAGTGCGAGCCTCCTCGTTGATGCGGTCTTCCAGCGATAGCTCGTCGATCAGTCCGTGGTTGATGCGCTCGGTAAGGACCGCCGGCTTGTCGGTGCGGATGACTTTTGCCTCCACCAGCCGCCGAACTACCTGCCGCGATAAGTACCCGACGTAATCCTTCGAAAAAAGCATGACGTGATGGAGCATAGCAGATAGCCACGCTCCCTCTCAGTCGCGTTTCCTCGCAATTTGCTCTGCCTTGGCCTGGTTTGCGGGGTTCTGTCACAAGAGGCGCTCGACCGGAGTGTCACCCAGCAGGTGCTGCTTGACGATCTCCTGCGCATCGCGCGCTTTGGTGAAGCTGTACCAGACATTGTCCGGGTACACCGCGCACACAGCCGCGTGCTCGCACTGATCCATGCAGCTGACCTCCAGCACGCGCACCCTGCCCTTCAGACCGGCAGCCTTGACCGCATCCTTCAACTCGTCCTTCAACGTGCGCGAACCTTCACCACGGCAGGACGGACGCCCCGCGCTCGGGTCGCGCTCGTTGATACATACAAGAACCTGTCGTTCGGGGAGGGTCATGTGCTCATGCTACCTGCCCTGTGCAGCCCTGCTGAGTGAGACAATGGGTGCCATGCAGACAGACGACCTCCTCGGCTTAAAAGACGACATGATTGCATTTATCGCTGGCAACGGGCTGCGCAGGCTGCCAGCCTTTGTGCCCGAGGATGTGCCATCGGTCATGTTTGAGGAAGAAGGCGCAGACAGCTGGAAAGACTTTGTCGAGCATGCCAAGGCCACCGAGGTGGCATTTGTCACCATGAGCGACGTGGTGCTTGTGAAGCAGGACATCGAGGTGCTGATAGAGCGGACGCGTGTACACCGTTTTCCGGATGAGGCTGGTCAGGAGCTGGACGATGCACAATACCTGCTGCAGTGTGTCGGCAAGACGGGCTACCTGCAGTTGGGCTTCGCCTATGGCGGCGTCATGTTTCTGTACGAGACGGCCACGGACTGGTACGACCGCTATCAGCGCTGGATGGAGGCTGTCAGTGACGTGGGAGACATTGTGCTGGACGACTCGGACGACGAATAGTCGATGACCGCTGCTGAAACTGCAGGCGAGACTGCCGCGGGTGCCCGCTGGGTTGAACCGCAACCGGCCGGGCGGGAGGCGCAAGAGTTGGCACGTGCGCTGGGCCAGCCTGCCTGGTTTGCACAGGTGCTTTGTGCGCGCGGCATCTCACATGCCACGCAGGCGCGAGCCTATCTCCGTCCAGAGTTCGATCACCTGCACGACCCGCTTCTGATGCACGGCATGCGGGCCGCCGTAGACCGTGTGCTGCAGGCCGTTCGCAAGCGGGAGTCCATCCTTGTGTACGGCGATTACGACGTCGATGGCACCACTGCGACCGTGTTGCTGAAGACGGCGATCGATCGCGTGACCCCGGCAGGCGTGACGTCACTCGTGCGCTACCACGTCCCGCACAGGATTCGCGAAGGCTACGGCATGCAGGCCTCAGTTCTGGCCGCCGCGGCAGCTGAGGGCGTGCGCCTGATCATCAGTGTGGACACCGGCATCCGGGCCTTTGCAGCGGCAACCGAGGCCGCCAGGCTCGGTCTGGACCTGATTGTCACGGACCACCACCTGCCCGACAGCAATGCAGGCCTGCCTACCGCCGTGGCTGTGCTAAACCCGAACCAGGCTGGCTGCGCGTACCCCTGCAAGGATCTGTGTGGAGCCGCGGTGGCGTTCAAGCTATCCCATGCTCTGCTCCAGGCGGCGAGTAGCCCACCCGATCCCTCGGACAGCTACCGGCAGGTCGACTCTGCTTCGCTGCGGGAAAAGCTGCTGCCATCGCTGCTGAAGCTGGTGGCCATCGCAACCGTGGCGGATGCTGTTCCCCTGACGGGCGAAAACCGGGCCATTGCCGCCCTGGGGCTGCGCGCGCTGGCCAACCCGCGGCAACACGGGCTGCGTGCGCTGATGGAGGTGTCTGGCGTGGACCTCCGCTCGGCAGCTGGCCCCTCCGCCACAGAGGTCGCCTTTCGCATCGCGCCACGC
>CALMRM010000094.1 GCA_937871605.1 uncultured Terriglobus sp. | reverse complement strand
CTTCTACACCTGTCATGGCTGTACAGCCGCTCGCGAACACCTTTAGCAAAAGCCAAAGCGAAAGCACGGCGGTCCCGGCCGGGAGCCGTGGTGGTTCGACCACCGCTACGGGGTGACCGTGCGCAGCAATCGCGCGCATGGCACCTACACCAATCGCGATCAGAAGAGAGCCAAGGAAGAGATACGTCGGTAGCAGGAATACCGATCCGGTATCCTTCACACCTCTGACATTGATCGCAGTGAGGATCCCAAGTATAAGCAGGCAAAGCGCGAGCGTATGGGGTTGCAGGTGAGGGAATGCGGAAACCAACGCACCTACGCCCGCAGAGATGCCAACGGCCGCATTCAAGATGTAGTCGATCATCAACGCAGCAGCAGCGACTAGTCCGGCCCCGGCACCTAAGTTCTCTGAGGCAACGGTATAGCTGCCTCCCCCGTGCGGATAGGCATCAATCGTCTGCAGATAAGAGAAGAACACGATGCCAAGCAGAAGAATGATGGCGAAACTAATAGGAACGATGTGCGAGATGCCGGCCAGCCCTACCGGAATGAGAAGCGTTAGCGCTGCTTCAGGACCGTAAGCAGCCGAACTGAGTGCATCCAAGCCGAAGACGGGTATGCCGGAGACAGGCCCAATGTGCTCCGCTCTTTCCTCGATTGTGGCAATCGGTTTGCCGATGACGATGTCGAACAGGGACATGCAAGCTCCATAGAGCGGGGCCGTGGCTAACACCCAGGTCAAGAGTAGAGCGAAGACTATAAAAAGTGCGTAAAGGATCGCAACCGCGTCCGCTACCGGGGAGCGCTTATGCCTTCCTTAGGAAAATAAGCAGAAACTACAAGGGTGTAACCACCGAGTTTCCGAGGCGGTGCCACTCTGCTACACAAACCAGCGCAATCTCGCAATAGCGGCAAGCCGTGTTAAGCCCGGAGACCTGATGAAAACTCACCGCAGTCGACAGCCTAAGCAAAATGTCAATCTGTGGATTGTTCCGCTGAAAATGTCGCTCGGCGCGCTTTTGCTTTTTGCAATCACAATGGTTCCTGACACATTGGCTGCCTACCACGTCATTCGCCTGCCGGGTTGGTTCTCGATGGGCGGCATAGACACGCGCGCGCTATCCTTGGCGCGATGCTTGGCTGTGTGAGTACTGTGTTGGCGCTTATCTTTTCCGTTGCGCTCCTAGTGCTTTCAATGGTTGCCAATCTCTTTGGGCCACGCTTGTTATACCGCTTCGTTCAAGACTGGGTAACACAGGTCTGTATCGGCCTCTTCATGGCTGCGTTCATCTATGTCTTTCTCGTCTTTCTTGTGACTCATCAAGACAACCAAGGTTCGTTCATACCGCAGGTCTCACTTATTACCAGCTGGTTCCTGGTTCTTGGCGCCTTCGGATTTCTTGTGTTTTATAGTCATCGGGTCGCAACGCTAATCCAGAATCCGGATGCGATAGGACGGATTGTTGAGGATCTTCACGTTGGCATTCGGCGGCAAAGCCTCCTTACTGCGCAAGAAGTCTCTTTCCAACCCAACCACGACCCCGAGCCTCGCACCTCCGATTCTGATTTTGAGTACATTTACAGCGAGGGTAGCGGGTACCTCCAGGACATCAATCAGCGGGCACTGGTACGAGCAGCTGCTACGGCAAACGCGAGCATCTCGTTCGAATTCAGACCGGGACAGTTTGTCCTGAAAGGCGAGGCACTGGGCTTAGTTTCGCCTGCGTCCGCGACCCCGATGCTCAACCGCGCCGTCCTGCAGCATGTTCACCTGGGCAGGCATCGCGTCCTGTCCCAGGATCTTGAATTCGGACTCGCGCAGATTGTAGAGGTCGCAATTAGAGCACTCAGTCCGGCTGTGAATGACACTTTTACCGGAGTCGCCTGCGTCGACTTGTTGGGAGAGGCGCTCATTGCTCTGGCTGTTGCGCCGCAATGGGCCGGCAACTGCTTCGATAGCGACAATATCGCGAGAGTTTACATCCCGCCTCTACAGCTTGCACGCCTTGTGAAGCAAGCCTTTGATCAGGTTCGACAGGCGGCTGCAGACAACCCAGCGGTGTCGATACGCCTGTTGTCGATCCTTGGTCGTATTAGCCAGCACTTTACGCGCGTGGAGGACCACAACGCGCTGCTGGACCAGGTAAATGCTGTCTGGGAGACGGTCACGCTGAAGCAGCTTCCAGCGATGGACTTCAAAGACATCGAAGTCGCACGGAGAAAATCCTTGGCTATGATTACGCGACACTCTGCTTCCGGCTCTCGGATCTCGCGGACACCATCGTAAGTAGCGAGACTCAACGTGAGCGGCGCTTCTGCAGTCGCACGTACTCTGTTTGCGCTGCCGTATAGCACCGGTTCTAAGCTTGCGCTCTTTCATCTTCACAAACCCTGTGAGATCTGTCTGGAGGCGCAGTGAGCCACTTAGTTAAGGACGTATGGGACAACATTTGGCGAACCTGAACAAGGGGTACGTCCCAGTCTCCCGGCGAGGCTTGTCGAAACAGGCGTGTCGAAGGATACCAGCACGTCCGCCGCTCATCGTTCTGCCATCTCCAGTCTGCGTCGGCCTTGAGCAATAACCAACACGGCGTACCAACGGCGCCTGCAACATGAGCTGAGAGCGTGTCGCAAGCGATCACCAGGTCGAGGTTGGCGATCACTCCCGTTAGTTCTTCAAGGCCACCTGTAAGGACTGAGTACCGCTGCTGCACGGCAAACGGCATGGCGGGCGGCAAACCCTGCAGGAAGTCAAAGCGTATACCTTGGTTGTCGAGCAGCTGGTGTATAGCTTCGAACGGTACCCACCTTGCCGGGTCCCACTCGCCGCCTTGCAAAGCTAATCCAACTTTCAGCTTGGATTGCGTCTGCATGAAGCGTTTCGCGAATTCATCACGCAACATCCTACTTCTATCTAGATAACGAACGTCTAGCGGGAGCTCTTGAGGCAAAGTCCGGAAGATGTATGGCAGTTCCATCATCTCCAGGTGGCACCAGTCAGGCTCGTCCGGTGGCGGGTCGGCAAGAGAAGCCACACAATCAACCGCCTCAAAATGCGAAGCTAGCCCAACAAGAGCTTGCGGCAGACGGTATAGCACCTGAACTGCTGTAGCCTTGAGCAGCTTGGCGTACTGAAACATTTGTACGGCGTCGCCAAGGCCGTGCAAACACGAAACGCACACCCGTCGCCCGCACAACACCTTCCCGTCCCAGCACTGATGCGCAGAGGGCCAGTGTTTTGAATAAGCATCATCAAAGTTCCAGGCTTGCTTGAAGTCGCCACGCGTCATTGCATTGGCCCACTCCTTAAACCTTCTACGGTCCTCTTCCTCACTCCACCCCAACACTGCAGGACCACCTCGCTAATCAATTGGCTAAGTTTGAAAAGACGGCGTCAGGAGGGCATGAGGATTTGTTTGGTCGACCTTACATGCCTTTTTAATACCTGTATTTTTGCTCACGACCACCTAGAAATCGATGCGCAGAGCCACCTGACCGGTACGGTTCCCGGCGTTCTCTGCCGTTTGTGCCGAAGAGAGAACTCCGAAGGTAGAGGTATTGTCGATCTGCGTTGCGGGAGGGGCAAAGTTGGTGTGGTTCAGCACATTCGTAAAAGTCGCTTCGAAACGAGCGTGTATGGCTTCGTGGATGGGGAACGACTTTGCGGTTCCCAAGCTGAACGCGGCCGTTCCTGGACCTTGAAGAATACCGACGCCTGCACTCCCAAAACGTCCTGCGTTCGAAGGGGTCGCTGTAAACGCGTTGACATTAAAGAAGCTTTGGCGTGACTGACCACGGTAGAAGTCGTGCGAGACAACATCCGGTCGAAGCGTCGCCCCACGATTCACCACATTCGTATTGGAAGCATCCGCAGATGTGCTGATGCTTGGCGTAAGCCACGGACCCGTCTCTAAAAGAGTGATGGTGTTCAGTTCCCAACCTCCCAGCACCTCACTTCCCCACCCGTGATTCAAAAAAGTGTGCCCCTGCCCGAAGGGTATCTGATACTGCCCGGTGATCAGGGCGCGATGCCTCCGCGTTCCGCTCACATTTCCATAATCGCTATCCACGTGGAAGCGGTCGGTGATCGGGATGCCGTAGTTCACCTCACCGGCAAACGCATTGGGTGTGCTGCCCTGGTTATCCGCTAGATTGCGGGCAAGGGTATAGCTTGCATCGAAGCTAAGACCGCGCGACAGGTTGTGACGTTCTTCTAATTCCAGCGCGTTGTAGTGTTGCACGCCGGCATTGATGGTGCTGAAGAGCTCCACCCAGTTGTGATAGGGAGAACGTGGATCCACGTAGGGACTTGCTGCCGTCGTCTGAAATTGTGTGGTGCTCGCAGGAATCTGGTTCAGGTCTTCCGTGATGCTAAGCCGGTAGGTGTACATGCCGACGTAGCTGGCGCGCAGCGTGTCGACATGCGAGAACTGGCGCTCCACGGTTAGGTTCCACTGATTTGCCTGTGGATCCCGGTAGCTCGGGTCAACGCCCTGGTCCAGGCTGCCGCCTCCGTACTGCACAGACGCAGTAGAAGGAGCCGTATTCGGGAAGGTGAAGACTGGAGTGTTTACGCTGACATTGTTCACGGTAGTCGTCTGCACGTTGTTGTAGGTGTGCAGATTCGATGTAGGATTGCCGCTATTGTTAAAAGACAACGGCCCAAGATTCGTCATGGTAAATACCCCGAAACCGCCGCGGAGCACTGTCTTGGTATCCGCGAAGGGCCGGAAGGCGAAGGCAACGCGAGGCTGCACGTTGCCCCAGTAGGTGCGGCGCAAGCCGCCGGGCAAACCGGCCTGACTTGCTGTCTCATAGTTGGTACAGGGTAGAGCCGTGTAGTTCAGCTTGCACGCGTTAAACGATTGCTGAAAGGCGAGATTCGATGCCGTCAGGTTCTGCCGCTGGAGGGTGGCGGCAAGCGCGTCTGGTACTACGATTGAGTTGGTCCGCTGGTCAAAGTTGGCTGCATCTCCATCTAATAAATAGAAGGGCGGCAGCACCGTCCAACGCACACCTGCGTCAATCGTTAGTTTGGGGCTGACCTGCCAGGTATCTTGTACGAACGAAGCTGTCTGCCACGCGCGGCCCGCTACGTCTGGGCTGGAGACGGCGAAGAAGACCGTGGTGGGTGTACCCGTCAAGAAGTCACCGAATGCGTTTCCGGTGAAAGTCGGCTGAAAAGTGAACTGGCCGAAATCGTCGGACGGCAGGAACAACTCTACATCTTGGTAACGAACCCGCCGCACATCCACGCCAGCCTTGAGCGTGTGGGCGCCCAGAGCAAAGGTCACGTTGTCGGAAAACTGGATGGTTTTCGACGACGTAAGCCCGGTCTTGTCACGGCCGATCTGAGTGAAACCAGTGCCATTGCTAAAGTTGAAGGTTGGAAAAGCATCTGTCTGCGGGTGCTGGCTGATGTCCACACCTTGCAGGTCTAACTGTTTCAGTGCATCCGCTCCACGAATGCCAAAGTTCACGTTGGTCAGCACGTTCGTATAACCGAAGCGAAACTCGTTTACCACGCGTGGAGTCAGGCTCCAAGTGTGGGATACGAGCAGGCTCCGGTTGTGGATGCTGTCGACATCGTTCGGCAGGAGGTTGTTCGCCACGTTCTGCGTAATGTTCTTGCGGCTGAAGCGGGCATAGATCGACTGCTTGTCCGTAATGGTGTGGTCAACTCGCAGATCCGCACCATCCGTGTTGGCTGGGGTCGACTGGAAATGTTCGTAATTGTAGTTGCTCTGTCCAGCCACGTTGGGCAACGGATAATAAGCGAGTAGCGCGCGCGCGGTTTGCGAGATCGCGGCCGGTGCGATGACTGGGATCGGGTTACCATTCGAGTCTGTCAAATCCTGCCCGTTGCGCTGATTTGCCGTGGGCACCAGAAACTGTTGCGCCACGCTCAGCCTGCGGCGGTTCCCCTCGTATGCGGCAAAGAAGAACGTCTTACCGTGTCCGTTGTAGAGGTGCGGCAGCACGATTGGCCCACCCAGAGAGCCACCGAAGGTGTTGAAGCGTTTTGGTGCCTTGCCGCTAAAGCCGTAGGGCGAAGCGTCGAGTGCATCATTCTGCAGGTACTCAAAGATGCTGCCGTGAAAGCTGTTGCCGCCGCTCTTCGTCACAAACGTGACATCGCCTACCTGAGAGAATTCGGCACCGTTATTGAAGGCGGTCACCTTCATAGCGGCTATTCCCTCTTGCGAAGGGTAGGCATCCTGCAGAGCGCCGTTCGAGCGCACGTTCGCAGTGGAGATGCCATCCACCGAGAAGTTCACCATGGACGCGCTGGCCCCGCCCACGTTCAAATTGCCTTGGCTGTCCTGCTGTACATTGGCAGAGAGCGTCAGCGCACCCAAGGGACTCGTAGTGCTCGCGCGGTTGTTCAGCGGCAGTTGCACGAGTTGTGTGTTGCTCTTTTCATCGCTGATCGTCGCATCTTCGGTATTGATGGAAGCGTTATCCGCCTGCACGTTGACGACCTCTTCTGAAGACGCAAGCTTCAGCGTGACGGGGAGACGCAGATCCTGCCGCGCAGCCAGGGTGACTGGCTGGATCACGGTATCGGCGAAGCCGTCCTGGTGCACGGTCACTCGGTACTGTCCCGGCTGGAGGTTCTCTAGGCTGAACTCACCGGAGTCGTTGGTCGTGAGCGTTCGGTCGGCATTGTTAGCCAACGAATGCAACTGGATACGAGCGCCAGAGACGCTCGCTCCGGTCCCGTCTTGCACTGTGCCCCGCACCGTGCCAAACGTTGACTGTGCTAGTGCACTCACACTTACCGCCGCGATTGCCAAGCTTGCCAGCGTGCCTTGAGTGGCCAACTGCAGATGCTTTCGTGCATGGCTCCACATTCGCGCGCACAATGTGTGTCGCCAATACAGAACGTCCTGTGCCAGCGAAACGTCTTTGCGCTCCTGCAAGCTCGTCTTGAGATCATTCCCCACCGAAGCCTCCACCGGCAACACCGGTACTCCATGTGTACGAAAGATCGCCTCAGGAAGGCATAAAGACGCTCCAATTTCATGAGAAAGGCATCGGCCCCCTGTCTCAGGTACGGTAGTACATAAGACAGATAATGGAAGCGTTTCCAGTGCGACCGATGCTTTGGGCCGTTACGGCCAGCATTGGTGTTGCGCTCGCGTCGGCCGCCAGCGCCAACCTGTCAGTGCCGCTCGCCACAGCGCTTCCCTTTTTCCTTCTTGTCGTGATTGTCATTGCATGGCGCGCAGGCTTTCGCGCGTCGTTGACCGTATCCCTTGCTGCAACACTGAGCAGCGACTATTTTCTAACCCTCCCGAGACACTCCCTGTCTGTGACGTCAGGAGGAGACGTTATTACGCTCCTTACCTTCGCTGCTGTTTCTGTGCTGGTCAGCCAGATGTCGCATCGCACTCGTCTTCGTAACGACCAGTTACAGCGAGCAGAGCAGCAAAAGACTTCGTTGTACGACTTTTCCCGCAGCGCCCTCCTAATCAGCTGGGACCAGCAGGTACACGAGCAGCTTGCCGAGCTGCTGCTGCGTAGCTTTCGCCTTTCCGGCGTCGCTCTGTTCACAAGCGAGGAACAACGTGTGTTCGAGACCGCTGACGCGCACGGCGCAACAGAGCGAATCAAAGCGTCCTTTCGGGCGCGAAGGAGTTACGATGCCGAGGGCGGCAAAGAGCGCTTACGTGTCCTGGAATTTGCGTCACAACCCATTGGCGCATTGCTGCTGCGCGGCAACATCGATGCGGCACTTGCTGATTCCTTGGCAACCCTGACCGCAACCCATCTTGTCCGAACGCAGGCCGTGCAAGCCCAGGTACGGGCGCAATCAGAGGCGTTTTCAGAGCGTCTCCGTTCTGCAGTTCTGGACGGCCTGGCGCATACCATCAAAACGCCGCTCACCACGATCCTAGTATCCAGCTCGGGGCTGCGCGAAGTCGGTCCCCTGTCCCCGTTACAGGACCAGCTCGCCACGACTATCGGGCAACAGGCTGAAGACCTTGCTGCAGTCACCGATCAACTGCTTCGCACGGCGGCGTTGCAGGCCGAGAAAATACGTGTTCAGAAAGCCGAAGTTGATGTCTCGAGCTTAGTTGCACAACTTGCCGCAGAGTTGCAGCCGGCTTCCGAAGCACGACGGCTTCGCATTGTGGACGAGTTTCAGCAGCCTATGGTGACGGATGCTCAGTTGTTGAGGCTTGCGCTACAACAAATTATCGAAAATGCGCTGAAGTACAGCCCCGCTGGTAGTCCAGTCGTCGTCCTGGTTAGGCGAGATGAAGCAATCCTTCGCCTGGCTATCCATAATGAAGGTTCTTTCATACGGCCAGAGGAACATGCACTCATTTTCGAGCGGTATTACAGAGCATCCTCGACAGCGCACAAGGCAAGCGGCACAGGCGTCGGCCTGTCTGCAGCTCGCAATGCCATCAAGGCGCTTGGTGGTCGCATCGAGATTGAAAGCACGCCCAGTGCCGGAACGACCTTTGTGATCGAGTTGCCTGAGGAGTAGGAGAAGATGCATCAAGGATCAGTATTGATCGTAGAAGACGACAGCGCTCTGCGACACAGCTTGCGGAACATGCTAGAGGCGCTAGGCTTTGTTGTTGGCGAAGTTTGGAACGGCGAGACTGCCCTCGCTGAGGTGCGCAACATCAAGCCCGAGGTAGTTCTTCTCGATCTCAATATGCCGGGGATGGGCGGCATCGCGGCATGCCAGAAGCTTCGCGATATGCATCCTGAGCTTGGAATTTTGATCCTCACCGTACGCAATCACGCCGAAGACCTGGTCGCGGGACTTGATGCAGGGGCGGATGACTACATCACAAAGCCATTTCGTTTGCCAGAGCTTGCTGCACGGCTGCGTGCAGCTGTTCGGCGGGTCCGGCAGCCGGCTCTGGCAAAAAGTTTGGAGCCCATTACGGTCGGGCCCATAGCTTTAGATCCACGAACGCATGAGGTCACTCGTCATGGAGAGCAAGTCCACCTGACACCGAAAGAATTTGATCTGCTTCATATGCTCATGAGTCATGCGGGGGCACCGCTGGCCCATGCAAAGCTACTGACGCACGTGTGGGGTGCTGAGTACGGGGAAGAACGCGAGTACCTGCGAACCTACATCAGTCAGCTGCGGCGCAAACTGGAAGCGGACCCGGGCTCACCACGCTATCTCACAACCGAGAACTACATAGGATACCGTTTTCGCTTAGAAAGCAATGACACTCAGACGTAAGGGCGTCAGCGTTCTTGCCCAGAGCTGCCGCATGTGGATGCGGCACACAAGGAAAGGGTGAGGCTAGAAGAACCTCACCCTTTCGACCGTGAACGATTAGCTCTAGAACTTCACCAAGAAGGCTGCGGTCATACGATTTTCGCTCTTGCGAAGATCCGGTGACCATCCGGCCACAACCGATCCAGGAGTTCCGGTGTTTCCGCCCGGGGGCGTCACACCTCCAGGACCACTGAAGTAAGGCACGTTTGCATCCCTGTGGTTGTACTCCAAGCGATAGGTGAAGTACTGACTCGGCATGTAGTCAGCCGTGACAGAAGCATCCCACGCCTTGTACTGATCTCCGGGATTTTCCGTGAAGTAGGGCGTGCCCGAAGCGGCCGTTGCGCCATTGATCGGCGGCAGCAATACAAGGTAACGGCCCGGATTGTTAATGCGGCCACCACCGACCGTGAGGGCGTAACGATCACGGTCAAACCAGAGTCGGTTGTACAACATAAAGCCGAGGAAGCTCTGTTTCGGTCCGTTTTTGCCATTCCCGAAGCAGCTTACGCCACCACCCGTTTCGCACCCCATGTCGCCGGTGAGGGTCAGGGCGGCTTTACTAATCCGTGCAGTCTGCGAGTCGTAGTATTTGTACTCTACGCTGTCGTCTGTGTGGTAACGCGTACGGTTTGTCACGCCGAGAGCATCGCGACCAAAGGCATACTGATTACCCAAGATCGACCAGCGTCCATTTGGGCGATAAAGCACCTGACCGCCAAAGCCAGGCCGGTTGTTAAAGCGTCCGTAGGACTGCCACCCGTTGATAAACCAAGGTTCAATCTTCAGCTTCGCTGTGGGGTACCACTGAACGCGCACGCCGTTGAAGAACCACGGCGTATTAGAAGAGACGTATGACGGTTGGTACGCCCAGTTATCGAACTGGTAATAGGAGAACAGGCCGACATAAGACATGAAGATGCCAGCATCAATGTTGATACCGTGCTGCACGTTCAGATGGTAGCCGCCGTATGCCTCAGAGAGGTAGCGATACGCGTCTGCCAGATCCCATTGACCGCGCGCAGGGCTCGCATCATTGCGCGGTGTTGTTTGTGAGTACAAACCGAACTGCGTCATCACTCGT
The DNA here is from genome assembly GCA_937871605.1 of uncultured Terriglobus sp. GTDB lineage: Bacteria > Acidobacteriota > Terriglobia > Terriglobales > Acidobacteriaceae > Terriglobus. Next base: position 5,713 of record CALMRM010000094.1, on the reverse strand, counting down.
GCGCGAACGTTGTCATAATGAAAGTCACCGCCTACGCCCAGTTGGGTGACCTGCACCTCATTCGCGCGAAAGATCTCGCTGGAACCGGAGATCGTATCGTCTTGCGGGTGACGGAAGTCATAGGTGTAGTTCACATCCGAACGAATTTCAGGGGTGAAGAATTTCGTAGCATATGGAGTGTCTTTCGTACGTGCATTCCCATTTAGCCAGGAGAAGTCTGCGAATGCGAACGGCTCGGAATGCGGGTCGTTCGGATCGAAAGCAGCCTGATCTGCGACCGATGCAGTATCGGGCTGGCTCTGCTGCGGCGCACTCGCCTTGGCTGATGTGCTCACGGCTGGAGTCGACCCAGTGGGTGGAGCGGGCGCCGTGTCTGTAGACGTCGCAGGCGTTGCTGCCGCTGAAGACCTTGTGCCAGGAACAAGACTCTGATTTTCCCCGTTCCGAATCAGGTCGAGTTCCTTCTGCAAAGCGTCAATCTTCTGCTGTAGGGTCTGTATCTGTGCTGCAGTTCCAGGGTTTGCGCTTGTCTGAGCAAAGCTTTGAGCACCGAACGTAAGCGTTAGGGCGGCAACACCTACCGTGCCAAGATGCTGCCTGTGCGATGATGGCTTCCTTTTCACGTGTTTCTTCCAATTCCGGCCGCGATGTTCTACAGCCATCAACTAGTACATCGTCTTCCGCATAAGGAAGGTGTGTTGATTTGTGCGAAAAAGACTGCTGCTTGATGAGCCCTCCTGCTTGGTACTTGCTGTGAACTCCAGCAGTTGCGAGAATTAGTCAAACGCATGAGGAGTTCCGGTAGAAGACCATAAATATGGTGAAGCCCGACGAGCCAACATCACGCCTGCTACCATCGCCTGAGCCATGTGGACCGCGGCCCCCAATCCGGTGACCAACCATACCGGCTCTCTGCTTTCCATCGACGACCTCAGCTTGGACCAGATCACAGCACTGCTGGCGATAGCCAAGGACTTAGAGGCCGAGCCGCACAGTGCGCGAGTGCAGCGGCTCGCCGGGCGCATCGTAGCTCTGCTGTTCTATGAGAGCAGCACACGTACCCGCACCAGTTTTGAACTTGCAGCCAAACTGCTGGGTGCCACCACCACGCTGGTCAGCGACAAAAGTTCGTCCATCGAAAAAGGTGAAAGCTTGCATGACACCGGCCTGACGCTGCGTGCGCTAGGCGCGGAGTGCATCATCCTGCGCTCGAACTACAGCGGTGCGCCGGAGCTGCTGGCCCGCGTCACCGGTCTGCCCGTGCTGAACGCGGGCGACGGCATGCACGAGCATCCCTCGCAGGCGCTACTGGACCTGCGCACGATGCTCGACCGGCTCGGTCTGCCGCAAACCATCCGCGAGACCACGCTGCAAGGCAAGACAATCGTCATCACCGGAGACATACGGCACTCGCGGGTGGCACGGTCGAACGCTCTGCTACTGCCGCGCTTGGGTGCACGCGTCATCCTGTGCGGCCCGCCTGAGTTGTGCCCGAGAGAGGCACTCAGCATCGCGCCAGGCGTGGAGATCGAGCGCGACTTCGAGCAGGCGCTGCGTCAGGCGGACGTAGCCATGATGCTGCGCATTCAGCGCGAGCGGCTGCAGGGGCTCCACCTTGATACGGCTGACTACATCGAGCGCTACCAGCTTTCGGCAGAGCGTCTGTCGCGCTGCGCTCCACGGGCGCTGGTGATGCACCCAGGACCCATGGTGCGCGGGCTGGAGATCGATTCCGCTGTCGCGGACGGCCCGCACTCCGCCATTGAACAACAGGTGCGGCACGGGCTGGCTATCCGCATGGCGCTCCTGCAACGTGCGCTCGCGTCCAGTTAGGGTATCCGCGCCGTAACCCTGTCAATACAGGTAACTCTGTTCCAGTAGTCCGGGCTGCTGTGCCACGGTCCCGTGTATACCCGTAGCACCTCTAGTTTTGCCAAAGGCAGGCAGCGCCACATGCCACCCTTAGGCAAGCCGGACCTGCTGCTGCCCGCGAACTGGAAAAACAGGCACTGCTCTCGCCCATCTTTCCAACCGAGCGCATGCGGACACAGCTCACGCACAAAGCCACCGTAGAGCGCGCTCACAGACTGCCTGTTCTGGATGGCAATTGCAATCGCGTTTGAGGTCTCTGTCACCGCGTCGCACCGCCCTGAACCAGCCTACCGGCATATAGAGTCAGTAGTGATGAGTTCACTGCTTCTTCAGAACGGCCGCGTCATCGATCCATCCAGCGGGCTGGACGCACTGCGGGATGTGCTGGTGGCAGATGGCACCGTTCGCGAACTGCTGCCTGCAGGGTCCAGTATGAGTGCGGATGATCTTCTTGATTGCACTGGCCTCGTCGTCGCACCGGGTCTCATCGACATGCATGTGCATCTGCGCGAACCGGGGCAGACGCACAAGGAAACCATCGCCACGGGCACCCGCGCCGCAGCGGCGGGCGGCGTTACGACTGTCGTCGCCATGCCGAACACCACGCCCGTCACAGACAGCGTCGAATGGCTGCGCTTTGTGCAATCGCCGGAGCGCGACCCCGCAGTGCGCGTGCTGGCGATGCCCGCCGCCACCGTGGGCAGCATGGGCGTCGAGTTGACCGATTATGCCGCGCTGGGAGCAGCGGGCGCGGTGGGCTTTACCGACGACGGCAAGCCCGTCTTGGAGGACGCTGTCATGCGGCGGGCTCTGGCCTCCGCAGCGCGCGTGGGACTGCCCATCTCGCAGCATGCCGAAGACACCCGCATGACCGTGGGCGCAAGCATGAACTTCGGCCCCGTAGCCTTTCGGCTGGGCCTGCGCGGCATGCCCGTGGAGGCCGAATCCAGCATCGTGGAGCGCGACCTTCGGCTGCTGGCGGAGATCGAGCGCGAAGAGCACCTGTGCCCACACCTTCACGTGCAGCATGTATCCACGGCACGGGCGCTCCACGCGATTCGCGCGGCCAAGGCACGCGGCCTGCACGTCACGTGTGAGGTATCGCCGCACCACCTCGCCTATACCGACGAAGCCATTGCCGGAGACCCGGCACAGGGCTCACGGCGCTACGACACCCACTTCAAGATGAATCCGCCGCTGCGCTCTGCAGAAGATCGGGAGGCATGCATCACGGCCGTGCTGGACGGCACCGTAGACGTGATTGCCACGGACCATGCACCGCACGCTGCGTACGAAAAGAACGTGGAGTTCGAGCGTGCGCCGAACGGCATCACCGGCCTGGAAACTGCCTTGGGCGCTTCGCTCCGCATCCTGCATGGCGAGCATGGCATGAGCCTGTCGCGCGTGCTGGCGCTGTTCACGTCGGCTCCGGCTGCGCTGCTGCGCCTACGTGAACTCGGATATGACACTGGTCGCTTGGCCGCGGGTGCAGCTGCAGACCTGGTGATCTTCAATCCCGATACCTACTGGACCTATGACGTGGCAAGGACCGCATCGAAGTCCAACAATACCCCGATCCACGGTGCGCCTATGTTAGCCCGTGTGCAGTACACGCTTGCAGCCGGCAACATCTGTTACACAGGCGCGCTGCGGGGCTCTGCAGCACCCTCGCGTTCCTAGCGAGAGTTCAGCGCGATGCTGCCGTTGCTGGTATGTACGCGCAAGCTGGGGCCGCCGCCGTTTAATAGACCGCGCAGATTGTCGTCACTCTTGGTAGAGCTTTGCAGATCCAGATTGTTGGCGATGCGGCCGTTGCTGGTGCTGGCCTGCACGTCCGCATGGAGGTCGCGCGGCACACTCAGCGTGATGGAGCCGTCACTTGCAGTGACGCGTGAGCTGCTTTGCAGAGTGGAGCCAGGTAACAACTGCATGGCGACGCTGCCCTCACTGGTCTGCGCATCAACCTGAGTAAACCGGCCCTGCAGGTCCATGGAACCATTCGACGTGCTGGCCGTCAGTGTGCCGTCTGCACCGTGCACCCGCACCGCACCATTGCTGGTGTTCACACGCAGGGGTCCCGCCGTTTGATCCGACGCGATCGCCCCATTGGACGTCTTCAGGTCCAGTGTTCCATGCACCCCGGTTACCATCAGGGCGCCGTTGGAAGAGTGGACAGCCGCGTCCGCCTCACTAGGCGTTTCCACGTATACCTCGGGCGACTGCCCGTGCCAGCCGATGCCAAAGAAGGAATGGTCCTGCAGGTGCCGCATTTCGAAGCGGATGCCGTCCCCGCCCTGGATGTCTGTGATGTGCCAGCGCGAAAGGTCCTGCCCATGCGGGTCCACGTGGATGTGCACGCTGCGGCAGCCTCCACAGCTGTGTACCTGTACGGGAACGTCGTCGACCTCCACTTGCACATTGGGGCGGTTCTTAACGGCGTAGGTCTTGTCCCAGTTGGACTGAGCAAAGGCGACCGTGGAAACGGTGAAGGCGGCAGCAACAGTGACAACGGCAAGACGCATGGCAGACTCCTCAAGTGTCTATACGCAGGATTACGGGCATTGTTCCCGGCGACTAGGCAATTCCCGTTTGGATGAAGGTTTCTGCTGTGCCGTCGCCGGCATGGACAAAGTGCACATCATCCGGTGGCCGGCGCGGCGTGTCGAGGGCCAGCACCACAAAGGGATGCTCCAGCACCTCTGGCGTGCCATGGACCGCCTCCCGCTGGAAGTGAACCAGGTCGCCCGGTCCCACGGTGCGCGTCATGCCCTCCACCGTCATCACGGCGCGGCCCTGCAGCACGTACAGGTACTCATCGCAGCTGCGGTGGAAGTGCAGTGGTGCAGGCCGGTACACGCGAAAAATGCGGCAACTGGCCGCCTCTTGATCCACCAGGCGCAGGTCACGCAGCATGGTGTCTGATGTGTCGGGCAGCGTGGCCGCGAGTGCGGCGATGTCAAAGAAGTGAGTGCCGCCGCTGCTCTCCGGTTTAGACCTGCCGCTGTCGTCAGACATGCAGAGACTTCAAATACTGCACACTGGGCGGCAGCAGAGCCGGATCTTCTTCCAGTTCGACAAAGTAGTTTCTAATGCCTGCCTTGCCCGCTGCCTTGAAGACGGCTGGGTAATCCACCACGCCCTTGCCCAGGGCCACTTGCCGGGTGCCCAGCTTCGTGCTTGGGTCCTTGACCCAGTCCTGGCAGTGCATGGAGAGGAAGCGGCCCGAATATTTGTGCAGGTAGACCAGCGGGTCGTAACCGTCCTGCAGGGTGGACACCTGGAACTGCAGCTTCACGTTCGGCCTGAGCTGCGCAATCATCATGTCGTACACCGGCTTGCCATCGATGTAGAGCGAGACGAAGCCTTCATTGTGCAAGAGCGGCACAATACCTGCAGCCTCGGCCTTTTCTGCGAAGACATTGAACGGGTCCACAGCGCGCTTCACGTCGTCAGCGGTCGGCGTGCCCTTGAAGCCGAACGGCCCCAGCGCGGCCACTGCCATCTGCGTCATGCCGAACTCTTTGGCATACGCAATACTCACGTCTGCCTTCTCGAACAGCTCTTTCGGCGCCCAATGTGCAGAGATGCATTGCAGGCCAAAGCCTTGGAGCATGCTGCGCAGTTCCGCCGGTTTGTACTGCTGCAGGCTGTTGAAGTCGGCATACCCGTAGGGCGAACAGAGCTCCACCGTCTGGTACCCTGCCGCTGCCAGCCCCTTCATGGTCCCTGCAAAATCCGCCGCAATCGACTTGCGCACCACATAGCTCTGAAAGCCGATGGGCAGGCCCAGCGGGTCAGCCAGCAGAAAGGGTCCACCCCCAAGCAAGGCAGCCGCGGCGGC
>CALMRM010000093.1 GCA_937871605.1 uncultured Terriglobus sp. | reverse complement strand
TCCTCATCCCACTCGTACATGGGAAAATCCGTCACCCAGCAAAACCGGAAATCCGACGCGGTCCCTGTCTGCTCAAAGAGCTTGTGCTTGTCGGCAAACTTCCTGGCCAGCTCCAGCCGCAGCGCGCCCACGCGCTTGGGAATCCACTGCCGGTCGAAGTTCCACAGGGCGGGCGTACTCAGCTTAGGCGTGATAACGACGGCGAGGTCGTCCGTCGAAAGGTTGTCACCGCTGAAGGCGACCTGGATGGCGTTCAGGTGTGCAGCGATTTCTTCTGCCAGCGGGCGGAACTGGTCTGCCGTGCGCAGGCGTGCGAGATCGAGGATGTCGAGGCCGCTTTCGCCGAAGAACGCGCGAATCTCACCCAGCAGCGCCTTGCGTGCGGTGCCGCTCAGCTCGCCCACCTTGGGGATGACAAAGCCGTAAACCGGCAAGTCCTGCTCGATCTTCAGCGTGGAGCGTAACTCGGGCGTCAGCACCGTGGAGAGGTCGGCCATGTGGGGCAGGCGCATGTCGGGCTTGTCGATGCCGTAGCGCGTAATGGCCTGGTCATAGGTCATGCGCGGGAAGGGTGTGTGGATCTGCTGGCGCGCAGCTTCGAAGGCGGCCTTCAGGAAACGCTCGGACACGCCGAAGATGGTTTCCTGCGTGGGAAAGGTGACTTCGAGGTCGATCTGGGTGAACTCGGGCTGGCGGTCGGCGCGCAGGTCCTCGTCACGGAAGCAGCGGGCGATCTGGAAGTAGCGGTCGAAGCCGCCAACCATCAGGATCTGCTTGAAGATTTGCGGCGACTGCGGCAGCGCGTAGAAGTTGCCGGGGTGCACGCGGCTGGGCACAAGGTAGTCGCGCGCACCCTCTGGCGTGGAACGCGTCATGAACGGCGTTTCGATTTCGAGAAAGCCCTCGCTGGACAGCTGCGCGCGCACGGCCTGCGCGACTTTGTGCCGGGTTAGAAAATTGGCCTGCATCTCCGGGCGGCGCAGGTCGATGTAGCGGTACTGCAGGCGCAGTTCCTCGTTGCCTATGGCGTCTTCCGCGGGCGAGAACGGCGGTGTTTTCGCGTCGTTCAGCAGCAGCAGATCGCGGCAGACGACTTCGATGTCGCCGGTGGGCATGTTGGGATTGCCCAGGCCCTCGCCACGCTGGCGCACGGTGCCGATGGCGGCGACGACGAACTCCGGCCGGGCGGCCTCTGCCTTGCTGAGCGAGTCACCGGACTCGGACTTATCGACGACGACCTGAGTGATGCCGGTACGGTCACGCACGTCGAGGAAGATGAGGTCGCCGTGGTCGCGGCGGCGGTTGACCCAGCCCATCAGGGTCACGGTTTGTCCTGCGTCGGTGCTGCGGAGATCGCCGCACATGTGCGTGCGCTGGTGCTGGCCTAGAAAGTCGAGTGTCACGGTGACTTCTATTGTACGGAGAGTAGCGGTCGGCCAGCTCCCAAGGACGCTGTGCTACTCCACTGACGAATGCCTGCCCCAGTCGAAGCGGCGGCCCAGGATGCCCTTGACGATCAGGTGGTCGGTACCGGCAGTTGGGCCGACGCCGACGCCCATGTTGATTTCCCACTTGGGAGACACGTTCAGGTCGGTGACCGCGAAGATTTGCTGCTGCTGCGTGTGCAGTGCGTCGAACGCGCCCAGGCGTCCGTAGTCCGCGTAGTACTCGAGGCCACCGCTGACTTTACGGCTGAAGTCATAGCCGATCTTGGCGCCAGGCGCAAAGCCCACGCCCTGCCGGATATCAGGCCCGTGCCAGGTACGCTCGAGGGCCGGGTTGACGGCGAAGTACCAGCGGCCCAGGGTCTTATCGATGATAGGCCGGATCTCCCAGGTCCACGTGTCCGGCGAGTACACGGCGCGCTGGTAGCCGATCTCGGTGGACAGGCTGAGGCCGACCGGCAGGTGCCAGCTGTCGGGCGCGCGAACGCGGGGACGGATGTGGTCGCCGACCCACTGCGTGCCGTAGCCGGCCTGTTCGCTGGTGAAGACGTAGAAACCGATTTCAGACCAGCTAGTCAGGCCCTCGGTCAGCTCCAGGGTTTCGTGCTCCTGATGGTTGGTGGGCAGCACGCCTTCGATGAGGTACTTTTGACCCTTCGGCGTGAAGTTGGAGTGCACCTCGACCATCAGGCTGCGGGGCGCAACCGTCTCTGAACCGTAGACCTGGATTTCGTAGTTGCCTTGCGCGTGCGCATGCGCGCCTGCCAAGCCCATGCAGAGCAATGCCGCGGTGGAGAACCTTACCCCGGCCGACTTAGGCATAGCGGAAGACCATCATAAAGCCGCGATCCATGTGGTTCTGCTGGTGGCAGTGGAAGAGCGTGCGACCCGGGTTGTCGGCGGTGAACTCGACTTCAGCCGTTGTCTTGCTGGGCACAAGCACCACGTCCTTCAGCAGGCCGCTCATTTCCGAGCTGCCCGCCACGCGCCTCACCTCGAAACGGTGCCGGTGCAGGTGCATGGGATGGTCGTCCATGCTGTCGTTTTTAAGCAGGAGGCGGTACCGCTGGCCTGCAGTGAGAACTGGCTCGTCCGTCTGCGGGTATGATTTGCCGTTGATGCGCCACAGCTCTTCCTTGCCGTGCCCTTGAAACTTCGAGGTAAAGATGAACTCCATGTGCTGAACGTCGGGCGTGGGCTGCGCCATTTGTGCGGCGAACTGGCTGTAGTTCCACAGGAGGTCGGCTGGCTGCTGCCAAACGGGTTTGCCGGACGCGCCTGCGTACTCGACGACACAGCCCATGCCGGTGGCCTGGATGTGCTTGCGTACTTCGCCAAAGACCCACACGCCGGGGGCGTTCATCTCCACCATAGCCGACACCCGTTCCGCTGGCGCAAGGCGAAGCATGTCCGCCGTCTGCGGTGTAGGCACGGCGTTGCCGTCCAGCGCGACCACCCGAAAACGATGGCCGGCAAGCGCGACCCAGTGCACCTCCGTTGGGCTGGAGTTGAGGATGTGCATCAGGACGCGCTGGCCCTGCCGGACACGGATTGGCTCACCAAAGCCGAGCATCTTGCCGTTCACGGTGGTGACGTCGTAGACCGGGTTCATGGAGCCGTCGTCGCTGCCCATATCCCGGCCCTGCCAGTCGTGCAGCGCGAGGAAGACTTCCTGGTCAAAGCGGCCCGGAGAGTCTGCCGCCTCCACCATCAGGAAGCCATGCTGGCCGCCGTACTGCGCTTTGCGCAGATCCGTGCCCGCGAAGGTGTGCGTGTGGAACCAGCGGAACCCCGCAGGACTGGGCGTCAGGCTGAAACGCGTGGTCGCACCGGGAGCGATCATCGGCGTTCCTTCTTCCATGGCACCATCGATCGCACTGGGCAGCGCCAGCCCATGCCAGTGGACGACTTCCGGGTCGGCGGAGCGGTTGCAGATCTGGACCGTCACCTCTCGCCCCTGGCGCATGCGAAAGAGTGGCCCTGGAACTTGCCCGTTATACGCGACGGTTTGGATCCTGTGCTTGGGAGATGGCTCCAGCAGAAACGGAGCGATCTCCAGGGAGACGTCTGGCGCGGTCAAGGCGTGCAGGCGGCGTGCGGCTGCCGCAGCCACAGCGTACCCCGATGTTTTGCCGAACTCTCGTCTGGTAAGCAATCCGTTAACCGTGCAGTGGTGCTCTGCGTTGCTGCTTGTTCCACTGCATGGATGGGGCAAAATGCGGAATCGAAGTACGACCAAAAGAGGGCGAGAGTCAAGCCAACAAAACAGTAGGCAAGTCTTTGAAGTGCCGGTACAGTGGCGTGGGAGAACGAACGATGGCAGAGCACGCGGGCAAGGGATTTATCTGGTACGAACTGATGACCACGGACGTGGACGCGGCCAAGGCGTTCTACGGCGCAGTGGTGGGCTGGCAGACGCACGACAGCGGCATGCCGGGTATGCGGTACGAGCTGTTCGGCATGAACGGCAAAGATGTGGGCGGCATGATGACGATGCCTGCCGCAGCGGAACACAAGGCCATGTGGATGGCCCATATCTACACGCCTGACGTGGATGCTGCGGCTGCAGCGGTAACGGACCGGGGTGGTTCTATCCTGCGGCCTCCAACGGACATCCCCAGCGTGGGCCGCTTTGCTGTGGTGCGCGATCCACAGAGCGCCGTGTACCTGCTGTTCCAGCCAAGCGGCAACGGCATGTGGCAGCCGCTGGATGCGCAGGCGGTCGGCAACATCGGCTGGCACGAGTTGGTCACGACGGATTGGCAGCAGGCGTGGGACTTTTATAGCGGCCTGTATGGCTGGACGAAGCACATGAGCGTGGACATGGATCCGATGGGTACGTATCAGACCTTTATGCTGACTGAGACGCAGGGCGGCGGCATGATGAACAGACCACCTGCCATGCAGGCTGCAGGCGCACCGCCGCATTGGACGTACTACATCACCGTGGACAGCATCCAGGCCGCAAAGCAGCGCGTGCTGGACAGCGGCGGCACGGTGATGCACGGTCCGACGGAGGTGCCGGGCGGCAGCTGGATCCTGCAGGGTGTCGATCCGCAGTGTGCGCGTTTTGCGCTGACTGCCAAGAGCTAGAGAACTGTCGTCCTGAGCAGTAGTACGTACTTATAGCGTTGTCATCCTGAGCGAAGCACGAAGTGCGCAGCCGAAGGACCTGCTTTTTCACCAGCGCCGCAGGCGCTCAGGCGCGCTTCGCGCGCGAGGAGCAGGTCCTTCGACTCCGCTGCGCTCCGCTCAGATGACAAGCTCAAGTAGTTGATCAGTAAGTCGGTTCTTTGAAGGTGAGAGTGGTTGGCCTGATGGCGAGTGAGCTACGCAAGGTGGCGCTCAGGTCGTCGAAGCCGATTTTGTGCTGGTCGCCCGTAGCGAACGTCTTCACCGTGGCCTGCTGCTGCGCGACCTCGTCCTCGCCCAGGATGACGATGTGCCGCGCGACGCGGTCGGCAGCGTCGAAGCTCTTCTTTAGCCGAAAGGTGCCGTCGCCCACTTCCACCTGCAGCCCGGCCGCGCGCAGTGTGCGGGCGAGTGCCAGGGCCGCGGCGTTCTGCGCGGGGCTCAGCGGGGCGATGTAGGCGTCGATCTTGACCGGCGCAAGTTCGCCCTCGTCTGCGGCCTTTAACTCGGCCAAAGCCTGCAGCGTGAGAATCAGCCGGTCCTCGCCGATGGCGAAGCCAATGCCCGGTGCGCGCGGGCCGCCCAGCATTTCGCTCAGGCCATCGTAGCGGCCGCCGCCCAGCAGCGCGTTCTGCGTACCCAGGCCCAGGTCCACGGTGAACTCGAAGGTGGTGCGAGTGTAGTAGTCCAGCCCGCGGACGAGGCGTGGGTTCACCGTGTACGGCACGGCACAGGCGTCCAGCGCTGCCAGCACTGCGGCAAAGTGCTGCTTCGAGTCATCGTCGAGGTAGTCGGCAATCTTGGGTAGCGCGTTGATGATGGCCTGATCCGCCTCATCCTTGCTATCCAGCACGCGCAGCGGATTGGTGTCGGCGCGGCGCTGGTTGTCGGGGCACATCTGATCCTTCACCGGCAGTAACGCCTCGCGCAGCGCGGCCACGTAGCGGGGACGGTCCGTGCTGCTGCCCACGGAGTTCAACAATAGCCGCCAACCTTGGTATTCGTTGGCCGCGGACGCACGCGGAATGCCGAGTTCGTCCAGCAGTGCGGCCAGCATTTCCAGCACTTCGGCGTCGCGCAGGGGCGACTCGCTGCCCGACGAGGCAGGCCCAATGACCTCCGCGCCAATCTGGAAAAACTGGCGGTAGCGGCCCTTCTGCGGGCGCTCGCGGCGAAACTGGGGGCCGATGTAGTACAGCTTTTGCAACTGGCCGGTGTCGTGCAGCTTGTGCTCGATGTAGGCGCGCACGACGCCTGCCGTGTTCTCCGGTCGCAGCGTCAGGCTCTGCGGCTTCTCGCTGGCAGCGCGGGCGCGGTCCTCCCACGTAAACATCTCCTTGCTCACGATGTCGGTCTCTTCACCCACGCCGCGCGCAAACAGCTCCGTTGCTTCCAGTACGGGCGTGCGAATTTCGCCGAAGTTATAGCGGGCAAAGACCTCGCGGGCGGTGCGTTCCGCGCGGTTCCACAGCGCGGTTTCAGCGGGCAGCAAGTCGCGCGTGCCGCGGATTGCCTTGATGATTTGAGCCATAGTTCGAGTTTAGCTGGGCGTGTTCTTATCCAGCCCGCGTAGTGCATCTTTAGCAGCCTGCCGCAGGCTCGGTAAATCGTCGTTGACTGTCTCCCAGATCAGCTCATCCTGAATACGTTGATAGGCATGCCGTAGCAGGTTCCCGAGGCCGCGGTACCGCCGCCAGTCAGGGCCAGGGCAGACAGCTTCGGCGTCGTCTCCAAGACGGTAGGCAGCCTCTGTCACGATCTGTAAATGGCGTTCGACGGCTGCTGCAGTTCTGCGGTCAGCAGCGTAGTCGTTAAGGCTCAGACCCTGCACAAAGGACGTAATCAGGTCGATATTTTCAATGATGTCTCTTAGATGTTGCGCCGTGTCTCTAAAAGGCAAGCACAGCCTCCCGCAGCGCGCGTTGCCGGATAGGCTCTTTCAGCCACGCCGCAGAGGAAAGGTCTACCTCCACACCCAGCGTCTGGCTCAGGTCGTACTGCAGGCCGCCCAGCATCAGCAGTGTCACCTTTACGCCAGGCTCGAATTCCACAAGCACATCCACGTCCGATTGAGGTCCCATCTCGTCCCGCGCAGCGGAGCCGAAGAGCATCAGGTGAGCGACACCTCCTGCCTGTAGCGCAGGAGCGTGTTCCCGCAGGCGGTCCAGAATGTAGCTGCGCTCCATGTCGAAATAGTCTCGCTTCCAGCCTCGTGTGGCAAGTTCCTATGAATTGTTATTGCAGCTTGTACAGTTTGGCCGCATTGCCGCGCAGCACCATGTCTGCGATCTGTTTGGCGCGCGGCATGTCCACCACGCCGTCGCGCACCATGCCGGTGAGCGTAATGCCGAGTGTCTCGCGCGCATTGTGCGTGGCAATCCACAGCAGTTCTTCCCACCCCATGGCAGGCGTGTAGGGGTAGGCGTCGGTGCCGAACAGCACCTTGTCCGGGTACAGCTCCAGCCACTCGCGCAACCAGGTGCTCATCAGCTGTGGCGAGAACAGGATGACCTGCTGCGAAATGTCCAGGTAGACATTGGGTTTTTGCAGCAGTGCACCTTCTTCATGCACGTAAGGCCAGCCACCGTGCAGCAGGACGAAGTTCGTCCCACGCAGTGCCTTGCTGTTGAAGGTTGGCTCCAGCAGCATGGGATTCACGCCCGCCAGGCTGAAATAGCTGCCGGCACCCTCGCCGGTGTGGATGTGCACGGCCATGCCCAGCCTTCCGGCCTCTTGGCACAGCGTACGGAACAGGAAGTCTTGCAGCAGCTTGTAGCTTGTGACATCTGGCACGCCGCCGCTGGCAAATGTGCTGTACACGCGCGCTGCGTCATCTTGCTTTACTGATGCGAAGTTAAAGTCACGCAGGTAGGCGATCTCGAACTTGATGGCGATGGCACCGCCTTGCCGTTGCGCCTGCAGCGTCGGCAGCAAAACTTTCGACAGGTACTCACCGAGCGTAGCGGGCACGTGCTGAAGCGTTGCAGCTTGCAGGTAGCGCTGCAGGACCTTTGCTTCCAACGGGAAGAACTGCGCCTTGTCTGGCGTTGCCGCTGCCAGTGCGCTGTTGTCCAGCGGGAACATCAGCGTGTCGTCGTAGGGAACCCATGCAAAGCGAGGCTTTGCAATGCCCGGTCCCATGGCAACGCGGTTGGCCACCTCTGTTGCAATGCCCATGCGGTCCAGCACCCAGTTGTCGTAGTTCACGCCCTCGCGCGCCTTGATGGCAGCACGTGCCGCCTGGACACGCTGCAGGGCGGCGGTGCTGAGCGGTGCTGTCTCGTGCAGACCCCACAGCGCCTGCCACGCGGCGCTGACCTCCGGACTGCTATCTCGCAGCACAACCGGGTCTGTCTGCGGCTCCATGTTGTCTACGGGTAGGGCATCGAACTCGCGATCGGTTCCGTCGTTGGGTGGTGGTAACACCGTATGCGCATGATTGTCGATGGCGCGTATGGCACCGATGTAGCGGGCCAGTTCCGGGTCCACGGACGGCGGTATGGTGCCTGCCGATTGTGCCTGGGCGAATGCGCCCGCCAGGAGCGGCAGCGCCAACAGCAGCAGTGCTGCCCGCGCGGAAAGAAGTGTTCGCATGCGCTTGACGGTAGCACGAATGGAACAGCTGCTCTATGCGCAGAATGCGTTGTAGAAAGGAGCTACTACGGCCAGGCTCACCGTGTGTGAAGCGCTTTCAGTACCGACCTGGGCAGACTGCCGCACGAATTGCACAACACCGAAAAACAGTGCTTGCCATTGCACCAATTGCGGTGCACCATAGTGCTGTGTTCAGAGTGGGTTGTGCACCGTTTCTGAATCTGCATCCTATCGTGCATCCTGTGCGGAGGGAACCATGCTGGAAGACGAGTTGAAGTATTACGCGGCAGCCAAGGATGACTACGAGGAGCCGGAAGTCGACGACGACGATGAGGACGACGAAGACCTGGACGAGGAAGACGAGGAAGAGGAAGA
>CALMRM010000092.1 GCA_937871605.1 uncultured Terriglobus sp. | reverse complement strand
GTGTGGAATCCGTGAAACTTGGTGTGCAGCGTGGCCGAGTAGATTTCCACCACGCTGAACAGGCTCATCAGCAGCACGAACGATAGCAGCGCCCAGTCGAAGTCACGGTAAGCTGACACGCGCGTCATCCGGCAGTGTGCTCCGTGGAACGGCCAGGTACAGCCTTGGCTGTGGGTGTCGCTTCACCTTCAGCCTTCGGTGCGGGTGCTGGTGCGGGTGCTGGCGTGGGTGCCGGTGCGTTCGCCTGCTCCAGCCGCACATTGCCCGCATGTTTACGCTGTTTGCCCACAAACGCGTTGATGACCTGTGCGGCGACCTTTGCCGAGTTATAACCCCAGTAGCCGTGCTCCCACAGCACCGCAACCACAATGTCCGGGTTACGACGCGGTGTCATGCCCACGAACCAGGCATTCGGCAGGGTGGACTTGTCGGCGGTGCCCTTCTTGCGTCCGCTGACCACATCCGCGGTGCCGGTCTTGCCGGTGAAATCCACGCCCTCGAGGTGCGCCTCGGCAGCTGTGCCGCCGCCCTCTGTCACTTTGGCCATGGCGTCCGTAATCAGCTGCCACGTCTCCGGAGACATGGAAACCTCCCTGCTGCCGCTACCTGGGAACGATTCCTTGATGGTCTCGCGCGCGTCTTTCGAAAGCTCCCCCGGGAACACAACGTGCGGTTGCACAAAAAAGCCGCCGCTCGCAATGCCGCCGAGTGCCCGCGCCAGCTGTACCGGGCTCGCCTGCACCGCGCCCTGTCCGATGCCCACGGAGATGGTCTCGCCCGCGTACCACTTGTCGTGCTGCGCTTTCATCTTCCATTGCGGCGACGGCATGATGCCGGCTGCCTCGTTCGGCAGATCAATGCCGGTCTTCTCTCCGATGCCAACCTCATGCCCATAGCGGGCGATGGTGTCTATGCCGAGACGGTTCGCCAGCGTGTAGTAGTAGGTATCGCACGAGTACGGCAGTGCGTTGTGGATGTCGACAGCACCGTGGTGCCTGTCACAACCAAAGAAGTGTCCGTAGAAGCTGGCGCCCCCGTTGCAGACGACGCGCAGGGTCTGCGCCGCGTTTTCCTGCAGCCCCGCAAAGGTCATGATGACCTTGAAGGTCGAGCCCGGGGCAAGTTGTGCCTGGATACTCTTGTTCAGCAGCGGATGGTTCGGATCGTTGACAATGCCGCTCCAATAGGCGCGCGAAAGCCGAACGGCAAACTGGTTGGGGTCGTAGTTCGGCCGGGATACCATGGCCAGGATTTCCCCGGTATGCGGATCCATGGCGACCAACGCCCCATTCTTGCCTTCCATGGCCTTTTCCGCCGCAGTTTGCAGATCCAGATCGATGGTCAGCCGCAAATCCTGCCCCGGTTTCGCGAGTTCCTCGCCCAGGCGGCCCACCTCACGCCCGTGACTGTTCACCATCACGTCGCGGGACCCGTCCGTACCGCGCAACAACGCGTCGTACGATTCCTCGACGCCGGACTTGCCCACCACATCCCCCGGTTCATAGAAGGCGTACTTGGGCTGGTTCAGGTCGCCCTCGGAGATCTCACCCACATAGCCAATCAGGTGCGAGGCAAAGCCGTCTCGCGGGTACAGGCGGCGCTGCTCCTCCAGCGTCTCTAACTCCGGCAGTTCGTTG
>CALMRM010000091.1 GCA_937871605.1 uncultured Terriglobus sp. | reverse complement strand
CTCTTTATACTTTGTGCAATCATCAGGACGTTTAAAGGCACGACAGCGACTTTACGCGATCATGCAACGCAGATTCAATCGTTTAGCAATACTTGCTGACCTCAACAAGATTCTTATCCGGGTCACGAAAGTAGACGGACATCATCTCTCCCTGCGCCCCCTGGCGCTTCACCGGTCCTTCCTCTATCGGAACATATTTGGACTGAAGGTGAGCCACGATGGTTTCAAGTGGTTCGGTTGTAATAAGGCAATAATCGCCAGCACCCGGCGTGGGCGTACTCGCCTTTGGTTCAAATGTGTGATCGATCTGATGCACGTTGATTTTGCAGCTTCCGAAACTCAACGCCGTTGGCTTGCCCGGTAGATCTTCTCGCTTGAAGTGGAGAACACGTTCATAAAACGAGCAGGTTTCGTCAAGTGACGCGACAGTCAGAACGAGATGGTCAATATGGGAGATCAT
Source organism: uncultured Terriglobus sp. (assembly GCA_937871605.1). Taxonomy (GTDB): domain Bacteria; phylum Acidobacteriota; class Terriglobia; order Terriglobales; family Acidobacteriaceae; genus Terriglobus. The sequence goes on along the minus strand of CALMRM010000091.1, from coordinate 12,148 downwards.
TCTGCCTCTGATTACAAAACTAGTATGGAATGTTGCAGCATCCCATCCCGTCGAAAAACGAACGTTTGTGACAGTGCATAGTTCTCTCCTATACAACAATCGTGCTCCTCGTTACTGCGTTGAGGGTCAACGAAAGCTTGAGATTCTGTCTGTCTCAAATGTCGGAATCGGTAGGCAGGCAGCTAGCAGGCGCAAGCCCCCCGCGTAGCCGACTAGGCCCAAAGGGCCACGATCTTCCTAACGTGGGAACTGCGCTAAAAGGGTGGGCCTGTTTAGTAGTCCACCCTTATACCTAAACCTGAGTCATGCCGCCGTCAACGCAGAGTTCTGCGCCGGCAATGAAGCTGCTTTGATCCGACGCTAAGAAGCAAGTGGCGGCGGCAACTTCTTCCGGACGGCCGACACGCCCAAGCGGAATCAAGCTCTTCAGGGTGGCCCTGACTTCCGAGCTTGCAGCTGCCATCATTGGCGTTTCGGTCGGACCTGGGCTCACGACGTTCACGCGGATACCGCTTTCTGCCAATTCATTCGCCCAAGTCCGTGCAAACGATCGCATCGCGGCCTTGCTAGCGTTATATGCCCCATAGCCGGGTGTACCGATGGCATCCGCTACGGAACCGATGAGCACAATCGTGCCGCCTGCTGACATCAGGGGGAGAGCCTTCTGAACAGTGAACAAGGTCGCGCGTGCGTTCAGGTTGAAGATGCTGTCATAGTGCTCCTCGGAGACATCTTCCAGTTTGGCAAACGGCGCTACACCGGCATTTACGATCAGGGTGTCTAGTTTCCCATGCTTTTCCTCGATCTGTGCATACACGCGATCAAGGTCGTCCAAACGAGTGACGTCACCCTGTATTGGAAAAACCTGCGTACCGATTTCCGCCGCTGCCTTTTCCAACTCCGTTTGCCTGCGTCCTGTGATGTAAACGGAGCCCCCCTGTGCAGTAATTGCCCGTGCGACCGCCAGACCAATACCCGAACCACCACCGGTCACCAATGCTACTTTGCCATCAAATTGCATGTCGTCCTCCTCGCTTTAGGTATATGATTGCAACCTAGTAGCTGTAAAGGCACCTAGACGCTACTAGAGGAGTTAGAGGATACCTGTGTTGAAGCAAGAGGATGAAATCATCTCTTCCGTCCCACTCATCCGACCGGTGCTTGAGCAAATTGCAGACAAATGGTCGATCATGATTTTGGTGTTTCTCTGCTCCGGTCCGCAGCGTTTCAACTCAATCAAGAATCGGCTCTGCGGTGTAACCCAGAAAGCGCTCACACACACTCTGCGCCGGTTGGAACGGAGTGGCCTGGTACAGCGCCGCGTTCTCCCAAAATCGCCCATAGGCGTCGAGTACTCCCTGACGCTGTTAGGACACAGCCTGCAAGGGCCGTTCACAGGGTTATATGAATGGGCGAAAATGCACGCCCATGAGATCCAACAATCCCAAGAGGTGTTCGATTCGCGTCCTGACTAGCGCCAAGTGAGTTTCTCAGAAGACTGGCAGGTTATTGACACCGAAAAGTCAGCTTCTGAGAACTAACTCGCTGGATCGGCCCTCACAAACGAATGTTTGTGACAGCTTGCGCAGCTCCTGGAACTGCGGGGCGTTGAGCACGAAACCTGCTCAGAACTCTTGTCAGAATAAAAGCTGTAGAACTGACCGTTTCTAGTTATTGCCATCGCGAAAGGGTGGAGTTCAGCGCAATGTAACAACGACTCCCTCAAAGCGTTGTCTTGGATCGGTCTCTGCCTGCTTGAAGCTCGCAGAAGGCCAGAACTCTAAGAGGCTGACGCGACTTCAGGGTCCCTCTCTTGAGTGGAACTTCACCTCGCTGATCGCGAAAATTGCGGCGGTTTCTGCAGATTTCGCCTTCACCTCTCTCGTGCGATCGCACACAGAAGACTTGCTGGCGATGGACGCAGTCCGGCCTAAACTCGTCTGCGGTTTGGAACCTCATAACAGGGTAGTTTACAGGGACAGCACGTGGTTGTAGTCTGCTCGCGCTCAAAAAAGAACGATAAGTGCGGCACTTTAGCTAGAGCGGCTCTCTTACAACAGGAACGAACAGGGAAATAACAGGGCAGCTGGTCTGATTGCATCGCGAGGATTCCGGTTTCTCATTTAAGCAATTGTTCAAAGGTTCTGAATGGACACTCAACTAGCAGCGCTGCATCCGAACTACGTGCGGTCTATGTAGTTGTTTCAGACAGGAGTATGACGGGTTGTTCGGCCTGCACGGCTTCATAGAAGCGCAAAGCCTGCTTGTCGAAGTCGCTGATGTCTGCGAGGCGCGCGTTCTTTGTTATGTTGCTGGGCTGCTTAGACGAGAAGAGAATGATGCTGTGCGGGTTGCAGAGCATAGCAGCCTTAAGCAGAGGTTGTAGGAGGGTGATACGGGATCGAAGACAGACCACTCGTATTGCAAAACATGGCAGTAGGCCGGCTTGGAAGCCAGCAGTGCAGGAATCTTGCTGCCTTCGCTGCCGATACCGAACTCGCCAACCTTGCCTGCGGCAACCATGTCCTGCAGCAGACGGAGCACGGCATCGTCGTTCAGGTCGATGGCTCGCGCCTCATGCAGCAGGAGCAAGTCCATGCGGTCGACCCGAAGCGCTCGCAGACTGCTCTCAATAGAAATGCGTGCCTGCTCTGCGGTAAAGATGGGATTAGCACCGCTCACCGTGGTGTCGATGTGTGCCACCGCAGCGGAGACTCCGGGCAGGCGTGCTTTAATGCTTGGCATAGCCTTCAGCAGCGGACGCGCCAGCTTACGCGCGTAGCCTTTTCACGAGGTGGAGCTTGCTGGAGGAATGCCGAACTTCGTCGTCACGGTGACCTCTCCGGGGTGCCGTGCGAGAAAGGCTCCGAGGCAGCGTTCCGCTTCGCCGTAGCCGTACGCGGGGGCCACATCAAAGTGGCGAATGCCTGCATGGAAGGCCGTCTCCAGCAGGCGCGTCGAATCAGCCCACCCAAGGACGCCCATAACGCTGCCACAGCCAAGGCCGAGCTGTGTTGTTTGCCGTCCGGTGACGGGCAGGCGGATCATCTCCATGGTTCTTCCTTTCGCCGCATGAAGCCTTGCCTGCCGCGTCTTTAGCGGAGTCTCTAGCGTGAGGTGGTCTGCCAAGCGGACCACCAAGGCCAGAACGGTGTGCGTCGGATTAGAGTAGCCGGAGGTGGGAAAGACCGCAGAGCTGCACACGTAGGTGTTGGCTGTGCCGAAGAGCCGCAAGTTGGTATCGACCACTCCGCTGCTTTCGCAGGGAGACATGCGCATCCCGCCCATGTGGTGGTTGCAGTCGTCGCAGCGCTCACGAAAGTCACCGGTGCCGTCCATCAGGGCTCTGTCCGGCTGCAGCGTTGCCAGGCCCTGCAGCGCGTGTGCCGCTGACTGTATGTAGCACCGCATGGTGGCTAGTTCCCGGTCGGAGATTTGCCAGTCCAAGCGGGTGCGGAGCATGACCAGGCTATCACGCGTGCCACTGAGTGAGACCGAGCTGCCGCTGGTGGGTTCCTGCTCACACCAAATGCGAAGCAGGATTTTGGCGTGCATAGGATTATGTAGCCGGTGCTGTACCTTGTAGCGGTAAGCCTGCCGCAGCCCAGTGGGCGTGTGCCTGGCCACCTCTGCCACGTCGGAGGAACTGACCTGCGCCCACCGGCCCTTAAGCAGGTGCCGTGCCGTGGCCTTGACGCGATCCTGAGCTGCCTGGTCCTCCGTGACGAAGATCATGTTGCCCTCGACATTCAACGTTGCAAGCACGCGAGAACTGCACCCAGAGCCACTGCGTGTAGACGAGATCATCGCGGCAATTAGGCCGGACATGGAGTTCGAGGCGGAAAGTCGCGGCTGCAGCTTTGTGTCGCACATCGAACCGCTTCCGGCAATCAGTGGCAACTCGGAACTGCTGCGGCACTGACTGCGGCGCGAACTGCACGAACCGTCCGGCATGTACGAAGTCCTGCTCGGCGCTGATGGCGTAGAAAGCGTGACCCTTGCGCATGGGTCCGCTGTAGGATGCGCCGAAGGCGTTCTGCTCGCCGTCGAGGCCATGTCCGAAGGCATCCTCTGAGGTGAAGTTTGCGGGACGACCAGTGTAGAACGCCTCACCGCGTGGACGGTTCACGCCGAACTTCGTAGCCACGTTCACCACGGCCGCTCCCGTCACGGCCACGGTGCTGTCTACGCCGCTGCGCAGCAGTTCGAACTCGCGCACGGCGGTCAGCGGCAGAAAGAGGCTGCCATCCGGCCCACCGCGGATCCCGCCAAGCAGCGGATCCTTGAAGCTGGTGCCGTCCAGCGCAACCGCGATGGCACTGCCGCGCTGCCCTGCTATGGAGAGGCTCGCGCCATCAACATCTAGTTCCGCGCCCGCCGCCTGCGTGGTGAACTGCGTGTAATCGCGATCGCGATTGGGCAGGTAGGTGATGGTCAGGCCAGGCAGAAAGGTGCCGACGGCGGCCTCTGTGGTGTTGGCTGGAGGTGCAACCGTGTTGCCTTCGACTGTGGCTTGACGCGCAGTGACCGTGGTGCCCTGCTTCGCTGGCGGAATGCGCATCTGCAGCAGCAGATCCGTATTGCTGCCCAGCGTGAGCGTCAGGCGTACGGCAGGTCGCAGCACCAGGCCGCCGCCGGTCGCCTCAACACTGTAAGCCCCGGGCGACAGGCCGCTGACACGGAAGGCTCCCGCCCCATCGGCGCGTAGGGTGCGTGTGGTGCCGATGTCGGTGTTCCGGACGGTCAACTGGGCCTGCGGGACTACCTTGCTGTGCACGTCGACAACGCGCCCCGCGATGGATGCAGTCTGCGTCTGTGCGGCCGCACTGGCAATCATCGCCAGTGGAGCGAAACTTGCGACGCTGCGCGCAATGCCCATCAGAAACTCAGTTTCGCGGAGAACTGAAATTGCCGCGCGGACAACTGCGACGCCACACCCGGCAGTGGTGTGCCAAGCGTTGCAGGAGCTGTCGTACCGTTGCCATACGTACCGTTAAAGCCGACAAAGTTCTGATGGTTCAGGATGTTGAACGCCTCCGCCCGCAGATCGATCTGCACTGCTTCGCGGTATAGCGGAAATGCGCGGCTCACAAACGGATCAAGTGAGTAACCAGGCCGCCCGCGGCCCGAGTTGCGGCCCACCACGGCGCCGTTGATCACAGGCCGGTCGGTCGTTGCGCCGGTGTTGCCGCTGTTGGTCGTGCCTGTGACCAGGTTGTACGGCAGGCTGCTGGCGAGCGTGCTGACGCCTCCCACCCGTAGCTTGAACGGCGCGTCGTAGATCCCGCTGAAGACCGCGCGGTGGCGCTGATCATAGATCGCATAGCCATATTCCTGGTGCCCGAGGAAGTTGGTGTCATTTGGATTCTGTGCCGTGGTATCCGGATCGACGTTATCCAGCGTCTTCGACCAGGTGTAACTGCCTAACACCTGGAAGCCGTGCGTGAATGCATGGGAGACATTTAAGTCGAGCGCGTTGTAATGCAGGTAGCCGTCATTCACATCGGTCTGAATGACACTGTAGAGTGGCTGCGGGTTACTTGCCGCCGTGGCGCTACAGGTCGCGCGATTCGCTGCATAGAAGCTGATCCAGTAGGGTCTAGTGCAGTTTGCGACCTGCGCCGTGCGCGTCTGATTTTGCGCGGTACGTACAAAGGGTGAAGGACCGTCCACATCCAGCGGGCGCACGATGCGCAGAGTGTGCGTGCCGACATAGTCCAGGCTCATCAGCCAACCCGGCGCGAACCGGTGCTCCAGGCTGAACGTCCACTGCTCCGAGTAAGGATTCAGCAGCCGATTTGGATAGCCATTCAACAATGCTGCGGGCACATACTGATTCAAGAACGCAGGCTGTCCAGGACGCACATACAGACTGCGCACCGGCACGAGTCCGCCCGCTGGGAACGCAGGCAACGGGGCAGCCGCCACGTTGATCGGGAAGCCAACCTGACCCTTTGTTGCTGTGTAGGTGAAGACACCAGCCGGCTCGCCCAGCGCGTAGCTAGCGGCGGCATTGTCGACAATCTGTGAATGGTAGATGCCAAACCCGCCACGCAACACCACGCCACCATTCCCTGTCGTGTGGAAGACAAAGCCGACGCGTGGCGCGAAGTTCAACGTCGCATCGGTAAAGGTCTGCCGCTCGTACCGCACGCCAAGGTTAACCGTCATTCGCTGGCTAACGCGGTAATCATCCTGCGCGAACAATGACCACAACTGATCGTTCACTGTGTAGCTCGCATTGCCGAAACTCTGCTGATAATTCGCCACGTTGTTGATGTTATTCAGGTAAGTCGAACTCTCGCAGACGGCGACTGCCAAACTGCACGTGTTGTACGTGAAGCGACCAAGAAAGATCGGTCCGCCGAACTCCTTGCTGTTGCCACCGTTATGCGCGTCGATCACGTTGCCGCCGACGGTGACCTGGTGGCGTCCTCGATTCCATGACAGGGTCTCTGCCAGCTCATACTGCCGGTTCATCAGCAGTGCCGATTGCGATGTGCCGGACGTGAACGTTCCGGATGCAGTTGTGGGCACCACAAACTGTGTACCGAAGACAGCCGGATCGAACTCAGTGATGGGCGAGGCAAGCTGGAACTGCAAACGCAGGCTGTTCACCAGGTGCGTGCTAAGAACAGCCGTATCGCCCAGCACGCCGGAATAAGTGCGGCGACGAAACGTGCGCGCGACAGTTGGCAGGCTGGCGCCACCGACGATGCCGTTCGGATTCGTGTCGGAGAAGTGATCGATGTTCGCGCGCAGAAACAGGCTGTTATGTTCCGTCCATTGGCGGTCGATACGCACGGTGCCTAGCCATCCGCGGTAGTGACCCGTGAAGATGCCCGGAGCCAGCGGCGATGTGACCGGCGAACCTTTCGCCTCGCGGTTGTATTCGCCCGCCGCAAAGATGTGCGTGCGTTTGCTGCGGTCCAGCGCGCCTGAAAGCGAAACCGCGGTCTGGCCCAGCACATCACTCGTCAGGTCATTGCCAGTGGCTGCGTTGGCCAGCGTAAATCCGGACAGCTGAGCCTCTGTCTCCGCGGGCTTCCATAACTCGAGCACCTGCCCGTGGAAGCGGTCACCACCGGTCGCCGTCACCATGTTGACCAGGCTGCCGGTGCTACCGCCATATTGCGCGGAAAAGCTGTTGGTCAGCACCGTCATCTCGGCTACAGCCATCTGCGGCACGTTGGTGAAGATCGTCTGGCGACCCCAGCTCTCGATGCTGTTGGCACCATCCACCACAAAATACGCCTGCCGGCGGCCGGCACCATTGGTCGTGAACAGGTTCTGATTCATGAAGATGTCACCCTGGTTGATCGCAGGGCGGTTCGCGGCATTCAGCAGCGGCAGATACGTGATGCGGCGATTGAGCAGCGGAGTCTCCTGGATCTGCTGCGTGCCGAGATGAATGCCGAGCTGGGGCTGATCGATGCGCACATCGTTGGTGCTGCCAACGACGGTGATACTCGCGATCTCCCCTGCCGTAGCCAGCAGCACATTCAGGTCCGCGGAACTGCCTAGCGAAAGCTGCAGGTTGTGCGTTGCGGCGTCTTTGAAACCCGGCTTGCTGATCGTCACATCATAGGATCCCGCAACGGGCAGACCGCCCAGCGAGAAGCGTCCCCGTCCGTCCGTCACGGTTCTGCGAACAAAGCCTGTCAACCCGTTGGTGGCCATGACCTGCGCACCTGCGATCGCCGCATGGGTTGCGTCTTCCGCACGCCCGCGCAGTGTTGCGGTGTCCGCGGTTTGTGCGTGCAAGCTTCCAAGGGTCACGCAACCCAGGCAGAGGGACTGCAGCGCGGCCCGGCGTATCAACTGCATCGTAAGTCTCCAGACAGGTCAGGTCCCGGCTATTCGCGCGGCCACAATTCATCGCGTGTACACCCTTGCTCAGCAGAGGCATTTATTCGTCATCGCCCATCTCAATCTGGTCTTCCACATCGTGATCGATGCGAAAGGTATCGAGGGACAGCGTGGCCAGGTGTTCGCGTGCAAGCGCTTCGTTCAGCGCCTTTATGTCGGTTTTTGTCAGGTCTTCCCACTGCTGCATCAGCGCCGGCATGGCAGCCGCTGTTGTCTTGTACGCCTCGATCTGCGCAGCAGTTGGCGCGGCGTCGGCGTTTTCGATTTGGTGCTCCAGCCGCGACAACGTCAGCCGCAGCGAAGCCAGCGTGGGCGGTCCGGCCGGTCCTCCGCGTCCACCACCACCGCGCCCGGGTGCTTCCGCACCGAGCACGCGGTCGAGCTTGGACTGAAAGCCCGCGTCGGCGTTCTGCACCGGCTGCTGACCGCTACGAGCCTTCAACTGGCCGCGCAGGATCGTGCCCTCATGCAGAACGGCGGTGGCCTTCAGCATGTCGTCATACATGGACTTGGCCGCGTCGAACTGTGCCTGCAGATCGGCAACGCTAGTCTTTACACGGGGATCCATCCGGACCACCAGTGGCTCAGAAAGCGTCTTACCGCCAGCTATCAAACGAACCGTGTACGTGCCCGGCATGACCCAAGGCGCGGTAGAAACGGACGGCGTATCGTGCGGCACCGCCATTTCTGCATCTGGCCCGGTCGACATGCCAGGTACCTGCGCGTACTGCATGTCCCACAGGAAGCGATGGTGCCCTGCGGCCGTTGAAAGCACGCGCGGCGCACGCGCCCACAGCGTCGGATCGGGATAGCGCGGGTCCAGCGGCGATACCGGATCGTTGCTCTTTACGCGATTCACTACGGCACCCTTGCTGTCGAGAATCTCAAGCGTCAGCACGCCCGCAAATTTAGGCCCGACCGTGTAGTCGATCATTGCGCCGTCCGGCGGATTCTGGCCGGTGGCCATATCCGGTACCCATGGAGTCGGAGGATTCATGTCATTGCGGACGCGCGTGGCCACTTGCGGCACGTACAGGTGCAACGGCTCGTCCGCGGTGCGCGCAGCGATCTGGCGAAGCGGCGTCACATTGTCGAGGATGAGAAATCCACGACCATGCGTGCCTGCAATCAGATCGTCGTCCTTTACCTGAAGGTCGCGGACCGAACTAGGTGGCATGTTCAATCGAAGTGAGTGCCAGTGATCGCCATCATCAAACGAGACAAATACCTGCGTCTCAGTACCCGCGTACAGCAGGCCCTTGCGTTTCGGATCTTCGCGAATAGTGCTGGTTGCCGCACCGTCCGGCAGGCCATCGTTGATCTGCTTCCACGTCTTGCCGCCGTCATGCGTGCGGAACAGGTGCGGTCGCATGTCGTCGAGCCGCAGCGTGTTGATCGCGGCGTAAGCGGTTTGTGCGTCGAAATGCCCTGCGTCCATGTTGAAGACCTTCCAGAAGGGCTTCATCTCGGGCGGCGTCACGTTACTCCAGTGCCCGCCCGCGTCGAGCGTCGTCCAGATCAGGCCATCATCGGTGCCTGCCCACAGGCGATTGCCGTCGACCGGCGATAGACCCAGAGCGTAAATCACGCCACGACGGATCGGCTTTGCGGCTGGGGTGTCTTTGTAGAGCGCCAGGTTTGGCGGCAAATCGTATGTTTCGCGGCTTAGATCGGGGCTGACTTCTTTCCAGTTCATACCGCCGTTCTCTGTCAACCAGAGCGTATTGGCAGCGAAGTACAGCTTGTGCGGATCCACCGGGGAAAACTGCAGCGGTTGCGTCCGCAATACACGATAGCCACGCAGTGGCTTCGGCTCGACGCTCTGAATCTGGCCGGTACGCCGGTCATACCGAGACACCTTGCCGCCGTAGACGATGTCAGGGTCCAGCGGATCGGGCGCTGCATAGCCGTACTCCTCAATGCCTGCCGGATGCCAGTCATGGAACGTGATACGGCCGTCGTTGCTGCGGCTTAGAACGCAGGCACTGCCGCTGTCCTGCTGGCCACCGCACACACGGTAAGGCCACGCATTATCTGCGGTCACGTGGTACACCTGCGCGGTCGCCTGGTTGAACCACTGCGTCCAGGTCTCACCAGCGTTCTGCGAGATGATGACGCCCTGATCGCTGGCCAAGGCAATAATCTTTGTGTTGTTCGGGTTGACGAAGACGTTCTGATAGTCATCGCCACCCGGCGCGCCACGCAGGCCGAACCAGCTTTTGCCGGCATCGGTCGAGCGCCACGTCACCACGCTGGCAACATAGAGCGTGTTGGAATCCTTCGGGTCAGCCCTTGGCACGGGTACGTCGCCACCACCAATGCGCGCCTCCGCACGGTTGTCGTCCACCGGGGCATGCACCCAGTTCATGCCCTCATCGTCGGAACGGTAGATGCCAACGCCACCCTTTTGCGTAGCAATGGCGGCATAGACACGGTGTGAATCGCTCGGCGCAATGGTCGCATTCACCTGGATAATGTCGTCAGGCAGCCCGTGGCCGGTCAGCTTGGTCCACGTCTCACCGCCGTCAGCCGAGCGGAAAAAGCCGCCGTCAGTACCCGACCATGCACCGTTTTCCCACGGGCCTTCCTGCCGCTGCCACATGCCGCAATAAACAATGTTCGGGTTCTGCGGATCGATCTGCACATCGCTTGCACCGGTGTGATCGTTGACGAACAGCACCTGCTTGAACGTCTTGCCACCGTCGGTCGTGCGGTACAGGCCGCGTTCTTTGTTGGGCCCGTAGGGATGACCGGTAACCGCAACAAAAACGCGGTTCGCGTTCTTCGGATCAATGGCCAGGCCACCAATCTGCTGGCCGTCGCGCAGGCCCAGGTTCGTCCAGGTCTTGCCGGCATCGGTCGACTTGTAAACGCCGTCTCCGGTCGAAAGATCAGGCCGCGCGAGGCCTTCGCCGCTGCCCACATAGACCACGTTTGGATCGCTTTCAGCTACGGCAATCGCGCCAATGGAGCCACTCGATTGTTCATCCCACAGGCTTTGCCAGGTGGCACCTGCATCGGTTGTCTTCCACACGCCGCCATTCACCGCGCCAAAGTAGAACGTGGCGGGCTGGCTGGGAACGCCCGCCAGCGCACGCGTCCGACCGGCACGCATGGGTCCGATCTCACGCCACTTCATGTCGGAATACAGCTTCGCATCCGCATCCACGCGCTGCGCAAATAGTGAGACGTCCGGCACGGTCAGCACGGCAACGACAAGTGAGGCTGCGGTGCAAAGCAGGCGGCAACGATACGTCATGGGTGCTCCATCGAACCCCGTGCCATGTTGGGCGGGGAACGTCTGTGGTGATGAGTGTTCGGTTATGCGCAGTATACGGAACGGACACGCGTTAGGCCGCACCGCGGCTGCTTTTTGCCAGGTTGCCTGCAGGTGGCCGAAAGCCGCGGCCGCGCCTCCACACGCGTCCGCCGATGGCAACGGCTGACAGGAAGGCGCAGACCTCGATGAAAACCTTACCGCCATCCAGCAGATCCGGGTTGCCGTCCTTCAGCGCAGGATCCGTCCCGATGCTGTGCCAGAACAGCAGCACCGCTGCCGGGAACACCAGGTAATGCAGATTGCGCCAGGCGCGCTGGCCGATCGACGTGCGCAGCAGCGAAGTCACCACGGTAAAGAGCACCAAATACAGCGCACCTGCACCCGCCATGTTCAGCTTCGGCTGCAGCGGCGACCGGATGGGAAACACAATATCGAACCATCCAAAGTGCCGCTCCTTGACGAAGAGCAGCACCAGCGGATGTGTCAGTGTGAAAAAAAGCGCGAAGTACGCCGTCCAGTTATGAAGCCGAAAGACATTGATGCGGCGATGCGGCCACAATCGCACAGGACTGTAGCGCAGCGACAGCAGCATGCCGAGCAGCAGGTTGGCCGTCGCCGCACCCACAGCGCCAAGACCAAGGTACGAGCACAGATCCAGCAACGTCATACGCATCACTATAACGAGGCGTCCAAGCGGAGCAGTCTCACCAGCTTCGCCACATTCTCAGTTGATAATCAAGCTCCTGCGAATCGGGCGTGCTCAGCTTGTACCGATTTTGACTTTGCACGATTCGTCGGTCATGTGGGTGTTCACCGGCTTAAGTTCCTGCAGATGATTTTTTACCAGCATCGTATTGAAGTCAGTGATTTCTTTTTGCGCGGTCCGCCACGCTTCATTGGTTCGGTTCAGGTTGTTGCAGTCAAGCTGCCACGTGGTGATCTGCGTCGGTGTGGGTGCCATATCGAGGCCGACCTGCATCATGCTGACCATGGTGCTGA
>CALMRM010000090.1:2215-3502 GCA_937871605.1 uncultured Terriglobus sp. | reverse complement strand
TCTTCGGCGCTCATCGGCGGCCAGCGGTCTGCATCGAACGTGTCACGGGTCCATTGTCGCTGAGGTCGAGGTGCTCGTCGCCCTCGACCTGCTCAGGAATCGCGATGCGCACCTGCTGATGGCCGCCAAAGATGCGGGCCTGAAGCGTTTCTTCTTCTCCTCCTCCGCCTGCGTGTACAACGGCGACAAGCAGAAGACGCCGGAAGTGGTCGCGCTCAAGGAAGAGGACGCCTACCCCGCGCTGCCGGAAGATGGCTATGGCTGGGAAAAGCTGTTCACCGAGCGCATGTGCCGCCACTTCTATGAGGATTACGGTTTGGAGACCCGCATTGCCCGCTACCACAACGTCTATGGGCCGTTTGGCACCTGGACGGGCGGTCGCGAAAAGGCGCCCGCCGCCATGTGCCGCAAGGTGCTGGAGGCCAAGCAAAGCGGCAAGCACGAGATTGAGATCTGGGGCGATGGCAAGCAGACCCGCTCCTTCATGTACATCGATGACTGCGTCAAGGGCACGCAGAGGATCGCGGACAGCGACATTCTTGAGCCGCTGAACCTGGGCTCGAGTGAGTTGGTCACCATCAACCAGCTGGTCGACATCGTTGAAGATATTGCCGGCATCAAGCTGAAGCGGACCTACAATCTGGGCGCGCCCAAGGGCGTGAATGGCCGCAACAGCGACAACACGCTCATCATGGAAAAGCTCGGCTGGGAGCCCAGCATCAAGCTGCGCGAAGGCATGGAGAAGACCTATCGCTGGATTGAGCAGGAGATGATGGCACCCGCCCTGGTGGGTGCCCACTGACAGCGATAGCGGCCCATACGCCGGGTACGGTCACCATTCTGGGTGTGGAGTTTTTCACGGGAACGGTACGGGAGGCGGTGGACCGTATGCTGCAGGGCGGCCTGTTGCTGGTGCCCGCCGCGCCCGCCCTGAAGGACCTGCAGACGCAGCCCGCCTATCGCGAAGCGCTGCTTTCCGCCGATGTGGTGATCCCCGACAGCGCCTACATGGTTCTGTTGTGGAACCTACTGCGGCACCGCCGTATCCGCCGGGTTTCCGGGCTGGAGTACATGCGCGAGTTGCTGCAGCGGCCCGGCGTCCGCGAGCGTGGATCCACGCTCTGGGTGATGGCGGGCAAGCGCAGCGCGGAGCTGAACCTGGCGTACCTTGCGGAACTTGGCGTGGCTGTGCCGGAGAGCCACGTGTACATGGCACCCATGTACGGCAAGGTGGATGGCTCTGAGTTGTCCGACCCGGACTTGCTGGCGCTCCTCGAGCGGCTCCGG
>CALMRM010000090.1:0-2205 GCA_937871605.1 uncultured Terriglobus sp. | reverse complement strand
CCCACGTGGTCATCACGGTGGGTGGTGGCACCCAGGAGCGGCTTGGCTTGTACCTCCAGCGGGCGCTGAGCTACCGGCCCGGCATTCACTGCATCGGTGCGGCCATCGCCTTCCTTTCCGGCGATCAGGTGCACATCCCCGTGTGGGCAGACCACCTGTACCTTGGCTGGCTTTTCCGCGTGCTGCATGAGCCAAAGCGGTACGGACCGCGCTACTGGGCGGCGAAAGACCTGGCTCAGCTCCTGTGGAAGTACCGCGACCAGTTACCACCCGCCAGCGCCAGCTAGGTTTCAGCTTGCGAGCCGCCCGGTCCGCCCGTCCGCTATGCTGGCCCGAGGTCAGCGGTATCGATCGGTCCTCCGGTGCGCATCGTCACCCCTCTAAGGAGAGCCACGCCAATGCCAGAGAGCACCCACGTTTTTGTACGCAACCTGCGCTACAAAGGTGTGTCCTCAAGGGTGCAAAGGCGTGCGTGAACGCAACAAAACTGATGCACTTGCGTTGTAAAAGCTGCATTTGTGCCGACTATTTGCGCAGTTTGGGTGAGTAAAAGTGGCTGTTTTGCGACGCTATTGTCACGTTTTGCGACGGATCGCTGCGGTATGCGGGCTGCTGGGTGGTTTGCAGCAGGGTTCTGCGCAGCAGACAGTGGCAGAGCAGTACCTCTTTGCTGCGCTGAACAGTGCCCGCGCGCAAGCCGGTCTACCTGCGCTCCGCTGGGACCCTCGGCTGACGGCAGCGGCTGCATCGCACGCGGAGGCCATGCGCCGGGCGCGGACCGTGACGCACCGGCTGCAAGCGGAAGTGGACCTGCCGGGACGCGCCGCGGGGAGCGGCAGCCACTTCTCTGCCATTGCGGAGAATGTCGGCGTGGGCAGCAGCGCCCCTGTCCTGCATCGCATGTGGATGCAGTCTCAGCATCACCGTGAAAACGTGCTGGATCCCATAGTCGACGCGGTGGGCATCGCGGTTCGCGAGCGCGACGGCAACGTGTGGGCGGTGGAAGATTTTGCCCGCACCGTGCCTGACATGCCGCTCCGCGACCAGGAGCAGCAAATCATTCTGCTGCTGCACTCTGCCGGGCTCACGGCGGAGCCGTCTTCGGCGGCCCGGGCCATGTGCGCGCAGACCACGGGCTACGTCGGCACACGCCCGCTGTTCATCATGCGCTACAACGCCTCTGCGCTCACCGCGCTGCCATCCGAGTTGTTGGAGCAGGTCCGGCAGGGCACGGCCTCACAGGCCGCGGTAGGCGCGTGCGAGCGGCCAGGGCAGAGCTTCAGCACCTACAACATCGCCGTTGCACTCTACCAATGACTGTGGGTGGAGCAGCGATTGCGTGGCAGGTCAGCGGCTCGCCAGCAGCCCTGCCGCCTGCAACTCGTCCTCTGTGGCGGGCTGGGTAATCTCCATTTGCAGCAGGTCGTTGGCACGGTTGAAGTAGTTGAACAGGCCGATGGCCGCCACCAGTTCCACCACCTCGCCCTCGGTAAACGCCGCCCGCAGCGCTGCAAAGTCGGTGTCCTTATAGCTGTGCGGGTCCTGTGTCATCACCTCGGCCAGGTGGATGGCCAGCCGCTCCCGCTCGTCAAAACGGTCATCCGTGGCGTAGCTTGCCAGCGCCTCCAGCTTGCTATCGGTGCAGCCCAGCTTCTTGGCCATCATGGTGTGCGAGGCCAGGCAGTACGGCGTCCGGTTCAGCTGGCTGGTGCGGACCACGGCCAGCTCTTTCAGCGCGCGCGGCAGCGTTCCTTCTGCCAGTACCGCCTGCATGTGCGCCCAAGCCGTCGTCATAATGGACGGCCGGTGTGCCAGCGTGCGAAAGAAGTACGGCACATTGCCGCGCTCACGCAGGCTGTCATCGAACACGGCGGTAATGGAGCTGTCTACCTCGTCGCGGTTCAGGCGCGAGATGCGTGGCAGGCTGCGTGGTTCGCTCATGGGGCGTACTCCTTCTGTGCGGGAAGCGTTGGCTCAAGCTGAAAAGCGTTGGCTCAAGTCTAGCCGGTGCGGGCGCTCCCGTTCCGCCGCCGCCGTTCACACGACTGCCAGCTCGGCTCTCTTTGACCCACCTCGCTCACTTTGCTATAACTGTCTTTGCGAGTTGAGCCGGCACCAGCCTGCCGGCACCTCGTTGCCACACGATCCGCAGTAGCTCAATGGCAGAGCATTCGGCTGTTAACCGAAGGGTTGTAGGTTCGAGTC
>CALMRM010000089.1:6712-8677 GCA_937871605.1 uncultured Terriglobus sp. | reverse complement strand
GCCCATGCCGAAGCCGCTGTGCGGCACGCTGCCGTACTTGCGCAGGTCAAGGTACAACTCGAACGATTCCAGCGGCAGGCCGTGAGAAAGGATGCGCTCCTTCAGCAGGTCGTAGCTGTCGATGCGTTGTGAACCGCCGATGATTTCTCCGTAGCCCTCGGGTGCCAGCACGTCCACGCACAGTGCCTTCGTCGCGTCCGCCGGGTCGGGCTGCATGTAGAACGCCTTCACCGCCGCCGGGTAGCGGTGCACCATCACGGGCCGGTCGAACTGGTTCGAGATGTAGGTTTCATCCGGCGCGCCAAAGTCGTCACCGTACTCGTGCGGCTTTTCTATGGCACCCTCGGAAAACGCCTTTTCGAGCATGGCATGAGCCTCGTCGTAGCTTAGGCGCGGGAAAGGTGCCTGGATGTTCGCGAGCTTTGCCGCCTTGTCGTCGCCGCCGGTGATCGTCTTCAGGTCAATGCGGTGCTTCTCCAGCACGCGCAGGACGATGTGCGCGAGGAAGTCCTCGGCAAGCCGCATCAAGTCATCCAGGTCGGCGTAGGCGACCTCGGGTTCAATCATCCAGAACTCGGTCAGGTGGCGGCGCGTCTTCGACTTTTCCGCCCGAAAGGTCGGACCAAAGCTGTAGACCTTGCCCAGCGCCAGCGCCGTTGCCTCAATGTAGAGCTGGCCGCTCTGCGTCAGGTAGGCGTTGCCCTCGTCGAAGTACTTCATCTCGAACAGCTCGCTGGTGCCCTCGCAGGCGGCGGGCGTCAGGATGGGCGGGTCGGTGCGGGTGAAGTCCTGCGTATCGAAAAATTCCTGCGCCGCACGCATGATGGTGGCGCGAATGCGCAGAATGGCCGACTGCCGAGGCGTGCGCATCCACAGGTGGCGGCGCTCCATCAGGAAGTCGGGGCCGTGCTCCTTGAGCGTGATGGGAAATGGATCGTCCGCGCTAACCGCCTGCTGCACATGCACATCGTCCACGTCGAGCTCGAAGCCGCTGGGCGCGCGTGAGTCAGCCCGCACACGCCCCGTCACCACCACGCTCGACTCCAGCTGCAGCGCCTTCAGCGTCTCGAACACCTCCGGCGACACGGCAGCTTTGGGCACGATGCCCTGAATGGTGCCGGTGCCATCGCGAAACGTGGGAAACAGCAGCTTGCCGCTGGAACGCAGGTTGTACAGCCAGCCGCGGACGGTGACGGCCTGGCCCTCGTGCTGGCCGATGCTGGCGATGGTGGTGAGGGGGGCTGCTGGAATCGTTGTTGGGGTCGCTTCTGCTGATGCCATGACAAGCTCCAGTGTATGCCGCGGCTCTTAGAACTTCGTTCGTCATCCTCAGCGGAGTCGAAGGACCTGCTTTCCTTTCGGCTGGCACTGCTCCGGGAAGAAAGAAGGTCCTTCGATGCCGCACTACGTGCTGCGCTCAGGATGACGAGAGGGAGGTGCTGCGCTCAGGAGAGCAGCGAATCAACAAGTTCCGGCGTGACTGCCAGGGCCGCATCCAGCTGCGACGGATCACTGCCGCCCGCTTCGGCCAGATCGGGCCTGCCGCCGCCTTTGCCGCCGACCTTAGCGGCCACGGCACCGACTACCTTGCCCGCCTGCACCTTTCCGGTTAGGTCTTTGGTGACACCTGCGATGAGCGCGACCTTGCCATCTTCGGTTGCCGTGCCGAGAACCACAACGCCCGACCCCAGCCGCGCGCGCAGCGTGTCCACCAGCGAGCGCATCTGGTTGCGGTCGAGGCCGCTGACCTTTTGCGCCAGCACCTTGACGCCCTTCACTTCGACGGCTGCGTCCGCAGCGTTCTCCGTGGAGGCAGAGGCGGACTTCATGCGTGCCTGGTCCAGTTCGCGCCGCAGCTTTTTGAGTTCCTCGTCCTGCTGCGACAGGCGCGTTTGCAGCGCCGCCGCGGGGCTGTCGGTCGCGCCGCCGACCAGGCCGGTGACCACGCGGGCCACTGATGCGTCG
>CALMRM010000089.1:0-6702 GCA_937871605.1 uncultured Terriglobus sp. | reverse complement strand
GACCGTCAAGGCGGCGCTGCCCTGGAGGGTCAGCACGCCCGAGGTCGTCGAGTTCAAGCCGATGTCGGCAAAACCGGAGGTAACGACGACCGAACCCGGCGCGAGGATCGTCGTGCCGTTGCTGGCCAGAAACGAAGGGCCGCCGCCCAACGCCAGATTCCCCGTGATCGTCACGGGAGCGTTCGCGGCGTTGACCGTCAGGCTGCCCGTGCCAGTGACCGCTTCCACACGCCGGATGCCGCTGCTGACGGAGCTTTCGCCCGTCAGCTTTATCAGGCCGATTTCGCCCGTTGCGCCGGTGTGCGTGCCACCGCAGAGCTCGGTGCTGAAGTCGCCGATCTTGACCACACGCACCTTGTCGCCGTACTTCTCGCCAAACAGCGCGGTAGCCTTGAACTCGTTGATGGCCACGTCAATGGGCACGTCCACAAACGTCTCGACCTTTGCGTTCGAAAGGACCTCGCGGTTTACGATGTCCTCGACTTCCTGCAGTTCCTCGTCGGCCACCTGCGCAAAGTGCGAGAAGTCGAAGCGGAGCCGTGCGCGGTTGTTCAGCGACCCGGCCTGCTTCACGTGCGTGCCCAGCACCTCGCGCAGCGCGGCCTGCAGCAGGTGCGTGCCGGTGTGATTGCGCGTGGTGGCACTGCGCTCCGTGCCGTCCACCACGGCGTCCAGTGTGTCCCCGACTGCAATGGGGCGCCGTACCGTCACGCGATGCGCAAAGACGCCCGCCACCGGCTTGGTGCAGCCGTGCACGTCAGCCAGCGCGGCGGTGTGGTCCGTGGGGTAGAGCCAGCCGGTGTCGCCCACCTGGCCGCCGCTGTCGGCGTAAAAGCTGGTGCGGTCCAGCACCACCTCACCCTCGTCGCCGGGCTGCAGCGTGGGCACACCCACGCCATCCTTCACCAGCGCCAGCACGGTGGCATCGTCGGCACGCAGCGCGGTGTAGCCAAGGAACTCGGTCTTGCCGAGGCCGGTGTAGGCCGGGCTCGCCGTCTTCTGCGCACCACCCTTCCATGAGGCGCGCGCGCGGGCTTGCTCTTCTTCCTTGGCTTGCTCAAAACCGAGCATGTCGAACTCAATACCGGCATCTCGCGCTGCATCTTGCATGAAGTCGAGCGGTAGCCCGAACGTCTCATACAGGTGAAATGCTTTCTCACCGGGAAAAACTACTGTCGAAGTACGCAATAGCTCGTGAAAAGCTTTTTCTGCCTCGCTTAGTTTCGGCTTGACCTCAACCTTACTAGCCAGCTCTTGAGAAGATGCTTTCAGCGCCTGCAAGGCTGCGGCTACTGCAGCTGCAGCCTTGAACTCTTTTGATTGTGAGATCTTGACCATTGTTCGTTGATAGCCAGCAACGAACTGAGTTATTGCTTGTGCATTTTCTTCAAACACCTTATTGAGAGCCACAAATGAGTCTTGCCAAGCTCGCATCACGGGTTGAATCTGCTGTGCAGTTTCCGCAATCACAGCACCCAAGCCTTCCACAACAGGTCTAGCTTGAACGGCTAAAGCATTTACCTGTTCACCTACAGTCAGAAGTAAGCGCGTAGTGCTCTCATCATATGCAGCAGAGCCTAGCTCGAAAGCACGAGCAAACTGCTGCTCCTCCTGCAGCACAGTTTTGCTGACGCGATCCGCAGTATCCACAAGCTCGGGATACGCGACCTTCATCTCACCCACCACGGCGCGCACCATTCTGTACATGAACGGCTGCTCCTGCCCAAGCAGACGACCATGACGGATGCCGCGGCGCAGAATCTTTCGCAACACATAGCCGCGGCCTTCATTCGCAGGGTTTACGCCATCGGAAATGAGGAACGTCGCGGCACGCGCATGGTCCGCGATGATACGGAGCGACGCGGCAGATTTCGTGTCGCTGAGAGCAAGCTTCGAGAGTTGCTTCTCGCTCATCTCTACAGCATCACGCGCAAGATCTCTGACGCTTATCCACTCTTCGCCGGAACTGTCGATTTCAGTTGAACGATCTGCGACCAATTGTTCCGCTCGAGCAATTAGTGGTGTGAACAAGTCGCTCTGGTAATTGGACAACTTACCCTGCAGCACACACGCGATGCGCTCCAGCCCCATGCCGGTGTCGATGGAGGGCTTGGGCAGCGGAGTCAGTTCTGCTGCGCCGCCCGCAGTCACCGTACGGTCGAACTGCATGAAGACGAGGTTCCAGATCTCCATGTAGCGCTGGTCGTCTTCGCCGAAGGGCTTGTCTTCGCCGGTCTCGCTGGCGGCAAGGCCGAGATCGTAGTAGATCTCGCTGCACGGACCGCAGGGGCCGGTTTCACCCATCTGCCAAAAGTTATCCTTTGCGCCCAGGCCGAAGATGCGCTCGGGCGGCACGCCCACTTCGAGCCAGTACTGCTCCGCCTCGGTGTCGCGCGGCACCTGCGCATCGCCCTCGAAGATGGTGACGTAGAGCTTCGCGGGGTCGATGCCGAACCAGTCGGGCGAGGTCAGCAGCTCCCACGCGTAGCGGATGGCGTCCTGCTTGAAGTAGTCGCCAAAGCTGAAGTTGCCCAGCATTTCGAAGAAGGTGTGGTGGCGGCGCGTGAAGCCGACGTTCTCCAGGTCGTTGTGCTTGCCGCCCGCCCGCACGCATTTCTGCGACGACGTGGCGCGATTATAGCTGCGCACGTCGGCGCCCAGGAACACGTCCTTGAACTGGTTCATGCCCGCGTTGGCAAACAACAGCGTGGGGTCGTTGTGCGGCACAAGCGAGGACGAGTGCACGCGGCGGTGCCCCTTTTCCTCAAAAAAACGCAGGAACTCTTCGCGAATCTGGCTTCCGGTTAGGTCACGCATGGCTTACAAAGTCTAGCAGTGCGAAAATGGCGGCAGGAGGGCCGGACATGCAGGTTGCCGTGGAAGACCAAGAGCAGCTTTTAGCGTCGCTGGAACAGGTGGCGCAAGGAGAAGAAGTCGTGCTGACCAGGACCGGCGTGCCGGTGGCGCGCGTGGTACCCATCCCAAAGCCCCGCCTGGAAGGTGCGGAGCGCGAAGCCGCCATACAGCGGCTTGAAAAGCTACTTAGAAAAGGCATACCGCTGGGAGGCGTGGCTCCCACCAAGGAAGAAATGCACGCGCGTGACTGAGCCGTATACGCTCGACGCAAATGTCCTCTTCTATGCTGTCGATGCTGACGCGGGTTACAAGCATACCGTGGCGGCAGAATTGCTCCGCTATGCTCCACGCGGTAACTGCCTAATGACGCTGCAAGCTCTCGGCGAAGTTTACAACGCAGTGTCACGACGAAAGCCGCACTACCGCGATGACGCTGAGGTTCTGCTGGTGTCTCTCGAAGAATCAGTGCTGATTGTGTCCGCAGACATGGCAGACCTCCGTGAAGCCATCGAGCAGCACACGCAACGTCCATTGCAGTTCTGGGACACGCTGCTGTGGGCCACGGCGCGGAGACATGGCTGCACCTGCATCCTGACCGAGGACACGCAAGACAGGCCCATCGTGGGCGGCGTGCGCTACCTTGATCCGTTTACAGCTTCGCCAGACGAGCTGGCACCATTTCTGCCATGAGCATTGTCAGCTGCGACAATCGCCTGTCAGACGCGCAGCGCTATACGCTCAGCCGCCGCCCAGGATGTTAATGCTGAAGGCGATGATGCCAATGTTGAAGACAAACGCGCCCAGGCAGTGGAACATGACGGCGCGGCGGCAGATGCGCGACTGGATGTCGACGTCGGAGGTTTGGAACGTCATGGCGAGGCAGGTGGACTGGTAGAGGAAGTCCCATTAGTCCGGCTCGTCGGTGTGCGGAAAGTTAAAGCCGCCGCAGTCGTTGCCGTTCTCATCGCTGACGTAGAACAAGTGCGCATAGTGCAGCGTGTACACCAGTGTGCTGAAGCACCAGCAGGAGACGAGCGTGAAGAGCACCAGCACGAGGTCGAAGCGCCCGGGCCGCCCCTTTTGCGCGAGTTCGCTGGCTACTGTGACCAGAACAACGCCAACCACTAACGCGGCGATCAGCAGCATAATGCCACGGTTGGCATCGTTGCGCTGTGCCGCGGCGCGCATCTGGTTCGGGCCGTAGTCGAAGAGCCGTATGCACATCATGCAGAAAGCCAGGGCCGCGACGTCAAAGGCGATCATCACACCGCGCGACAGGCCTGCAAACGGGCAGACCGCCGCGCTGACAAGCACGGCCAGTACGCCAAACACGATGAACGACAACGGGGCGAGAACATGACCGACGCCGGTCTTTGATGTCACGGAAGTACCTTTCGCGCAGTGCTGTTTGTAGGCTGACTCGTTGAGTGCGTCTCCGGCTCGGCCCGCAGCCGCTTACCAAACACCACGCCCAGCGTGGGTCCGAAGCTGGCGGAGTGGTCGCTGAGGCCGAAGCGCATGCCGCCATCGAGACCGAAGTGGTCGTTGAACTTATGGTAGAAGCCGCCAAAGGCGTAGGTGCCAGGTGGCGTGTTTGAGGCTGGGTTGTTCTGCGCAAACACTTCCGTGTACAGTCGCGTGCTCTTGTTCACGTGGAAGCTCAGCGACACTGCCTGCTGCCCGCCCAGGTGGCAGCCGCCTGGGTCGGTGCAGCCGTACTGCACAAAGGAGCCATTCACGATCACGTCGAAGTCACCGTTTTTGCCGTAGTGGTGGTTCAGCAGCAGAATGACCTGCTGGCCCTTGTCCTGCAGTTCCTGGCGCGATGCAGTGGGCAGCGTGGCCTCATACTGCACCGCCACGCCCGGTGCGCGCTTATGGTAATCCTCTTGCCACAGGACGACCTTGCCACCGATCGCCAGCGTGCCGACGCCCTTATAGCTGTCCGTGGGCGTGGCCTGGTAGTTGAACACGGGCAGATCCAGGTCGAGCCGCAGGCGATCCAATGCCGCGTAGAACAGCGATATATCCGTGGTCTGCTGGTTACCCGGCACCAGCTCAGGGTAGCTGTCCTGTCCCACTTCTACCTGCAGCACACCCTTGGCCTGAATGGTGGACGCATTGGAAATGGTCGGGCGCGTGGGGTTCAGGTCCAGATCCTGCGCTCGCAATGGCGTGGCACACACCAGGCACGCCAGGCACACGGTTCGCTTTGCTAAGCGCTTCCACGATACTGCGATTGGCTTCAGTCCGGCTGGAGCGAAGCTTCGCCCGCTGCTACGTACACGTCGGCAAGTCACTGTTTATACGGTCCGGCTGTGGTCAAGCCACTTTCGACCAGCACGGGTGGCCGGCGTAGTTTCGTGTTTTGCTCCCAGCTGTAAGCCCAGCCCAGCAGGTCGCCATCACGCCATGGCCGAGCGCTGATCTCAAGCCCAAACGGTAGGCCGTTGGGGTAGTAACCGGCGGGCAGCGCGATGGCGGGCACGCCGATCTTGTTGACCCAGCCAGTCTCTGAGTGCGGGCCGCCGGAGAGCCTGCCGTCCTGCGGCTGCGTCTCGTCGGGCGGCGGCATCTGCGCGGTGGGGTAAACGAGGCCATCCAGATGAAAGCGGTCGAGCGCGTCCACGTACTGCTGCAGCATGGTATCCCGCGGTCCGAAGTAGGTGTTCTCCGCGTTCGGATCGTCGCGCAGCACGACCTGCGTTGGCAGGTTGCGGTTGCGGTCGGCACCGCGGCGCGCGCCTGCGGCTGGCGGCTGTCGCTCCGCCGAAGGTGCGGCGGTGGCGTCCACCAGGTCGTCCAAGGAGCCATTCACGCCGGTGAACACAGGCGGCAGGCTATGGCCAGTAGCCGCTTTGTACGCGTCGGCGGTCCTGTACTCCGCGGGGCCATACGCAGCAAGCCACTGCGACGCGCCGTCGCGGCGGTAGGGCCCGGTGTTCACGGCTTTCTCCGCGTCGAGAAACGCCAGAGGCAGCAGATCCGGCGCGATGACCACCTCGGCACCAGCCTTGCGCAG
This sequence comes from uncultured Terriglobus sp., assembly GCA_937871605.1. GTDB lineage: Bacteria > Acidobacteriota > Terriglobia > Terriglobales > Acidobacteriaceae > Terriglobus. The sequence goes on along the minus strand of CALMRM010000089.1, from coordinate 824 downwards.
CAAGTCAACGCATTGCAGCAGCATGGCCTTCGTCTCCGGCTGCAGCGGCGTACGCTTGGTGTCAAAGATAAATGCGGGGACGCCGAAGCGCTTGCCGCGCAGCGCGTCGGCTTTTAAGTATTGCGTGTAGGGTCCAGGCTGCGCCTTTGCGGCGGAACCTGCGGTCTTAAAGTCCGCTGCGTCCTCGCCAGCCATCACGCCCAGCGCAATTGCGGCGTCGGTCACGTTGCGCGTGATGGGTCCGGTGTTGTCCAGCAGCCAATCCAGCGGCGCGATGCCGGTGATGGGCACAAGTCCGCGTGTCGGGAACAGGCCGACGACCGAACTGGTCCCGGCGACCATGCGGATGCTGTTGCCCGTGTCCGTGCCCGTGCCCAGCACGGCCTCGTTCGAGGTGACTGATGTGACCGTGCCGCCGGAAGAGCCGCCCGGCGAAAAGCGTACGTCATACGCGTTGCCCGTGCGCCCAAACGCGGTGGACCGGTTGGTATCGCTGGCGGCGAAGTCGGGCATGTTGGTGATGCCCAGGATCACGGCCCCGGCAGCGCGCAGCTTGCTCACCACCGTCGCGTCGCGCGGCGCGGCAAACGCATGGCCGGGGATGGCAAAACCCTCCCAACCGTCGGTGTCAGGCAGGCCCTCAACGGCGGTGTTGGCCTTGATCAGGATGGGCACTCCCCACAGCGGGCCGTGCGGCACCTGGCGGTCATGATCCTCGCGCTCTGCCGCTTGGAGCGCACCGCGCACATCGACGGTCTGCACCGAGCGGTACACGCCGTTGTACCGTGCGATGCGATCCAGGTACCAGCGCGTGACCTCCACCA
>CALMRM010000088.1:8091-23252 GCA_937871605.1 uncultured Terriglobus sp. | reverse complement strand
ATGCGGGCGTGTGGATGCTGTGGCTCGGCATCCTGCTGCACGGCATTTGCTACGACTTCTTCTTCGTCACCGGCCAGATCTACACCGATAGCAAGGCCCCGCAGGCGTACCGTTCGGCAGCGCAGGGGCTGATCACGCTGATCACGTACGGCGTGGGCATGCTGCTGGGCTCGTGGCTCAGTGGCGTGACCGTGGACCGCTTTGCGCGCGTGCTGCCGGATGGCTCGACCGAACACAACTGGCACGGCATCTGGAGTGTGGGTGCAGCCTGCTCTGCCGTGGTGCTGCCTTTTTTAAGGACACGGAGGCGGACGGCGATGCACCCGCGACGACACCGCTCTCGCTTGAGACGGACACGGCACGCGCCATTCCGGAAGTTTCGTTGTAAGCAGGCAAAGCTGGATCATGTTTTTAGGCATCGATTGCGGCACGCAGGGCAGCAAAGCACTGCTGATGAGCAGGGACGGCGACGCGCTGGGCCGGGGCTACGCCGGACACGAGCTCATCGAGCGCAGCAACGGTGCCCGCGAGCAGGAGCCGCGCTGGTGGGTGGAGGCCCTGCGCACTTCTGTTCGGGCGGCAGTGGCGCAAGCGGGCAAAGCGGAGGTAGAGGCGCTTGCCGTGAGCGGCCAGCAGCACGGCCTGGTGGTGCTGGACGAGCACAGGGAAGTGATCCGTCCGGCCAAGCTGTGGAACGACACCGAGACCGCACCGCAGAATGCAGCATTGGTGGAACGCTTTGGCGGCAAAGACGGCGCGCTGCAACGGCTCGGCATCCTGCCGCTGACCGGGTACACGGTGTCAAAGCTGCTGTGGCTCAAGGAACGCGAACCGCAGAACTTTGCACGGGTTCGCCACATCCTGCTGCCGCATGAATACCTCAATTTCTGGCTCACCGGCCGCGTTGCCGCGGAGTACGGCGACGCCTCGGGCACCGGGTATTTCGATCCACGCAGCCGTACCTGGGTGCGCGAGGTGCTCGACAGCATTGACAGCGGTACGGGCCAACTCTTCGCCGCGCTGCCGCCACTGCTGCAGCCGCACGAGGCTGTTGGCACGGTGCTGCCCGAACGCGCCGCAGAGTTGGGGATTGCGCCCGGCTGCCTGGTGGCCGTGGGCGGTGGTGACAACATGATGGGGGCCATTGGCACCGGCAATGTGCGCGAGGGCGTGGTCACGCTGAGCATGGGCACGTCGTCAACCCTATACAGCTTTCGCAACACACCGGCGCACGATGCAACCGGCGGCGTGGCACCGTTCTGCTCGTCCACGGGCGGCTGGCTGCCGCTGGTCTGCACCATGAACGCGACGAACGTGGTGACAGAAACGCTGCAGCTACTGGGCAGAACAGTGGCGGACATTGAGCCCGCGCTGGCCGACTCAGAGCCGGGTGCGCAGGGTCTGATCTGCCTACCTTTTCTGAACGGTGAGCGAACTCCGGATTTACCAGGAGCAACTGGCACGCTGGTTGGGCTTACGGCAACCAACTGGACGCCGAACAACCTGATCCGCGCGGTGATCGAAGGCGTTACCTTCGGCATCCTGAACGGGTTGCGCCTTGTGTTGGAAGGGCAGCAGGCCAGCCTGATTGTCATGATTGGTGGTGGTGCGCGCTCCGCTGCGTGGCGGCAGATGGTGGCGGACTGCAGCGGTGCCACTATCCATGTGCCCACGGAAGCAGAAGCGGGTTGCCTTGGCGCCGTCATCCAGGCCATGTACGCCTCTGGCCGTGCGAATGATGCGGCAGACTCGTGGGAGCAACTGACTTCGCGCCTGGTTTGGATAGACGCGGCACACACTGCGCTCCCCGACCCGTTACGCGCCATTGCCTACCGAGCGGCTCAGGAGCGGTACAACGCTGCCCTGTTGGCCGCATACCCGCAGGTGCGCACAGCACAGGCGTAGCGCACGCTGCAGCCGTACGGCGCGGGGCCGGTGCAACGTACTGCCTGCATGCTTCAGCTGCGGCGGCCTGCACTACTTCGCAAGGGCTTGTTGCCCCGTGATGGTAAAGGTGGCGGTCTGTGCCTGCGCCGCTGAGTGCGAATCACCGGGCTGAGCGCCGCCCACGGCGAGCCGGTAGCTGCCGGGCTGCACACTGCGCACGCCCGCTGCATCCACTTCACTCAACTGACGCGGGTCCAGCGTGAAGGTCACGGTACGGCTCTCGCCCGGCTGCAGCAGAACGCGCTGAAAACCCTCCAACTGCAGCTTTGGCGACACGCCGCCATTGCCCTCGGACGGTGCCATCAGGTACAACTGCGCCACCTCTTCGCCCGCGCGTTTGCCCGTGTTCTTCACCTCGACCTGCGCCGTCAGGGTGTCTCCTGCGTCCAGCGTGCTTTTCGCGAGCCGCAGCTTGCCGTAGGTGAACGTCGTGTAGCTCAGGCCGTAGCCGAAGCCGTAGAGCGGCTGGCCTGTGAAATAGCGGTACGTGCGGCTCTTCATGCTGTAGTCGGAGAAGTCCGGCAGGTCCGCCGTAGAGGCGTAGAACGTAACCGGCAGTCGTCCGCTGGGGTTCACTGCGCCGGTCAGCACGTCAGCGATCGCTTTGCCGCCCGCCTCGCCGGGGTACCACGCCTCTAGCACCGCCGCTGCCCTCTGTTGCGCCATGCTCACTGCAACGGCTGAGCCATTCAGCAGCACCGCAATGACCGGTTTGCCGGTACCAACCAGTGCGCGCAGCAATGACTCCTGCGTGGCAGGCAGCGCAATGTCGGTGCGGTCACCACCTGCAAAGCCGGGCAGATTGACTGGCATCTCCTCGCCTTCCAGGTTGGGCGAAAGGCCCAGCATCGCGATGACGAGATCCGCCTGCTTCGCAGTTGCGACCGCCTCCGGCAGCAACTGCTCAGCCGTTGGCGTCCACTCGAGCACCACACCAGAACCCCTCTCCGCTCGGTCCCTCACAAACTCTACCTGGATACTGTGCTGCTGACCGCTCGCAAAGCTGAGCGAGAAACCCACGGCGCGCTGCGCAAAACGATTCCTCGGTAACCCAGTAAATGTATCCAGCTGAACTGGCTCTGTGTCTGGTGGCAACGGACGTCCGAGTTGGATTTCCTTGCCGTCGATCACGATCCGGAGATGCTCGTCCGTCACGCAACCGTCACACGGGCCATTCTTTACGAAGAAGGTATACTCGCCCGGCGCAGGGGCACTGAGAGCACCGGTCCAGCGCACCGCGAACCCGCCGCCTGGCGTGCCAGGCAGCGGGTTGACGCCGTTCCAATCAAAGTCGATTTCCGGGTCTACCGCAGAACGCACCGGCGTGCCGGAGAATGTCGTGTTGCTGAAGTACTCCGCCGTTAGCCCCTGCTCTGCCGAGCCTTTCGCCGGGTGCAGCATGGTGCGCGGCACCGGCATCGCGAAGCCCTCCACATACGACGCGCCCGCGGCATACCGCACCGTCGCGCCGGGCAGCGCGGCTTTGAGTGCGTCCACCGGCAGTACCGGGTCGTGGGGCACGCCGTTGTAGTTGCCCTCCAGCGCCGCCAGCGATGCGGCATTTGGACCAACCACGGCGATCGTTTTGTACTTGCCCGGCGCGAGCGGCAGGGTGCCATCGTTCTTGAGCAGCACTACCGACTCGTCCGCTGCACGCTTTGCCAGCGCTGCGTTTGCAGCGGAGTGCACCGCGATGAATGGAATCTGCGCATACAGCACCTGCGCTGGCGGGTCGAACTGACCAAGCCGCATGCGCGCTTCAAACAGGCGCTGGAGGCTGACGTCGATGTCTGTCTCTTTGACCAGGCCGTCCTTCACCGCGGCATCCAAGTTGCGATATGTGCCACCACAGTTGGTGTCGGTCCCGGCCAGCAGCGCGGTCCTGTCCGCGTGCTCCGCGTCCGGGTCGGTCTTGTGGCCGTTTGACGCGTAGAAGTCATCGATAGCGCCGCAGTCTGAGGTCACGTAGCCATTGAAGCCCCAAGCCTTGCGCAACACATCACGCAGCAGCATGGTGCTGCCGCAGGCGGGCGCGCCGTCCACGCGATTGTAGGCGCACATGATACTGTCGGCCTTTGCATCAACAACGACCGCGCGGAACTGCGGCAGGTAGGTGTCCCACAGGTCGTGCGGGCTTGGGTCCACGTTGAATTTGTGCCGGGCGTTCTCAGGCCCGCTGTGTACGGCGAAGTGCTTGGGCGTGGCGATGACCTTGTAATAGCGCGGATCGCTGCCCTGCAGGCCACGCACAAAGTTCACGCCGAGTTGTGCCGTCAGGTACGGGTCTTCACCGTACGTCTCCTGGCCGCGGCCCCAGCGCGGGTCGCGAAAGATGTTGATATTGGGCGACCAGAAGTCGAGGCCGAAGTAGATGTTGCGGTTGCCGTGGCGCAGCGCCTCGTTGTTCTTGGCGCGCGCCTCCGTGGCAATGGCGTCGCCAATCTGCTGCATCAGTGGCGCATCCCACGCAGCGGCCATGCCGATGGCCTGCGGAAACATGGTGGCGTAGCCGGACCGCGCGACGCCGTGCAGCGCCTCATTCCACCAGTTGTAGGCGGGCACCTGCAGCCGCGGCACGGCGGCGGACAGATTGCCCATCTGCGACACCTTCTCGTCCAGCGTCATGCGACCGACCAAGTCCACAGCGCGCGCGTGCGCGGGCAGCGCCGGGTCAAGATAGGGCGCGGAAGGTGCCTGCGCAGACGCCAGGGAGCAGGCAGCGAGAACGAGGGGCAGTGCAACACGCATACCCCCACTCTACGGCCTACTCCGCGGTGCCTTAGTGTGTGTTTGGGCCCTGTGGAATGGCTTCGCCATCGGCACGCGGATCGGCCCCGGCGAAGTTCACGCTCCGTGTGCTGTCGCGCTGCACCACGTCGCCCTGGCCCACGGTGTAGCTGAATGGCTCCAGCGTCTTGATTTGGTGGCCGCGCTCCGCCAGCTTCGCTCGCACGTCGGCAGGAATGGTTTCTTCCATCTGCACGTCGCAGCCGTCAAAGGTCTCCTTGGTAAAGCGCGGCTGCTCCATGGCGGCCTGAATGTTCATGCCATAGTCGACCACGTTAGCCACAAATTGCGCGTGTGCCTGCGACTGGTTCCAGCCGCCCATGATGCCGAAGCCGATGTGCTGGTCACCCTTCTGCATGAACGCCGGAATAATCGTGTGCAGCGGACGCTTGTGCCCTTCCAGCGAGTTCGGCATACCGGGCGTCAGGCCGAAGCCCGCGCCACGGTTCTGGAACGAGAAGCCAAGGCCGGGCGCGACCATGCCCGTGCCATAACCCGCGTAATTACTTTGAATGAGGGAGACGATATTGCCGTCCTTGTCGATCGTGCTCATGTAGATGGTCGAGTTGCCGTGCTTGTTCAGCTCGGCGGTGACGTCGCTGGGTACCACCTGGCAGGTGGCCTTTGTCATGTCGATCAGCTTCGCGCGCTGCACGCCCAGGTCTTTCGAGATGAGCTTTTCGGTCGGCACCTGCGTAAAGCGCGGATCGCCCACGTACTTGTACATGTCGGCGTAGGCCAGCTTCTTGGCCTCGATCATCACGTGCAGCGCGTCCACGGAGTTGTGCCCGTACTGCGCCATGGGGAACTGCTCCATGATGTTGAGCATGGAAAGCGCGGCGATGCCCTGCCCGTTTGGCGGCAGCTCGTACACCTGCCATCCGCGATAGGTGGTGGAGACGGGCTCCACCCACTCCGGCTTGAAGTCGGCGAAGTCAGCGCGGGTGTGCATGCCGCCCTGCGCGTTCAGGAACTTGACCATTTGGTCGGTCATGTCGCTGTTGTAAAAGGCGTCTCTGCCATGGTCTGCGATGTTTTGTAGCGAGTGTGCCAGCGCCGGGTTCTTGAACTCGTCGCCAGCCTTGGGCGCGTGGTCCCAGATGACGTATGTTTCCTTGTAGCCCGGCTGCTTCAGCAGGCCACGCGCTACCCAGTAGCGCGCGTTGCGCTCCGCCAGAGGAAATCCGTTCTGCGCGTAGTAGATGGCCGGTGCCAGCAGCTGCTTGAAGGGCAAGGTGCCGAAACGCGTGCGCATGGCGTCCCAGCCTGCCACGGCTCCCGGCACGTCCACGGTGTACACGCTGAGCGGGTCAATCTTGGTCACACCCTTGGCGTGCAGGGCGTCAATGGTGAGTGCCTTGGGCGTCCAACCGCTCGAGTTCAGGCCATACACCTTGCCGGTCTTGGCCTCGTAGTACAGGATGAACAAGTCGCCGCCGATGCCGTTGACGTACGGCTGCGTGACGCCCATGACCGCGTTAGCCGCAATGGCTGCGTCGATGGCATTGCCGCCCTGCTCCAGGATGTGCGCACCCGCCTGCGACGCCAAGAATTGCGGCGCAGCCACGATGCCAAACTTGGTCACGATCATGGACCGGCCCTGCCCCGCTACGGAGCCGGACGGCGACACCAACGGTCGCGCCGCAGCGGCTGGTGCAGGAGCTTGCTGTGCAAGAGCGCTCTCCTCGAAAACCGCGGCTTGCGAAAGGCAGGCCAGCAACAATAGTGCGCGAACGATCTTCATGGGTCTCCCTAGAAAAGCTGCGTGGTTGCCACTGCCGTTGTGCACAGTGCTGAGTCGTTGGTGAGGGTGGCGTTGCAGTGGATTTTACCCCGCCCGTGCACTCCGTGGCTTTGCTTCTCCCGTGCCACACACCAGCCCTCGAACATTCTCGATACACAACTGCGCTTAGAGGACGTTGTGCGTTCGTGAATACCGGATGAAACGTTTGTTATAGTACGTTCAAGTTCCCCATTAGTTTCTCTCCATAACCGTCCGGCCCTGTCGTGGCGTACTGCGAAGGTGCGTGTTTGCGAGGCGTAGCAAGCTGCCCGTATCACGCATTGACTCGCAGCCGTCGTTTTGCTCTTTCAGGCTGCGCACACCGCAGCAGATGTATCGCTCTGGAGGCACCATGAAGCACCGTTCTTCCCTGCTGGCGCTGGCAGCTGTTTTATCCGCACCGGCTGCCCTCGTCGCCCAGTCCACCGGCACCATTTCGGGCACGGTGAAGGACCCCACAGGCGCGGTGCTGCCGGGTGCGCAGATTGTTGTGCATAACCTGGGCACCGGTGTGGATCGCTCGTTGACCAGCGACGGTGCGGGCCAGTACGTGGCTCCGTCGCTTCCCCCAGGCGACTACTCCATCCGGGTGACGGCGTCCGGCTTTGCCACCTACACCGTGCAGCGCTTCACCCTGCTGGTCGATGCCAAGAGCAACGTTGACATTCCGCTCGCACCCGCCTCCGCAGGCGAGACGGTACAAGTGGAAAGCGCTACGCCGCTCATCGACTCCGAGAGCATTACCGTGGGCCAGGTGATCGACCGGCAGACCGTGCAGGAAGTACCGCTGAATGGCCGCCATTTCCTGGACCTCACGGTACTCACCGCGGGTGGTGTGACAGCGCCCGCCAACGGCAACCTGACCGCGCCAAGCCGCGGCCTGGGCGCGAACAGCTTCATCACGGCCGGCAATCGCGACGACTCCGTCAACTTCCAGATCAACGGCGTCAACCTGAACGACCTGGTGCAGAACCAGATCACGTTTCAGCCGTCGATCAACACGACGTCAGAGTTCAAGATCAACAACCAGACGTTCTCCGCGGAGTACGGCCGCTCGTCCGGCTCCATCGTCAACGTCAGCACGCGTTCCGGCACCAACGCGTTTCACGGCGAGGTGTTCGAGTACGTCCGCAACGAGGCTGTGGACGCGCGCAATTACTTCAACCAGGCAGGTGTCACCCGACAGGCACCCTTCAAGCGGCACAACTTTGGTGCAGCGGTTGGCGGCCCCATCTGGAAAGATCACACCTTCTTCTTCGTGAGCTACGAGGCGCTGCGGCAGTCGCAGGGGCTTACCATCAACAGCGGCGTGCCAACACTGGCCCAACGTGCCAGCGTTACCGATCCCGCTGCAAGGCAGTTGCTGCAATACATTCCGCTGCCCAACAACGCCGCGGGCAACCGCTATGCGGGCCTTGCGGCAGGCCCAGTGCAGACCGATCAGGGTACCGCCGACATCTCACACACCTTTGGCCCCTCGGATACGCTGCATGGCTTCTATGCCATTCAGAAGGACAAGCGGACCGAACCCACGCTGCAAAGCAACACCATCCCAGGCTTTGGCGACAACCGCGCGGCCACTCGCCAAATCCTCACCCTGGGTGAAACGCACGTCTTCAGCCCGCGGCTGGTGAATGAGGCGCGGCTTGGCTTCAACCGCATCGCCATCGCCTTCAACGCGAACCAGACCACGACCGCGGCGTCGCTTGGCCTGGGAACAAACAATCCTGGTGTGCCCGGCATCCCGCAGATCACGATTACCGACATCGGTCTCAACTTTGGCGGCCCCACCGGCTTTCCGCAGGGTCGCTTCGATACCTTTGGCATCGTGTCAGACACGGCGACGCTCACCGCGGGCAAGCACTCCATCAAGTTCGGCGGGGAGATTCGTCGCTTTCTGAATGTGAACTTCAGCGCCGACCCTGGCAACCTGGGCTTTACCACCTTTGGCACCACCGCAACCGGTGCGTTGCCCACGGGTGCCAACGCTGCCACGGCCACCGGCTTTGCGTTTGGCCGCGCCACCAGCTTTTCGCTCACGCCTGGCTTCGTCAGCAACCGCATCTATGTGGACGCGGTGGGCGGATTTGTGCAGGACAGCTGGAAGCTCACGCCCAACCTGACCGCCGAACTCGGCTTTCGCTACGAGTGGAATGGCTCGCCGGTGGAGGGTGAGAACCGCTTTATCATGTTCGACACCGCGACCGACAGCCTGACCCAGGCCGGCACCAACAGCTATGGCAAAAGCCCCTACCGGCAAAACAATAATTACCAGCCACGTCTTGGCATTGCATACGACCCGTTTGGCAACAACAAGACGGTGTTTCGTGGCGCGTATGGGTATATGTCCGACCAACCGGAGACCAACGCCGTCAGCGGCTTGACCGGCAACCCTCCGTTCCGCAATGCGGTGAACTACGTGACCTCGACCGCTCAGCCCTCTGTGCCGCTTAGCAGCCTCTCGGCTTCAGCCGCAGCCGCAGGCATTGCGATCGCGTCTATCGACCGAAACTTCAAAAACGCGTACACGCAAACCTTTAACGTCAATGTGCAGCAGGAACTACCCTATGGCGTCGTGACATCCGTGGGCTACTATGGCTCGGTTGGACGCCACCTGCGGCAACCACTCAACGTCAATCAGCCATCGCTCACGACAGGCCTACGCCCCTTTACGCGGCTGTCAACCAGCAGCCCGCTGCTGCAGAACACCGCCATCGGCGTCAATATCAACCAGGTGGAATCCATCGGCCAGTCCAACTACAACGCCCTGTGGCTCACCACGCGCAAGGCATTTCGCAATGGCCTGAACTTCAGCTTCAATTACAACCTGAGCAAGTCGCTCGACATTGGTTCGCTATCCAGCACAGCCTTTCAGGACGCGACACGGCCCTACCTGAACTACGGCCCGTCTGACTTCGACACGCGCAACCGCATCAGCTTTAACGGCATATACGCTCTGCCCTTCCATGGCAACCGGCTTGCGGCAGGCTGGCAGCTTTCCGGCATTGCCCAGTGGCAGACCGGCAACCCGCTCAACATCACGCAAACGTCCACAACCTTCACCGGCTCCACCGGCGTAGCACATCCCAACCTGGTAGCGCCTGTACAGTACCTCAACACCAAAACCAGCAACACCACCGTGCAGTGGTTCAACTCAGCTACCTGCACCGCAGCAGCTGTTACGGCAGGCTGCATCTACCAGCTACCCGCTGCCAATGCCTTTGGCAACATCAGCCGCAACTCTATGACAGGGCCCGGCTTCTCTGACATCGACGTGTCGCTCGAAAAGAACACGGCGATTACGGAGAAGCTGAACTTCCAGCTGCGGGTCGATGCCTTTGACGTGGTCAACCACGCCAGCTTCGGCAATCCTGGCACATCCGCCGCAGTCACCTCCACCAGCTTTGGCGTGATCTCCGCCACGCGGTTTGCGGTGGGCGACCTTGGCTCGTCGCGGCAGTTGCAGCTCGTGGGCAAGCTCACCTTCTGACCGCAGCGCATGCAGCACACTGGCCCGTAGGCGTGTACATGGCCTGCGGGCCTTTCTGCTGCCGTGTACGCAAGGCGCGCTCCTGCGCTTGCAAGCAGCATGGCTCCGTGTGAACAATGGGCGTGCAGCTGGTGCCCTGCCCCGCAGGGCGCACAGGCTAACCTCACCCAGAAGAGAGCCAATGGCAGACACCGTTTTCACGCACATCTCCCCTGTCACGTTTGAGGGTCCCTCCAGTGACAATCCGTTTGCCTACCGCTTCTACGAGGCGGACCGCATGGTGATGGGCAAGCCGCTGAAGGAGCATCTTCGGTTTGCGGTGGCCTATTGGCACTCCTTCGCCATGAACGGCAGCGACCCCTTTGGTGGACCCACGATCTTCCGGCCGTGGATGGTGACTGGCGATGCACTTGCGCAGGCCAGGGCGAAGGCCGATGCAGCCTTTGAGCTTTTCCGTGTGCTTGACCTGCCGTTTTTCTGCTTCCACGACGCTGACATTGCGCCTGCTGGCGACACGCTGAAGGAAACGCTGGCCAATCTGCACACGATGGCCGACTACCTTGGCGAAAAGATGGAGGGTTCAAGCACAAAGCTGCTGTGGGGCACCGCGAATCTCTTTTCGCACCCACGCTTCATGGCCGGTGCCAGCACAAACCCTGACCCTGAGGTGTTCGCCTGGAGCGCGGCGACGGTCAAGCACTGCATGGACGTGACCAAACAGCTGGGCGGCAGCAACTACGTGCTGTGGGGCGGCCGCGAAGGCTACGAGACCATTCTCAACACCGACATGCGGCAGGAGCTGGACCACATGGGCCGCTTCCTCACCATGGTGGTGGACTACAAAAAGAAGATTGGCTTCGACGGCCAAATCCTGATCGAGCCCAAGCCGAAGGAGCCCACCGTGCACCAGTACGACTTTGACTGCGCAACGGTGTACGGGTTCCTGCAGCGCTACGGTCTGGAAAGCGAGGTGCGCGTCAACCTGGAGGCGAACCACGCCACGCTGGCCGGGCACACCTTTGAGCACGAGATTGCCACCGCGGGCGCGTTTGGCATTCTTGGCTCGCTTGACATTAACCGCGGTGACGCCCTGCTGGGCTGGGACACGGATCAGTTCCCCAACGAGCTGTGGACCATGACGTTGAGCATGTATCACGTGATCAAGGCAGGTGGTCTGGGCAAGGGCGGATGCAACTTCGACGCCAAGGTGCGCCGCCAGAGCTTCACGCCAGAGGACATGGTCTACGCGCATGTGGGTGGTGTAGACCTGTGCGCCCGCGCCTTTCTGCTTGCCGCAAAGATCATTGAAGACGGCAAGTACGACGCGCTGCTGGCGGAGCGCTACGCCGGTTGGCAGACGCCGGAGGCAAAGGCCATGCTGGATGGCAGCATGGGACTGGAGCAAGTTGCTGCAAAGGCGGAGAGCGAAGCCGTCAACCCGCAGCCACGTTCCGGGCGGCAGGAGCAGCTCGAAAACCTGACGGTCAAAGCCATCTACGGGTGAGTGCGCATCCACGGTTCCAGCAGGAATACGCAAGTGACCCCCGCCGTTTTGTGCAGACATGAAAGCCGCTTGCACGCGGGGTGCTTCTGTACAACCACCATGCATTGACAGTGCACTTGCATGGCCTCTATGGTTCGGGTGCTACGTAGAACCCTGCACCACTGTTTTGGAGGCACCATGAACTTTCGTCTGCTCCGGGCTGCAAGCCTGGCAGCTGCATGCGTTTCCCTACCCACGGCCGGCTTGGCCCAGGCAGTAAGCGCAACCCTGCTGGGCACAGTGACCGATGCAAGCGGCGCGGCAGTGCCGAACGCGCAGGTCACGATTACTGCAACAGACACCGGACAGGTGCAGAAATTTACCGGCAATGAAAGCGGCAACTACACCGTGCCGGGCCTCACGCCGGGCCGCTACACCGTGACGGTGGAGGCGCAGGGCTTCAAGCGCGAAACCCACGCCAACATCGACCTGCAGAGCAATAGTTCCACTCGCGTCGATGCCTCACTGGCAACCGGTTCCGTGTCGGAAGAGGTCACCATCTCAACCGCACCGCCCGTGCTGCAGACCGACCGTGCCGACATCAGCACCAAAATTGAGCGCCAGGCTGTGGCGGATCTGCCGCTGGGCACCAATCGCAACTTCCAGACGCTGCTGAACCTGGTGCCCGGCACGCAGCCCGCCACCTACGAGCACTCGCAGTTCTTCAACGCACAGAGCGCCGTGCAGACCCGCGCGAACGGCATCCCGCGCATGGGCAATCTGTACCAGATCGAAGGCATCGACGACGATGAACGTACCGGTTTGCTGCAGATCATCATTCCGCCCGCCGAGGCGATTCAGGCCGTGGACGTCTCCACCAACAACTTTGACGCCGAGCTGGGTCGCGCGATTGGCGCCGTCACCAACGTAACCCTGCGCTCCGGCACCAATGCCGTGCACGGCTCCGCCTTTGAGTTCATCCAGAACAATGCGGTCAATGCACGCTCGTATTTCGGTGGGCCGCTGGGTCACCTGGCGTACAACTACTTTGGCGGCAGCCTGGGCGGTCCCATCATCAAGGACAAGCTCTTCCTGTTTGGCGACTACCTGCGCACCACGGATCGTGAGCGTGTCAACAACGTGTTGACCATCATCCCGACCGCCTTCTACACCGACAACGGCAGCGGCTTTGTGGACTTCAGCGGACCTGGGCTCGCCAAGGGCAAGGCAGCGAACGGCACGTTCCTCAACGGTCAAATCTACGATCCCGCAACCGGCAACCCGGATGGTTCTGGACGTACGCCGTTCCTCAACAATCAGATTCCGATCGCCCGCATCAACCCGGTCACCCGCGCGTTCCTAAAGGGTCTGCCTGCGCCCAACCAGAATGTAACCAACCTGGCCGCGCCCACCAACAATTACAACGTCAACCTGCCCTTCAGCAAAGACACCAACAGCTATGACATCAAGGCCGATTACACGCTGACGCAGAAGGATCACCTGAGCGGCCGCTTCAGCTGGCAGCGTGCCAACACCTTCCAGGCCCCTGTGTTCGGCCCGTTCTATGGCGGTCCTGCGGGCGGTGGCGGCTTTGAGGCCACCGGCGTGCAGACGGCCTACAGCACCGGCGTGAATCTGGAGCACAGCTTCAGCAACACCCTCTTTACCGAAGTACGCTTCGGCGTCGCCCACCTGCGCAACAACGCCACCCCAAGCGACTACGGCACCAACGACGCCACTGCTGTCGGCATCAACGGCGTGAACCTCTCGGGCAATCCCTTCACCACGGGCCAGGTGGGCATCACGGTGAACGGTGGCTTCTCCAACCCGCAGTTCGGCTATTCGGCATCCATTCCCTGGATCCGCGCAGAGTCCAACATCGACTTCGTCAACAACTGGAGCAAGGTGCTGAAGAACCACAGCATCAAGTTTGGCGGGGACTTCCGGCGCGTGCGCGACGACCTGCTGCAGGACCAGACCTACAGCCCGCGCGGTGCGTACACCTTTGGCGAAAACCAGACATCCATCCCGGGTGCCAGCACCAACGTGGCCAACGACGTCGCCAGCTTTCTGCTGGACGTGCCCAGTGTAGCGGGCCGCGATCTCAACACGTTCTTCCCGGCCTACCGGCAAAACTGGATCTTCGCCTACGTGACGGACAAGTGGCAGGTGAACCAGAAGCTGACGCTCGACCTGGGTGTGCGATGGGAGTTCTACCCGCCCGCCACGCCCAAGGTCTCGTCGGGCTTCTCGAACTACGACTTTGGCACCAATACCTTGCAACTGGCAGGTGTTGGCAACGTGCCCGCAAACCTGGGCCTGAAGACTCGCTATGGCTACTTCGCGCCGCGCACCGGTCTGTCGTATCGCGCCAGCGAGTCGACCGTGGTTCGCATGGGCTTCGGCATGAGCTACCTGCCCTTTCCCGACAACACGTACGCCTACAACTATCCGGTACGCGCCAACAACAGCTTCAACCCTGCCACGACCTATGGCCCGGCGGTGATCGCCGACGGCGTAACACCCGCGACCTTTCAGCAGGGCTTCCCCGCACCGGTTGCCATCCCGATCCCAGCCAGCGGCATCATCAATGTCGCTTCCAACAAGACGCTGAACTCGTCGAACTTCACCATCATTCCCACAGGGTTCTACAACCCATATGTGATGAGTTGGAACGTGGCCGTGCAGCAGACACTACCTGGGGACATGACTCTGCAGCTGGCCTATGTGGCCAATCACGGCGTACACATGCCGGTATCGCAGAACCTGAACCTGCCCACCTTCCTGGGTGGCGGCGTCGCCAGTGAGCCACAGAACATCGCGTTCGGGCGCACTGCCGCCAGCACCGCGCAGTTCCTGGGCTTCTCGTCCAACTACCAATCGCTGCAGGCGTCGCTCAACAAGCGCATGTCTAAGGGCCTGAGCTTTACCACGGCATTCACATGGGGCAAGGCGCTCAACTACCAATCGGGTGACGATGGCGGCCTCCTGTTCTACGCGCAGCCGCGCCGGAACTATGCCATGGCCGACTTCGACCGCAAGCTGAATTTCGAAAATAGCTTTACCTATGAGTTGCCCGCAGGACGCGGCCACGGCCTGTTCGCCACCGGTCCGGCAGCCTTCGTGCTGGGCGGCTGGAAGCTTTCGGGCATCCTCTCTGTGGTGTCGGGCCTGCCCTTCACGGTCAACGCCAACGGCGGCTCGCTGAATACGCCGGGGTACACACAGACCGCTAACCTCATTGCGCCATACCGCCGCATTGGTGGCCACAGCACCATCGGCATCAACTACTTCGATCCAGCTAGCTTCGGCCAGCCTACCGGCAATGGCGTGGCGGGTAACACGGGGCGCAATCCCTTCACGGGTCCGGGTTACATACAGGACAACCTGACTATCTTTAAGCAGTTCCCGGTCTTCCGCGAGGCCAATCTGGAAACGCGCTTCGAGGCGTTCCAGCTGAGCAACACGCCACAGTTCGCTAACCCGCAGACCGGCACCTTTGGCAATACGAACTACGGCTACATCACCAGCACGCTCGGCTCCGGCCAGGGCAGTGTCAATGGTGTGGGCGGCGGGCGCAGCCTGCAAGCGTCCGTTAAACTGCAGTTCTAATCCGGAGGTACCATGTCCGTTACACGTCGAGAACTGCTCCAGGGGGCCGCGGCACTCAC
>CALMRM010000088.1:6555-8057 GCA_937871605.1 uncultured Terriglobus sp. | reverse complement strand
TCTGGGTAGCCCAGTCTTCAAATCGGACCTGCCCGGCGCGCCCATGTCAAAGGACAGCCCGCGCATGAAGAATCCAAACCTGCCGGAGGTGGACCAGGACGCGTTGCTGGAGCAATACATCGTGCTGGCAAAAGCGTTCGGCACAGACCGCATCCGCTGCTTCGACTTCTGGCGGCTCGACAATCAGGCCGAGTATCGCAAGGAGATCAACGCGCGGCTGGACAAAGCAGCCACGCGCTGCGCGAAAGACGGCATTGTGCTGGTGCTCGAGAACGAAATGGCTTGTAACACGGGCAGTGGCTCTGAAGCCCTGGCCACGTTGCAGGCCGTCCCAAACCGGAACCTCATGTTGAACTGGGATCCTGGCAACTCCGGCACCTTCCCCAACGACATCCCGTATCCCGCCGACTACGACAGGCTGCCGAAGAACCGCATCGGTCACGTGCACGCGAAGAATGTCCGCGCCACGCCGGATACGAAGAGCGGTTGGGAGTGGCAACCGGTCGACATCGGCAAGATCGATTGGGCGGCGCAGTTCAAGGCGCTGCAGCGCGACGGCTACAGCCATGCTGTCAGCCTGGAGACACATTGGCACGGCGGCGGCACGCCAGAGCAGTCTACCCGCCGCAGCATGCAGGGCTTGATGGATTGCATGGGCAAGGCCGGGCTACTGCAGGCGTAGGTCTTCGTCCTCGGCTCCAGCCGAAGGAGCGAGCACCACGTCAGACAAGCGGTGGTGCAGCACGTTAGCGCGCGTAGAGGCGTCTAGCGTGCTGTCTTGAGCGTGCCATCCACCAGGCGCGCGTGCTCGTCCAGGTGCGCGTTCTGCAACTCCTCCGGTAGGAGTCTGTCCGGGAAATCCTGATAGCACACGGGCCGTAAGAAGCGGTCGATGGCCGTGGCACCCACGGAGGTCACCCGGCCATCTGACGTGGACGGCGATGGTCCGCCGTGCACCATGGCATGGCTCACCTCCACACCCGTTGGAAAACCGTTGACGACGATGCGACCGGCCTTGCGCTCCAGCACTGTGAGCAGCCGGTGCGCCGCGGCATGATCACCCTCGTCGAGGTGCAGCGTCGCGGTGAGCTGCCCTTCCAGGCGCTCAGCGATGGCCACCATCTCGTCCACGGACGCGCAGCCAACCAGCAGCGCTGCCGGACCAAATACCTCTTCTGCCAGTGAGGGATTGGCCAGGAACGTCGCCGCATCGGTGCGGAAGAGTGCCGCCTGCCCCGGTGTGGCATGTGCCTCACCTGCGATGCCTGACGCCAGCGGCGTCACGCCATCTGCGGTCCGTAGCGCATCCACGCCCAGCACGTAGGCCTGTTGAATGCCGCGATTCAGCATGGGGCTGGCAGCAGCAGCCTCGATCACCGTTGCGGCTGTAGCAGCAAAGGTATCCAAGGCACGTCCCGCCTGCGCGAATACCAGTCCCGGCTTGGTGCAGAACTGCCCTACACCCAGCGTTGCCGATGCCACCAGGCCAGCAGCAATCACCT
>CALMRM010000088.1:0-6545 GCA_937871605.1 uncultured Terriglobus sp. | reverse complement strand
CCTCACTACGAGCCTCCAGCGCCGCGGGTAGCAGGAACACCGGATTGACGCTGCTCATCTCTGCAAACACCGGCACCGGGTACGGCCGCGCGGCAGCCAGCGCGACCAGCGCCCGGCCACCCGCACGCGATCCGGTAAATGCGACTGCCTGAATGGCAGGGTGCTGCACCAGCGCGCCGCCAAGCTCGTTGCCCACGCCCACCAGCAGCGAAAACACACCCTCAGGCAGGCCCAGCGCTCGTACCGCCTGCTGGATCACGCGTCCGGCAAGCTCTGAGGTACCGAGGTGCGAAGGATGCGACTTGGCAACCACGGGGCAGCCCGCAGCCAGCGCGGCAGCCGTGTCGCCACCGGCGACGGAGAAAGCCAGCGGAAAATTACTTGCGCCGAATACAGCGACCGGACCCACTGGGATGCGCCGCGAGCGCAGGTCAGGGCGTGGCAGCGGCCTGCGGCCTGGCAGCGCGGTGTCGACAGTGACCTGCAGCCAGCGGCCCTCCCGCACCAGGGCGGCAAACATGCGCAGCTGTCCACAGGTGCGGCCACGCTCCCCTTCAACGCGGGCCCGCGGTAAGCCAGACTCCGCCATGGCACGATCCACAAGGGTGTCACCAAGGTCCAGCAAACCCTGTGCGATCGCCTCCAGCAACTGTGCGCGCGTCTCCCACGGAGCCGTGCGGAACCTATCGAAATCTCGGGCGGCCAGGCTGCAGGCCCGATCCACATCGGCAGCAGTGCCACCACGGAAGATGGGCTCCAGCGAGGCTCCTGTCGCAGGGTTCACGGCGGTCGCCTCGCCCATGCTCCCACACACCTCTGCCCCACCCAACAGCATTGTCCCGGTCACTTCCATCATGAACCCCTCCTGCGCGGACTACTGCGAGTCTACGCAGGCAGGATGCACTTGGGTGAGCCCGCGCCGGGCAGAGACTTGGGAATCGTGAATAGCAATGAGACAGTGGCTAGAGGCCGCTTCTCCGCGGTGGCGTGTGTATCCATGATCGACGGTTCGACAGGTAGTTTGCTGCTTTTACTCTTGCTGCTGGTGGCAGTGTTCGGCAGCCTTGCGCGTGTGCTGAAGGTGCCGTACCCCATTCTGCTGGTCCTCTCGGGCATCGGCCTCAGTTTAGTGCCGCATGTGCCACGCTTTGCACTGCCGCCGGACGTAGTGTTCCTCGTGTTTCTGCCGCCGCTGCTCTACTCCGCCGCGTGGACGCTGTCGTGGCGTGAGTTTCAGCGCAACTTTTCCAGCATTGCCATGCTTGCCTTTGGCCTGGTGCTGGCCACCGTCGTGCTGCTGACGTGGCTTGCACCGCACCTGTTGCCGGGCTTCGATTGGCGGTCCGGCCTGTTGCTGGGTGCCGTTGTGGCCGCGACAGACGCAATCGCAGCCACCTCCATCGCCAGCCGCGTAGGGTTGCCGCATCGGATCGTGTCGCTGCTGGAAGCGGAGAGTCTCTTGAACGATGCGACCGGCCTCTTGGCCTTGCAAGTCGGCGTGCGCATCCTGCTTACAGGCCAGACGCCTGGCTTCGTTGAGGGCGCGGGGCGCTTCGTGTTCTTGACCGCGGGCGGCGTCGTGCTGGGGCTGTTGGTGGGTGCGGTGGTTGCGGCCGTCGAGGAGTTCATCGACGATGGCCCTGTGGAAATCGTGCTGAGTGTGCTGGTGCCGTATGCCGCATATGTGCTGGGCGAACGTGCCGGTGTCTCCGGTGCCATGGCCGTGATCGCCAGCGGCATGTACATGAGCCGGCAGAGCACCAGCTTCATGTCGGCCCAGGTGCGGCTGCAGGCGACCGCTGTATGGGACGCCCTCACCTTTGTGCTGAATGGCGTCATTTTTCTGCTGCTGGGACTGCAGTTGCCGTTTGTGTTGACGGAGATCCGAGCCCTGCCGCCTCGCCTGCTGCTGCTATACGGCGCGGGCTTTAGCCTGAGCATGATCGTGCTGCGCGTGGGTTGGGTCTTTCTGGACTCGTGGCTTGCACGCATGCTGCGCGGGTCGGCGGGCGAGGACCACGCACACTTTGCCGCCAACAAGCGCGAACTGGCCATCGTGGGCTGGGGCGGCATGCGTGGCGTGCTGTCGCTAGCGGCGGCGGTGTCGCTACCCCTGGTCACCGCGGCAGGACCCTTCCGGCAGCGCAGCTTCATCATCTTTCTAGCGTTTTGCCTGATTGTGGCGACGCTGGTCGTGCAGGGGTTGAGTCTGCCGCTGCTCATTCGCAGGCTGGGCCTTGCGGGCCATGCAGGTCTGCGGCACGAGGAGCAGGAGGCACGCCGCGTACTGCTGGAAGAGGCGCTCAATTACCTCAGACGTAGCCGGACGCGAGACGCTTACGACCCGGCAGTCTTGCGGGAATTGATCGGGACATACCAGGGGCGGCTGAACGCCATTCCACAGCACGACATGCGCGCCCATGGCATCGCCAGCCGCCGCCAACGGCACCAGGCCATCCTTGAGGTGCTGGAGGTAGAGCGCGCTGCCCTGCTGCGGCTACGAGACGAGCAGGTCATTGATGACGAAGTGCTTCGCACGCTGCAACGCGAACTGGACCTGTCGGAAAGCCGCGTACATACGTCGGTCGCCTGACTGGGAGCAGGTCAGCCGCGCAGGCCCACCAACTGCATGAGGCGGTCTGTTTCGCGGTACGCCTCCTCCACCCATGTCACGACACGGCCAGGGTCGGGCGCGAATTCCAGTTCGATGGAGACGCTGCCGAGGAAATCCAGATCTTTGATATCCTTCATCTACGTGATGAACTTGACCACACCGCGTCCGGGTGGCAGGTCGCCATGCGTGATGCCGTTGCAGTCACTGATGTGCACATGAACGGCGTTGCCGCGCAGTGCGGAGAGCGTTTCCGGCCCGCAATCTGCAAGGACCAGATGGCTGACGTCGATGTTGGCTTTGACGTGCTGGTGCTTGCAATCGTTCAGAAAGCGAAACATCTCCGCAGTAGTGTTGAGCAGGCTCAGGCGAAATGGCTCCAGTTCCAGTGCGACTTCGATACCCTTGGAACCGGCATAGTCACCCAGCGCCCGGCAAGCGTCGAGTGCCCACTGCCACTGCTCGGCCGGAGGTATGACTTCGCGCTGCCAGATGTACTCCCCCAACACCAGCAGGATGTTGCGCGCACGCCACGTGGCCGCCAGGTCGATGAAGCGCTTTACGCGCTCCAGGTGGAAGGCGCGCACCGGCGCTGCAGGGTCGATCAGCCCAACCGCGACCACAGGCAGCGACACGATGGGCAGGTGGAGACGCTCGCAGGCCGTGGCAATGGCGCTCGTCTCGTGCCCTGAGAGCGTCATCGCCTCGGTGAACACATCGACCGTGTCGAAGCCAATGCGTGCAATGTGTTCCAGCCCCGTAAGTGTATCGACACCGGCTTGTTCGAAGGTGCTGTTGATGATGCCGAGCTGCATGCTTCCTCTCCGCTTACCTGCAGGGTTCATGCTACGGCAGCCGGGGCGGGTACGATGGAAAGCGTGCCTGCACCGCCCATCTTCGACCATGAAATCTCCTTCTCGACGGAGAGCGGTGCGGAGGTGCTGCGCGCGGTACCGGCGGAGGCGGGCATTGTGGCACTGTTCGGTCATGCAGCGACAGACCGGCCCTTCCTGATGCAGTCTGCCAACCTGCGACGGCGCGTGCAACGCCTGCTGGAGCCGATGGAAGGTCAGACCAAGCGGCTCAACCTGCGCACCCGCGTAGCGCGCATCGCCTGGCGTACGACCCATTCGGATCTGGAGGCACTCCTGCTGCTGTACCGTGCACAGGCGCTCGTCTTTGGCCCGGACGGTGCCCGCACACGCATGCGGCTGGGCCCGCCGTTTACCGTGCGCTACGCCGTTGAGAACCGCTTTCCACGCATCTACGTGACCAATCACCTGCGCCGCCGTTCGCTGCACACGACCTTTGGCCCGTTCGCATCACGGCTGTCGGCGGAGCGGTACCGCGAGGCGGTGGAGGAGCTCTTCGTGATCCGCCGCTGCTTCATGGAACTGAACCCGTCACCCGATGATCCCGGCTGCATCTACGGCGAAATGAAAAAGTGCATGGCACCCTGCCAGGCCCGCTGCACCGATGAGGAGTACCACGCGGAGTCCGCTCGCACACTGGCGTTTCTGACAACGGGCGGGGCTTCGCTGCTCTCGGAACTGGAGTCTGCACGCGAAAAAGCATCGGTCGACATGGAGTTTGAGCAGGCCGCCGCGGCACACGCCCGCCTTGCCAAAGCCAAGCCGGTGACGCTGCTGCCCGACGAACTGGTGCATCCGCTGGACGCGCTGCGGCTGGTGCTGGTGCTACCGCATCGGCACGGGCAGCACGATGGCCCGGAGGTACAGGTCTACGTCTTCGCCGACGGCACGCTGCGTGGACCGGAGGTGGTCTCACTGCTCGGCGTGCGGCTGGCCAAGGAACAGGCGGAGGTCGGTTCTTCCCTGTTTGCCCAGCCCATGCTGATGGCGCCGGTGGCCCTGGGCGAGCCAACGGCCGACACTGCCGGACCGGAGGAACGCATGCTGGCAGCGATTGCACGGCTCGAAGACGGGTCCGGCTACAGCAGCACTACAGAACTGGGCGACCACCTGGCGCTGCTGCGACGCTGGTATTACCGGCCGGAAAAGCAGCGTGGAGGCGCGGCGTTTTCTCGCGAGCGCGGTGCCTGGCCGATACGCCAGATGGTGCGCGCCGCAGCCAAAATGCTCATCCCCGGTCCTGTAAAGCCGTCCCTGCCGCAGGAAACACCCGCAGCCCTCGCACAGAACCCTCTTGCAGAGGGCGTGGCATGAGCCCGCGCTACCGCTTCATCCTGCGATTCGGCGTGCTGGGCTATGGCGGCGGGCTGTTTGTCGTCTTCAACGTGCTGCATGTGCTACGGCTACGCGCCCACGGAGCGTCGTTGCAGGGCTTGCCGCTGTGGCTGATGTTGACTGCCGTGATCTGTCCGCTGCTGGGCTACGGATTTGGCGAAGTGGTGTGGCACCGCATGCAGCAAAGGGCTCGACGGCCCAAGGCTTAGCCATCTGCTCAGTTGTCGGTGAAGCTGAGCCCGGCTG
The DNA here is from genome assembly GCA_937871605.1 of uncultured Terriglobus sp. Classification (GTDB taxonomy): domain Bacteria; phylum Acidobacteriota; class Terriglobia; order Terriglobales; family Acidobacteriaceae; genus Terriglobus. The sequence goes on along the minus strand of CALMRM010000088.1, from coordinate 1,481 downwards.
GCTCTTACAACGCGACCGGGACGGTCTGTGGCACACGCACCCACTGCATGCCCGCTGCCTCTGCCGAGGCGATGCCGGCGTCCGCATCCTCAAACACGAGGCAGTCCGCGGGAGCGACGTTCAGCAGCCGCGCCGCCATCAGAAACGGCTCTGGGTGAGGCTTGCCGTGTGCATAGTCCTCCGCGCACACCAGCACACTGAAACGGTCCGCCAGCCCCAGCGCGGCCAGCGTGCGCTCCACGTTGGCGCGGGGCGAGCCGGACACAATGGCCAGTGGAATGCGACCGTGCGCCTCCACGATGTGCGCCAGCACGGACGCAATCGGTCTCACAGCATCGACGCCCAGCAGAAAGCGTGCTTCCTTGTCGCGCATCAACGCCGCTGGGTCCAGGCCATACCCGAAACGCTCGTTCAGCAGTTCCGCCACACGCAGCGGCGGCACACCGCCCCACTCGTAAAAGAGGGGTTCAGGAAAGGCTGCGCCGTGCGCGGCCAAGGCAGCAGACCACGCCCGATAGTGTCCCGGCATGGTATCGGCCACTGTGCCGTCCAGGTCGAACAGGTAGGCGCGAAAAGTACGGGATGGCAGCAGTAATGCGTCTGGTGCAAGGGGCATGCCACGATGGTACCGTTCGCTCGTTGTCAGCGTGCCGCCGCGCAAGTGACTCAGGACTTCTGTTGCAGGCTGACACCTGCATCACGGCTCCTCATGAGAGGGCGTTCGTCTTTCTTACCTCTCCTGCTGCGGCACTTCCGGCGCAGGCTGTAGTTCACCCAACGTAAGGACCTGCTCAAGCGTGACGACACAGAAAGTGCCATCGGACAACTCAACCATAATCTGGTTTTCGTCGCGCTTCTCCACGTGAGTAATCAGTAAGGGTACGCTGTTCAAGTGCGACGCTCCTACTAGGGAAAACCCTAGGTTTGAGTCTAAGCTACAGGGCTTACAGCCACTTAAGATGTTCGTTGCGCAACAAACAAACCGACTAGACGGCAGGTGGCGTAAGCGGATCGGACGGAATGCGATGACGGGTGACACCAAGGCGGAGCAGCTGGTCGAGAGTAAGGACCATGTACGTGTCGTCCATCAATGTGATTACTACACTTCCATCAACAACGACCACCGTCTTAATGACCTCTGGAAGGGGCATATACCGGTTCTACATCGCCGCTTGCCCATGCGGTTGCGGTTACCGTAAGCACTGCCACAAAGTGGTTAAGCATTCGCTGAAGATTTCATCGCATCAAGTTCCGCACCCCTCGCGGAGCGCCGGTCTCACCCTACGGGACCTGCTTTCACCGGGCACCATCGAGTTTTGGCAGGTTGTCCAAGTCAGAAACATGGAGGCATCCCATGCTCAACTCAAGCGGTCATGCAGTCTCGTCGCACGCACCGTGCCAGAGCGGCCGATCGTGGCGGTGCCGCAGGGGCAGGATGCAGCTTCTGCGTGCGCGGCGCACATGGGGCAAGCCCTTGCTAC
>CALMRM010000087.1:2769-5417 GCA_937871605.1 uncultured Terriglobus sp. | reverse complement strand
GCGCGAGACCGTACCCGCGCACCACGGCACCACGGCTGGCCAACCAAAGCGCAAGCCAGCCGCCCTTGAACCCGGTGTGACCTGTCAGAAACACGCGTCGCCCGGCCCAGGTGCCGCTGCCCGGCGTGGTGGCTGTTACCACGTCTTCCATGGTGCCCCTTTCTGCCAGAGTTCCTCCAGGTTGTGCTTGTCGCGCAGGGTGTCCATGGCCTGCCAAAAGCCATGGTGAAAGAAGGCGTGCACCTCGCCTGCCTCCACCAGCGTTGCGATGGGTTCGCGCTCGAACATCTGGGCGTCGTCGGTGATGGCGTCAATGGCGGACGGGTTCAGGACAAAGAAGCCGCCGTTGACCCAACCGCCCTCGTCCGCGGGCTTTTCCTGAAAGGAGCGGACTTCTGTATTGCGAAAGGCCAGCGCGCCGAACCGCGCATGCGGCTGCACGCTGGTGAGCGTGACAGCCTTGCCATGCGCCTTGTGGAAGGCGATGAGCGCCGTGATGTCCACATCCGCCACGCCATCGCCGTAGGTCATGCAGAAGGGTTCGCCCGGCGTGAGAAAGTGCCGCACGCGCCGCAGACGGCCGCCGGTTCCGCTGCTGTCGCCTGTGTCCACCAGTGTGACTTTCCACGGTTCCGCGACGGAGTTGTGCACGGTCATGGCGTTGGTCTGCATGTCGAAGGTCACGTCGGAGGTGTGCAGGAAGTAGTTGGCGAAGTACTCCTTGATGAGGTAACCCTTGTAGCCGCAGCAGATGATGAAGTCGTTTACACCGTGCTGCGAGTAAAGCTTGAGGATGTGCCACAGGATGGGCCTGCCGCCGATTTCCACCATGGGCTTGGGCCGGAGCGACGTCTCCTCGGAAAGGCGTGTGCCTAACCCGCCTGCCAGAATCACTGCTTTCATCGCGTCGTTCCCCGGTGCACAGGCGATCCTATAGCGCCTGTGGCTGCTCTACGCCTTGTGTACAACACGCATGGCGTGCTGTCAGTATCCGCTACGCAGGGAATGCGGCGTTGGGTATGCTTAGGGGCATGCCGAACGCGCACAAGTGGGCTGCTGGCGTGCTGCCGGTGGGCGTTGCCCTGCTGCTTGCCGCTGCCGTGGCGCAGGAGGTGACGCGCAACCCCAAAGCCAACGCGCTGAACCAGCCAGAGGTGGTGCAGGGGCGTGCGCTGTTCCAGACGAACTGCGCCGCGTGCCATGGGCCGAATGCGGGTGGTGGCATGGGGCCGAACCTTCTGGCCTCATCGCTGGTGCGGCACGACGTGAAGGGTGATGAGATCGGCAAGTTGTTGCAGGTAGGACGATTAGAGAAGGGCATGCCTGCGTTTCCGCAGCTGGTGGCGCAGGCACCGGACATTGCGGCCTTTGTCCATGCCCGCATCGGTGCCACCATGCGCGCCAGTGCGCTCGGTGCCAGCGCCTTTGGCGGCGATCTGAACGTGGGCGACGCGGCGGCAGGCAAGGTCTACTTTCAGGCGCACTGCCAGAGCTGCCATGACCCTGCAGGCGGCTTCCAAAGTATCGCGACCCGTCATGATCCGGCAGAGCTGGAAGGCCTGATGCTTGCCCCTACGCCTGGCAAGCCCACCGGCACGGTGACCCTGGCGGGTGGCGTTAGCGCCAGTGGCGAGGTGCTGCATGCCGACGCGTTCACCACCACGCTGCGCCTGCCGGATGGATCCGTCCACGACTTCAGCATGGGCGACGGCAGCCGTTTTCAGCCGGACGATCCCCTGCGGGCGCATCGCGACCTGCTCTCCGGGTATACCAACGCGGACATCCACAACGTCTTCGCCTACCTTGAGACGCTGCGTTGAGGGAGCTAGGATTGCGTACAGATTGTGGCAGTTTAGCGTGCAGAAAGTGTGCTGTCAGGCGTACAAAACGTGCGTGGGAGAGAGCAGAAATCAACACGAAAGACCAGTGTGTGTGCATGAAAAGGGTGCGTTTCGGCACGTTGCTGAAGGCCTTTTGCATGCTCACAGGCACTGTTTTGGCGCAGAAGTCTGCACCACTTCCTGTACAACAAAGCCTGCCGTCGGTCGCGGCAGAGTGGCCGACCTACAACGGTGACTTTTCCGGTCGCCGCTTCAGCACGCTCGACCAGGTGAACGCGGGGAACGTCAGCTCGCTGACCCTGGCATGGAGCCTGCCGACCCACGGGCTCGGGCTGAAGGGCACGCCGCTCGTTGTGGATGGGGTCTTATACCTGACTGCGCCGGACAAGGTATGGGCAGTGGACGCGGCTACCGGTGTGCAGCTGTGGGCGTGGAGCCGCCCGTCAGAGGGCAACCACATTGCGAATCGCGGCGTGGCCTATCTCCATGGCAAGGTCTTCTTCGGCACGCCGGACGCGCACCTTGTCGCGCTGGACGCGAAGACGGGAAAGTTGCTGTGGGACAAGGAGATAGCGGACTCCAAGTTCGGCTACTACATCGCCACGGCACCCCTGGCGGTCGATGACAAAATCATCTTCGGTACCAGTGGTGACGTGGCCGACGTACCGCACAGCATGCGCGCGGTAGACCCCGAAGACGGCCACGAAATTTGGCGGCTTGACACCATCCCCAAGCCTGGCGAACCCGGCTTCGACACCTGGCCCAACGCCGAGGCGGCGGCGCACGGCGGTGGCCCCATCTGGGTGA
>CALMRM010000087.1:0-2759 GCA_937871605.1 uncultured Terriglobus sp. | reverse complement strand
CGCTGAACCTGATGTTCTGGGGCACCGGCAACCCGCATCCGGTGCTGGCTGGTGGCGTGCGCGCGGGCGCGAACCTGTACACCTGCTCCATCCTCGCCGTGGACCCGGATACGGGCAAAATACGCTGGTATTTCCAGCCTTCGCCTCACGATACCCATGACTGGGACGCCGTGGAAACGCCCGTGCTGTTTGACAGGGACTGGCGCGGCAAAGACGGCAAAACCGCGCCCCGCCACCTCCTGGCGCAGGCCAGCCGCAACGGCTACTTCTTTGTGCTGGACCGCTCCACCGGCGAGAACCTTCTAACCTCGCAATTCATCCCGACGGACTGGGCAAAGGGACTGGACGCCAAGGGGCAGCCCATCGGGGATCCGCAGAAAGAGGCCGTGCCCGGCGGCGCGCTGGTGCATGCCGTGGCCAATGGTGCCACTAACTGGCAGCCGCCCAGCTACGACCCCGAAACCGGCCTGTTCTACCTGAATGGGCAGGAGGGCTGGAGCTTCTGGTACTCCGCGCTGGACAAGGATGGCAGGCCGGAGGACCACCAGGGCGGCTCGGCGATTTCCGTCTCGGAGAAGAGCGTGCTGGTGGCCGTGGACGTGCAGACAGGCACGGTGCGCTGGCAAACCGAGACGGGCAAGCCGCGGGTAAGCGCAGGCGTACTCACCACGGCAGGCCACCTCCTGTTCAGCGGCGACGGCGATGGCAACCTGTACGCGCTCGACCCCGCCACCGGCAAGCCGCTGTGGCACACGCGCCCTAGCAGCAACATCGTGGGCGGGCCCATGACGTATGAAATCGACGGCAAACAGTACATCGTCATGGCGGCAGGCGACACGCTGTACGCCTTTAGGCTGCCTCGCTAAGCGTGTGAACTACGCATTGCTCACAGCAAAGACGAGAAGCCGACTTATGCAGACTTGACTTTATCTTCTGAGCGCTTTGCAGAGAGCAGGCACACTAAGCTTGTGGCAAAGAGTAGGCCAGCGCACACGAGACCCCCGTGAGCAATGAGGTCGACAACTGTGTCCACATGCGTCTGAACAGGAAACATCCGCTCCACAATCCACATCGCGGAAGCGATACAGGCAAAGACAGCCCCGGCGATACGAAACACGGAGTAAGCAGCCGTGCGGCTCATCACGAGCAATGACGGCAGAACCATTGCAACGACCAGTAGCTGCATCGTTTCGATTCCCAAATTGAACGACAGTATTCCGGCAACTCGATCCCAGCGGGAGAGCCCAAGCCGGTCCAGCGTCGATGCGAAAGCCAGTCCGTGAACTAAACCGAAGAAAGCGGCGATCCAGGCTTCTCTACCGGGAAAGAGAGGTCGCAGAGCATGTACCGCCGACACCAGAATCGATACGGCGATGAGCACCTCTACGGGACGGCTGGGGACATGAACGAAGTTCATCGCTGCCAGCGTCAGCGTGAGGGAATGGCCGATGGTGAACGCCGTAACAATGCCAAGGATGTGAAGCAGGCTTTGCCGCACAGTCGCCGGTGAAGCCCAGCGTGCGCCGACTGCCAAGAGTGGTGCCGGTAGCAGAAGTGCCAGCAGGAACAGCAGGTGGTCCGTGCCTTCCGCAATGTGGCGCATGCCCAGATGAAACAGGCTGGAAAGCTGCAAACCACTCCACCATTCTCGTATGCTGAGCCCCGTGCTGGACCGCTCGGCTGACGTACCGGTTTGTTGGTAGTCCAGCTCGTACACCGACTGCCGTGTATTTCGCTTCTGGTCCACGATGTGTAGCGTTTGATCCTGCGGCACCTCCACATTCATCAGGTACACCGAAGATCCACTCAGATGGCGGTTCGCAAGAACAAGAGTGCGGTTCGCTGCAATGCCTGGCGGTAGATCGACGTGATACTCAAGATGGATTTCACCCAGACCATCACGAAGCTGCGACGCGTCTGGGATGTTCCACGAGTCGAGCTGCGGCTTCACTGTCTGCCCATTGATCGAAAGCGATAGGTCCGCGAGAACGCGATCCGCATACGCGCGCGTCTCGTTTTCCGAAAAGACACCATCATGGTCGGCATCGATACTTGCGATGACAACAGGCGCAACCATGCCCCCGGGAATCAAGCGCATGGATGCATGTGCTTGATTCGCCTGCAAAGAAATTATCGTGGCCTGCAGGTACTCATCGATGCGGTGCGCCCAGGCGGACACGAAGCACAGCAGAAGCACCGCCGCCGTGTACGCGGCAAGCTTTAGCTTCATGGTCTTACGAGCGCGCTGCCGTAGTCGTTGGTTGGATCGCGATACATCGTATGAACGTGGTTCCCAGGCTCATCGCTCTGCGGCGCATATTCAATGACGAGGTGCGGCCCCTGAATCCGGTAATAGGCCATAATGTTGGTCCCGACCTTTGCGTCTGTCGGGCCGCTCCATGCGAAGTAGGTTTCGTTAAGGTCCGCTTTCATCTCCCTCATACGCGCTGAGGCGTACGGTTCGGTCAGGATGCCGGACCACTCCGCGATCACGTCCAGCAGCATAGCCTGTTGTTTCGCATTCATCTGCGAAGCCTTTAGGCCTTCGGGAGCGATCTTCTTTCCGTCCTGACCCGGCCCAAGCACAAGATCGGCAACCTGGTAGCCGAGCACTGCCTGTTTGCGCTGCGATGTATCCAGCGCGTGAAGGAGTGCAAGCGCTTTGTCGCTCTCCTGTCCTACAGGCCGGACCGTCTTGCCGTTCAGCTTGAACAGCGCCGGCTGGGCTCCAGTCAGCGTAGGTGTCAACACGCCTTGGC
>CALMRM010000086.1:3093-7358 GCA_937871605.1 uncultured Terriglobus sp. | reverse complement strand
ATCATAAACGAGCTATAGCAGGCAGAAAAAACACGGGCCGCTGCTGGTGCAGCGGCCCTGCCGTCGTGCGCACTGAAGTGGAAAGGCTTAGTACCAGTAGCCGCGGTAGTAGCCCCGGCGATAGTAGGGATATGGGTACGGCGCAGCGTAGATACCCACCGCCGGGTACGGAGCCACACCCGGTCCAGGTCCGTAGCCGTACGGGCCCGGCTCGCCGCGGCCGGTGTTGGGCCCGGCGTAGCCGCCCAGCCGCTGCATCTCCGCCTCAGACACGGTGGTGACCTGCGTGGGTGCGTTCAGGTGAAACTGCAGTAATTCCTCCGGATGCAGACGGGCCTGGTTACTGTTGGTGGCGGCAGCGGATCCAAGCCCGGCAGCACCACCCACACCCGCGCCGATCGCTGCGCCGGTGCCGCGGCCAATGGCAGCGCCGAACAGGGCACCGATGCCTGCACCAACGACGGTCGAGGTGACGGAGCGCGCCGCTTTGTCATGCCCTTCCACCGTGAACGGGTCGCTTTGCAGGGTAACCCGCTGGCCACCCAGTTCCAATGCGGTCACTTGCAGCGTGAGAGTGCCACGGCCCTTGAGTATGCCTGCACCCTTGGCATCGAGCACGGTGCCGTCCACAGTGGCCCCGCGCGGAATGGCAATCTGGCCACCTGCGAGGATGTCATTCGCCACGATGGCGGTGAACCCGGAACCGGGCGCGGCGTCGTCGCTGGAGAGCCAGTGGTTGATGCTGACCGGCAACACAGTGCCGGTTGGAATGGTGACCACCTGGCCGCCAGGCTGCCCCTGCTGCTGCGCGTAGCCGCCCTGTCCGTTTGCTGCCATCTGACGCTCATAGTCACGCCGGTACAGGCGGCCCTGCGGTGGCGGTGGCGGGTAGGCTCCCTGCTGATTCGGATAGCCGCCAGCGGTCTGCGGATACCCCTGCCCGTAGGGCTGCTGTGGGTAACCGGCGGCAGGATCGGGCGGTTGACCATAGCCCTGCTGAGTGCCGTACGGCTGATTGCCGGGCTGCGCACCGTAGGGCTGGTTGCTGGGCTGGCCGCCATAGGGCTGGCTGCTCGCCTGTCCGTTTGCGCTGGGGTAGCCGTTCTGAGGAGTGGCGGGTGTCGCCTGCCCATTGCCGTAGGTGCCGTCACTCATAAGTACACTGTTGGCTGCTGCAGGATCCGGCCCTTGCGCGTCTGCAGCGGTTGCACCCACTGACAACTGGTCGACTACCTTCTTCACGCCGGGCGTACGCGAGGCGATCTGCTCAGCCGCGTCGCGCGCGGCATCCGTTGCCACAGACCCGCTCAGCGTCACCGTGCCGTACACGGTGGACGTGTTGATGGCTTGGTTTGCGACGCGTGCGTCAGACGCGAAGGCCTTTAGAACGTCCGCCTCCACCTGCGCATCACTTACGGGCTTAGACTGGGCCACCATCGGCAGAACGGCAACAGCCGCTAGAACAAGCGGCATGACAGGACGGAACGGAATGCGCATCATTGCTACTCCACGGCGGCAGGAACGCCACCACACACCAGATAAGACGCGAGTTCTAGCGGGAAGTTGTGGTCTGGCTGGGACGCGGACGCCGCCCCTGCGCCGAAACGCGCAGCAACACCTGCACAATGCGACTGGCGGCTTTCAGCGAAGCGCGGACGTCACCGGACACCTTGGAGACACCGCCATAACGGCAGCGATAGTGCACCGGCACTTCCGCGATGCGCAGGCCGGTCACGATAGCCCGGATCTGCATCTCCAGGTTCCAGCCGTAGGTGCGCTCCTGCATGTCGAGCGCGTCGAGCGACGTGCGACGAACGGCTCGGAATGCACTCATATCGGTGTAGCGAAAGCCGTGCGGGAAGCGCAGCCGCAGCAGCGCGCCCACGAACCACGCCGCGAATACCTGTGAGAACAGCATGGAGCCGGGCTCGCGTTGGTACGTGCCGAGCCGGGTGCCCAGCACCAGGTCTTTCTCACCGCGCTCGATGGGGCCGAGCAGCTCGGGCATGTGAGCGGTCACGTCTGCACCATCGCCGTCCATAAAGACGAGCACGTCACTGGTGGGCTGCGCCGCCGCCACGCCCGCCATGCAGGCGGAACCATAGCCGCGCGCCGCGGTAACCACGCGCGCACCCGCTGCACGCGCTATCGCTGCCGTGGCGTCGGTGCTGCCGTTGTCGACTACGATGCACTCGTTAATCAGACTCCACGGCATTTCGCCGACCGTGAAGCCGATGGAGTCCGCCTCGTTGAGCGCCGGAATAATGACGGACACTCGCATCAGGCCACCTCATCCGTTCGCGGAAAAAGTCGTGACAGGGGCAGAGTAGGCCGCAGCCAGCGACCGTAGGCCACTTGCAGCAGAAAGGCGGCGGCGGTGGCGCCATAGATCCACTTTTGTAAGTAGAAGAGCTTGGGCCCGGGCTCGGACCACTGCGTGGTCAAGCCATAAAACACGGCCGTCACGTACACGCCCACCGTGAAGTTTGGCTCCAGCGCCAGGAACGGCACCAGCCAGATGACGTACCAGGGGTAGTGCGGCGAAAACAGCAGCATCAGCAGGAACGCAAGCAGTGCTGCAGGTTGTAAAAATGCCGCGCCCGGTCCCCGGTTGCGCCGCCAGCACCATACCAGCACGGGCAGAAAGCACAGCGCGCAGAACGCAAAATAGGCCGGAATGGGCACGTGCGCAAAGCCGGGCACGCGGTGCAGCAGGTCGAGCAGGAAGTAGCGCGAACCGCTGGCGATGCCCTCCTCCTGCACGTAGCCGCCTGCAAAGCCGAAGACCCGCTTGCCCGCACTGCTGTAGCAGGCGTAGCCGCCGGCGATGACCGCGAGCATGGCTGCGGGCATCTTCCAGTCACGCCTGCGCCACAGCGCCGGGAACAGCAGGAGCGGGATGAACTTCGTCATGACCGCCGCGCCCAACGCCAGCCCAGTGAGCACGGGCCGCTCGCGCAGCCGGAACAGCAAGGCAAGCACGACGAACATGGCCAGCAGCGCATCGACGTGGCCGCTGGAACCCACCTCCCAGATGAGCAGCGGGCTCCACGCGTACAGCAGTACCTGCTCGCGGCGGCGGCCCATGAGCACCAACAGTTGCATAAGCGCCCACACCGTTACGGCCTCAGCGGCGTAGAAGCACAGCTTCATGGCGGTTAGCGTGTATGAAATACCGGTGGCCGCATAGTAGAACATCTGCGCCATCGGCGGGTAAATCGTAGGGGCATAGTCGCGCCGGTTGATGTTGGGGAAGATGTCCGTGTCGCGCAGGTCCTTCAGATGCGCGTCGCCCGGCACGTAGCGATACGGATTGATGCCGTGGTGCTGCACCATGCCGTCCCACACGTAGCGGTAGACGTCGCTGGACAGGTGCGGGTCCGGCGTCAGGAGCACTAGGCGGCACAGCAGCGCAACCACGAAGAGGATGGGCAAGGTCCAGCGGTTGACCGGCTGCCGGGTCACCAGCGCTGCCGCGCCAAAGAACACAGCAAGCGCGCACAGCGTGGTCTCGGAGTAGCCGAAGATGAAGTCGTCGAATTCCAGCGCCAGGTGGTGCGTGAGTCCCACCAACATGCACCCCAGCAAAGCCAGTGCGAGATTGGTGCCGAGTGCGGTTGCGGGCCAGAACGGGCGGGGGCGGGTGGCTTGCAAGGTCATGCAGTGGTGGCCAGCTGCCAGGGTGCGCCCTCTGCCGCAAGCTGCTGCAGAAAGGCTCGCGTGGCCTGCGCGTCGTAGCCGTCGACGGCTGCAAAGGCAGGCCGTTGGCTTTCCAGCAACTCCGCGCTCAGCAGGCGCAGCGTGGCACCATCGTCCACGTCGTACCAGGTGGGCAGGTCCACGAGTGGCAGCCCGGCTTCTGCGACGCGCTGCCGGGTTTCCGCGAGGACGCTGCCGGTGCTCCAGGTGATGCGCTCAAAGGGTGCCGCATGCGCTGCCTTGAGACCGATCAGGTAGTAGCCACCATCGTCAGAGCCGCCCAGCACCACACGGTCACCGGGCTGCAGTAGCGCTTCGACGGCGGCTACGAGGGCTGCCTGCGGCAGCGTGGGGCTGTCGGAGTCGATGAGGCAAACCGCGGCAAACCCACATGCGAGGATGTCGGTGGCGGCGCAGAGGAGGCGCTCGCCAAAGCCATTGCCGAGGGCGCTCAGGCCGAAGGGGCCGAAGTCGTCCTGCGGCGCGCCCGCGAGATCGTCAGCCGCGACGTCATGGCCCATGCCCCAGGTTGGGCCGAAAACGCGGATCGCATGAATGCCCTGTAC
>CALMRM010000086.1:1170-3083 GCA_937871605.1 uncultured Terriglobus sp. | reverse complement strand
ACGCTGCGCGATCAGCGCGAAGCCGTCGGGCAAGAGGCCGTCAAAGGCTTCTTCATCGCCCACGGGCGTGTAGCAGATAAGGCCGGTGGCGCTTCCCCTTGCCGCGACGTTTGCGATGTTGGCGGTGGTGTCGCGCAGAAAGCAGGTATTCAGTGCCGCGGACTGCTCCAGCGTGAGCGGCGGTGCCAGCCGCGTCTTGACCTTGCCGGGACGGGGTGCCTTTGCCATGACGGCCAGGGCCACTCGAGTGCCAAAGGTCGTGTTCTGTTCGGAAGAGGAGAGGATGGGGTACGTGCTAGGCAACGGCACGCTCCACGGGGGCAGAGACAGCGTCCAGCGGCTTGTCGCACACGGCAATCTGGTAGCGGCCCCGGCGTTCGATCTGCACGTGTGCCCATGGCTGCGAGCGCATGACGCGTTCAAATTCAGCGGTGTCCATGGTTCTGACGCGGTGCGGCTCAACGTAGGGCACACGGCCGAACGAGGTGAGCTTTGCCAGCAACCACATGGCGGAGAGCGGCAGTTGCGTGCGCATGGCGGACACGGGCTCCGCGATAAAGCACCGTCCACCGGGGCGCAAGACGCGGAACACCTCGCGCATCAAGTCCTCACGCTCGGGCACGATCAGGAACAGCCGCGAGATAACGATGTTGTCCACCGGCTCCATGGACGCGGGCAGGTTGTGCACGTCAGCCCGGTGAAAGGTGCAGTTGCTGAGCTTGCGCTGGGCAGCACGGGCACGGGCGCGGGCAATCAGCTTGTGCGACAGGTCCACCCCGGTGGTGCGCATGTCCGGGAACGTCTCTGCAAAGCGGCAGGCGTAGAACCCGGGGCCGCAGCCTAGCTCGACCAGGTGCGCATCCGCCGGTGGGGCCGGGCTGTTCCACAGCAGGGACGTGATTTCGACGGAGTGGTCCTGGAACAGGTGTTCGCGGCAAAGTGCATAGAACCAGCTGTACCGCTCAAAGAGGCTGTCAGAGGGACAACACTCCGCAAGGTCTTCCGCCATGCGCTGATCGGTGGCCATGCTTCAACAACCCTTTCCTGGTTCTACCGCGATGCGCGTCGACCCCGCGCTGGCTTTATGTGGCTCGAGTGTCATTCTAAGCCAAGCCACGAGGCCACCCTGTACACGTACTTCGTATGAGCGCCACAGCCCGGCTACCGGATGTCTGCCCGGACAGCGTCATCGAATGTGATCCGATTCTTCTCCAGGAGATTGCCCAGCGAACGATCCAGGGACATCTGTGCCTTCATCCAGTCGGAGCGTGCCGCCACCTCGGTGGAACGCGCCTGCGCCAGATAGGCCTCGTCCTGGATGATGAGGAAATTGGTACTGGCACCCACGGCGAATTTGTCGATCTCTGCCTGCAGGAGCTGTTGCTGGTAGTTGCGGCTTTCCACCGCGGCGGCATAGGCCTCGTGCGCCGTTTCCAGAGCGATCGTGGAGTTCTCCACCTGCTGGCGAATATCGTTTTCCAGCTTGAGTGCCCTGCCCTGCGCGCGGCGCACCTGGATCTCGTCACGCGCAGCGTCAGCCTGGGCCAGCCGGTTGCGCACGGGCAGGTTCAGTTGCACCCCGGCCTGGTAGATGGTGGATAGCCGCAGGCCACCCTGGCTCAGCGCGGGATTGGGCGTGCTGAAGTCTGTGCCGGTGGACCCCAGCGTCTCGTAGGGCACCAGCGAAGATCCGCGCGTTTGCACGTTGCCATAGACGTTCAGCAGCGGCTTGACGCCGTTGCGCGTGCCCTGCGCCGCAATCTCATTGGCTTGCACCTGCAGTCCGGCCTGTGCAAGGTCCGGGCGGTTGGAGAGCGCGTCCGCGGTGAGCGCAGGCACGTCCAGCGCGGGTGGTGCATCGGGCACGCTGATGCGGTCGGTGGCCACAATGGAGAACACCTGCGCCCCAGGGT
>CALMRM010000086.1:0-1160 GCA_937871605.1 uncultured Terriglobus sp. | reverse complement strand
CGGACAGGTTGCGCACCAACTGCTCACGCAAAATGACCTCCTGCTGGCGATACTCACCCCGTGCCTGGATGAGGTCGAGCCTGCTGGATGAAACCAGCGCCTGCGCACGGGTCAGTTCCACGGGTGCCAGCGTACCCTCGCTCACTTGGTTGGTGTCGTCCTGCAACAGGCGCTGTGCCGCAGCCAGTGACTCCTCTTTCACGGCGATGTTTTCGCCCAGCGAGACCAGGTCGTAGTACAGGCGGGAGACACCGTAGATGGTCTCCAGTAGCTGCTGCTCGAAGACGAGTTTTGAGACCCGGCCGTCCAGCCGCGCGATGCGCACAAAGCGCAGATTGACGGCTTTGCCCCGCCCGCGGAGCAGTGGCTGCGACACGGTCAGCGAAGTGCTGGGTGATTTAAACGGGTCGTACTGCGAATTGGCGCCGTAGAGTACGGACGGCGCGTTGCTGACGAAAGCCTCTACCTGCGTCCCCGGGGAGAAGCCCTGCTGGTAATCCACGCCGGTGTTCACGTATTTGAGCGGCCCGGTTTGCGTACTGGTGCCGGTACTGCCCGTATCGGTGGTACTGATGAGCGAGGTCTGGTCTGACCGGCGCAGAAAACCGGCCTCTGCCACCACGGTGGGGTCGAACAGCGGCAGCGCCGGACCGGGCGAATAGATGTCGCCGTTGCTGAGCGACAGGGTCAATTGCTGGCCGGTGCCGGTCTGTGTGACCCCGGAGAGGTCGGTCACCGTGGCATTGGTGGGTGACGCATTGCCAGTGGTGGCGGTAATGAGCAGCGGACTGGTGGCCGCGCCCACGCCCGGTGCGGTCTGCTGCACGGTGTAGTCCAACCCGCGCAGCGTGCCGCCGCCGTTGGCACGGGTCAGATCTGTGTCGGCCAGCGCCAGGCTGTAGCGCGCCACCTCCACATCCAGGTTATTTTCGATGGCCAGGGCGAGGGCGTCGTGCAGGGAAAGGTAGAGCTTGCCGTCGCGCACCAGCCCTGCCAACCGCGCGGTAGACCCTGCGGGCAGTGGGGGAACCCGGCTGACACGGTACGGAGCGACCGGGTGCAGCACGGCCGCGTGCACGGCCGGTGCGCCCTCCGGGCCCGCCGCTGTGCCGCTGCGCTGCACCTGCTGCACGTACGTCGAAGGCTGCCCGGGCGTCGCA
>CALMRM010000085.1 GCA_937871605.1 uncultured Terriglobus sp. | reverse complement strand
GCGTCACCTTGCCGTTGAATTGGAAGTAGTCCTGGTTGCGGTCGCCCGCGCTCTTCCACTTTTGCGCGTGCTGGTAGACCCCCGCCAGGTAGAACTTGGTGTGCGTGGGCAGCAGTCCGCTGTCGAACCGGCCAAAGGTGCGCACACCGGCAAACGAGCCAAAGCTCTGGCGAATGTCCAGGTGGCGCTTATCGCTGCTGTCGCCGGAAAAGAACTGTACCGTGCCGCCCAGGTTGCTGGTGCTGGCCGTTTCCAGCGCGCCCGTGCCCTGCGACAGGGAGATGTTGCCCAGGTCCTCGTCGATGATGGCGCGGCTGATGTGCAGGCCGTTCAGGTTGCCGTAACTCATGTCGCCCAGCGGCACGTCGTCCAGCGTAAAGCCGAGCTGGTTCTGGTTAAAGCCGCGCACGGAGATGCGCACGGCCCACTCATACGCGCCGTATGGGTCGGCCGTTGTGATTTCGACCGAAGGCAGCCGCGCCAGCACCGCAATGGGGCTGGTGCCGGGCGACTGCTCCAGCAGTACCTTGCTGTCGATGCTCTGCACATCGCGCGTTTCGCCGCTGGCGGTCACGGTCACGGTGTCGGACGATGTGACCTTGTCCTTCGCGGGGTCTTGCGTGCCGGGCTGCGCAGCCTGGCCAGGCGTGGTGGGTGTGGTGGCGCTTTGCGCGGGGTCCTGCTGCGCCCGCACAGCAGGCGCGGCGAGCAGGGCAACGGCGGTGGCAGCAAGTGTAAGGCGAACGCGCATCGAGACCTCCCATCGCCCGGGCGCTGGCCGACGTGCAAGCCAAGCGTCTACGGACGCTCTAGGAACAAAACCTTTGGGTGAGGTCCATCTTCGGCGCGGTTTGCGAATAGCCTGTCGCTGCCGGGTCAATTCTCTGCGAACGGGAGATGACACGCCGGTGAACGGCCTGGCGCGCCGGTGCGTGCGCAGCCTGTGCCAGCCAACCCTTGCACGGCTACACTGGTTTTGACCATGGACCAGAGCTTCGACATCATTATCGTGGGCGCTGGGCCCGCGGGCGCAACGGCTGCGTACCAGCTTGGCCAGGCTGGCGTTCGCGTGCTCGTGCTGGACAAGGCGGCGGAGTTCCCCCGCGAGAAGCCCTGCGGCGGCGGCCTGTCGGCTCGGCTGCTGGACCGTTTTCCGTATGTGCGGGAGTTTCTGCAAGCGGGTGAGGTGCCGGTGAACCCGGTGAGCCGCGTGCACCTGCAGTCCCCCGACGGCACGCGCGTGACATACCAGCAGGGCGAGCCGATTCTGTACCTGATTCGCCGGTGGGAGTTCGATGCGGCGCTGTTTCGGCGGGCAGAAAGCGTCTGCACGGTGCGCAAGGGTGTCATGATCCGCCGCTGCGTGGTGAAGCCGGATCACGTCGAACTGGAGAGCACGACAGGCGAACTCTTCACGGCACCGCTGGTGATTGGGGCGGATTCCGCGAACTCCGTCATTGCGCGGCACACCGGCCTGCGCTCGGAAGCCGCGCACAAGGAGTACGCGGTGGACATGATGGAGGAGACCACCTACGACCGGCTCGACGTGGCCGATCGCGAGAGCATTTACCTGTTCCTAACGCTGACGGAGACCTTCGGCTATGGCTACATTTTTCCAAAGACGCAGCACCTGAACCTGGGCTTCGGCTGCAAGCTGGACTGGTACCTTAAGGCCCTGCGCGGCAAGGGCGCGGAGCACCACGCGGGCTGGGTGGACACGCTGAAGCGGCAGGGCGACGTCACCGGCGAGACCAACCCCGCGGGCTACAAGGCGTTTCCCATCCCGGTGAGCGGGCCACTGGCCAAGACCTACACCGACCGTGTGCTGCTGGCGGGCGACGCTGGCGGCTTCGTCAACGCGTTCACGGCAGAAGGCATTTTCTACGCCATGGCCAGCGGCTCGCTGGCGGCAGATGCGGCGCTGACTGCAATCAGGAAACAGCGCTATGACGAGCGCGAACTCAGCGGCTACCAGCGGGCCTGGCAGGCCCAGATCGGCTCGGACCTGCAGCACTCCGTCGAGATTCAGCATCGGCTGTTCAACGGCTCGGGCCGCATGGACGCGCTGGTGCGCAAGGCTCAACAGGACCCGGAGCTGCTGCGCCTGATCATTGGCTACAGCATGGGTGCGGCACGCTACGAGGAGTTGCGCAGCCACATGATGCGGTCTACCGTGCCGACGTGGGTGTGGAGCAAGGTGAAGGCAGCTGTTGGGCTGGCGGTGAGTGCGAACTAGCTCCGAGGGCCGCCTTTAGCGCGAAAGCGTCACTTTGAGCGCATGGGAGTGCCAATGAGTCAGCATTTTCTACTGGTGTAAGCAGCAAAACTGTACGTTCATGCGTGCAAACAGCACGTTTTGTCACGTTCAAAGTGGCTATTTGCGTGCAACAGGGTGTGTTTTGACACGCATCTGTCGCCTTATGAAGCATTTTGGTGTTTTTCTTACGGCTGCAGCCCTTTCGACCACCTGCGTGCTCGCCCGCGGGCAAGAAATGCCGCAGCCAAACCGCGACACCCACAGCGTGAATGTGGTGCTACCGGCACCGCTCTCAGCAACCGACGCCAACATCTTGAGGTTAAAGCTGCCCGCCGGGTTCAAGATCACAAAGCTGGCCGAGGGCCTGAAGAGTCCGCGTGTGATCGTCGTCTCCGACGCAGGCAATCTTTACGTCAGCAGCCGCGATGCGGGCACGATCACCATGATCGATGCCAGTGGCAAGCAAACCAAGGTCGTCGAGCTGGAACATGTGCACGGCATGGTCATCCATGACAACGTGCTGTACTACGTGTCCATCAAGCAGGTGTACTCCGCGCCCATCCTGGCGGACGGCACGCTAGGACCTTCAAAGCTCATCATGAGTGACCTGCCCGATGCGGGCCAGCACGAGGACCGCACACTGGCCGTGGGCCCGGATGGCAAGCTCTACGAGAGCGTGGGCAGCACCTGCAACACCTGCACCGAGGGCAACCCGCTGCAGGCGACTATGCAGCGCAGCAACCTGGACGGCAGCGGACGCGAGACCTACGCCACCGGCCTGCGTAACACCATCGGGTTCAACTTCAAGCCGGGCACGGCGGACCTGTACGGCTGGGACGACGGCGTGGACTGGCTGGGCGACAAGGAGCAGCGCGAGGAGGTCAACCTGATCCAGCAGGGCAAGGAGTACGGCTGGCCGTACATCCTGGGTGCGGGCCTGAAGAACCTGTACCTGACGCCACCGCACGGCGTAACGCTGGACCAGTGGGCCGCCAAAACAACGCTGCCCGTGCTGACCTACGCGGCTCACTCGTCCGGCATGCAGTTGATCTTCCTCAACGGCCAAGGCCTGCCCGCAGGCTATGACGGTGACGCGCTGGCCAGCCTGCACGGCAGCTGGGGAGCGAACCCGCCCCGCGGCTATGAAGTAGTCCGCATTCACTTTGAAGGCGGCAAGGCAGCAAGTATTCAGCCCTTCCTCAGCGGCTTTCTGATGCCGGTAAAGGGAGGCAGCGGCTGGGCTCGGTTTGCGCGGCCGTTCGGCCTGGTGCAGATGGGTGACGGCAGCGTGGTGGTGGGTGATGAGCAGAACGGCATTCTCTATCGCGTCACGTACTCCGGCGCGGCGCAGCAGACCGCAAAAGGCATGCAGTAGGCCCGGTCTTTTCGTCGGGCAACAGGCTGCGGAAGCGTTACTGCTCCGCAGCCTTTCTTGCGTGCGCAATGAGCTGGCCGGCCTCGTCCGGTCCGCTGGTGCGCAGCAGCTTGAACTCCTTCTGACTCAGCACACTGGGATAGTTTTCAAAGAATTGCTCCATGTGCCGGCGAAAATCCTCCGGTAGGTCATCGACGGTTTGGAAGTTCTCGAACAGGTCACTCGCCTCCGCCACGGCCAACAGGCGATCATTACGCCGTGTTGTACCGTCCGGCAACGTGTCCTCACCTTCAAAGGCGCCGATGAGCCGCGCGCTCACAATGCAGCCTGGGAAGGCCGGTTCGTCCATCAGCAGCAGTACATCCAGGTCGTCGCCATCCGGTGCCTCCGTACTGGGGATGAAGCCGAAGTCGTACGGAAACACCATGCCTGCGGGCAGCACCTTCTTGAGTTCGAAGCAGCGGCGCTCGTGATCCCATGCGTATTTGTTGCGGCTGCCTTTGGGTGTTTCGACCACCACCTGCAGCACGCCGTCCTTATTAAAAGGAGCAAGTAGTTCAAGGTTGCTGCTCGTGTCTTCCGGCTGACTCATTCGGGCTTGGATGTGAACCGACGATGAATCGTCACCGCGCCGTTCTGCGTAGCACGCGTACTACACTGGACGAGCCTTCTACAGACTGGCCGCACAGGGTTCCGGCGGAGATCAAAGTTTCGCCCTGAAAAGCGAAACGCTCCGGGACCGCGAATCCCGGAGCGATTTTCTGTAGAAAGGTGGTGATGTGGATGCAGCCCTTACGGTTCGTTTCCGCAGATTCGCATTGCAGGTACCAGGAGAAGTAATTCTCTTCCTGCTTGCGAAGGGAGCGCTACTGCTCTCCTTGTGGAAGCCGTAACGTACTTCTAACCCTCTCCCCGTCCCGCCAGTGGCGGGGAGAGACATATCCGCTTAAGTGCAGCGGACACACTCATTCTATGCGTAACCGCCGACGCGTCAACGCTTTTCTTGTCGGCTAATTCCATTGCTTCTTCAGCCAGGCTAGGCGTAGCGGAACAGCGCCTTGAAGCCGTAGTCCATGTGCTGCTGGATGTGGCAGTGGAACAGTGACAGGCCGGGTTGGTCTGCTGTGAAGTCCACCACGGCGCGGCCATAGTACGGGACGACGACCGTATCTTTGATGAGGCCGCCCATGGGCTTGCCACTCATCTCCACCAGCTCCCATAGGTGGCGGTGCAGGTGCATAGGGTGCGCGTCGTCACTCCAGTTGCGCATGATCAGGCGGTACCGCTCGCCGCGCTGCAGAACGAACTCGTTCTCGTGCGGGTAGGGCTTACCGTTCACGGTCCACACGTTGAACTTGCCCTGCGCGCGCGGCAGCTTTTGAAACGTCATGTCGATCACGTTTTTTGGTGCCGGCTGCGTCGGTGTGCCGGTACCAAAGACCGAGTAATCCCACGGTGCTTTCTTCGGGTTCACCCACTGCGGCGTCTTGTGCTGCCCAGCGTACTCGACGACCACGCCCAGACCCTGTTCGCGGACTGTTTTCTCAGTGGAACCCAGGATCCACACGCCTGGGTGGTTCATGGTTACTTCCACGCTGGCGCGCTCGCCCGCACCCAGGAAGAGCGAGTCCACACTCTGTGGGCGTGGAACCGCGTTGCCGTCCAGCGAGACCACGCGCAAGCTGTGGCCCGCAAGCGCGATGCGGCGGTTCTCGATGGCGCTGGCATTGCAAAGGTGCAGCAGGAGGCGCTGACCCTCCTTAACGTGGATCGGTTCGCCCGCGCCCAGTGCTTTGTCATTGATGGAGTAAGTGGTGGAGCTGACCTCCAGCCCGTCCGGGTCGTTGTTCATCTCCGGCGGCTTTTCCAGCATGGGGCCGTCGTGGGTGTCGTCGTCATCGTCGTCCATTTGGCTGGAAAAGAACGGCTCCCAGTCGCGCAGCGCCAGGAAGTGCTCCTGATCGTAGGCACCCCTGTCCTTGCCGTCCTCGACATACACCATGCCGAACTGGCCGCTGTACGCGCCTTTGCGCAGATCGTCCATGGCCATGGCATGCGAGTGGTACCAGCGCAGGCCTGCCGGGCCGGGTGTAAAGGTGACGCGGGCGCGGCCATGCGGCGGCACGTAGGGCGAGCCTTCCTCCTCGGTGCCGTCCGCTTCGGCGGGGATGAGCATGCCGTGCCAGTGCACCAGCTCTGGCGTGTCGGTCTCGTTCACGATGTCAACGGTAACGGGCTTGCCCGCGCGCCTCCGCAGCAGTGGACCGGGTGCGGTGCCGTTGTAGCCAATGGTGGAGAGGATGCGCGAAGGGGCGAGTTCGACCTGCACGGGAGCGATGCGCAACTCGAAATCCGCTTTGGCTTGCGGCACCGCATCTGAAGCAGAGGCCATGTGCATGCCAGCCTGCGCCAGCACGCGCGATGCACCTGCACCACCAAGGGCCATGCCACCGAGCTTGAGCACGTCACGCCGGTTCATGCCGACTCCATGGGAATCTTTGCGCCCTCTGCGAGACCTTTGCGCCCTCTGCGTTCCTGGCTTTTGCGCAGGCACGCATGCGGAGATGAAGGCATGGTCTCACGCCACAAACGCGCCGGACAAGCCGGTTGCTATGGCCACTTCGAGCCCGCTGCAAACAAGTGCGCCGCTGGTTCGTCCATCCAGCACTGTTGTCCGTCTCACTGGGTAGACGCACGCGAACTCTGGTAGTCTCACCGCACACCGCACGCTGAGGGGTCCTGTCCCATGAAGCTTTCGCGCCTTGCCTTTGTCTTTGCCACGGCGGGCCTGTGCTGCGGCGCGCTGCTGTGTGCGGTGCGGCTCCATGCCTTTCAGCGGGTGGGCGACTTCGGCTTTGGCAACGCAGAGAGTTCCACCAACGTAAAGAGCGAGTTCTACTGGTCGCGCCTGGCGTACACCAGCAGCATGCAGAGCTATGGCAGCTACGGCGGCGGCTACTGGGGCCGCACCTCGTGGTCGCGCGACTACCCCAAGGCCGACCGGCAGTTCCTGGTGGCCATGCACCGGCTGACGCGCATCGACGGCAGGCCCACCGAGCAGGTGGTGCGGCTCGACTCCGACGACATCTTCAACTACCCGTGGATCTACGCCGTGCAGGTGCAGACGTGGAGCTTTACGGATGACGAGGCGAAGCGGCTGCGCGAATACCTGCTGAAGGGCGGCTTTCTGATGGTGGACGACTTTCACGGCACCAAGGATTGGGAAAACTTCATGCTGGGCATGCGCCAGGTGCTGCCCGACCGGCCCATCGAGGACCTGCAGGACAACGACGAAATCTTTCACACGCTGTATGACGTGGACAGCAAAATGCAGATCCCGGGCGAGCACTACATCCGCACGAATCGCACCTATGAGAAGGACGGCTACCAACCGAAGTGGCGCGCGATTCGTGACAGCGATGGGCGCATCATGGTCGCCATTTGTCACAACATGCACCTGGGCGACGCGTGGGAGTGGGCGGACGACCCGAACTATCCGGAACAGTTTGCCTCCATGGCCTTTCGCGTGGGGCTCGATTACATTCTGTACGGCATGACGCACTGAGACAGTGCATGCACGCAATCCTGGCGATCGCCGCACCGTTGTAGATCGTCATCCTGAGCGCAGCGAAGGACCTGCTTTCCTTCGAACGTACGGTATCCGCTGAAGGAAAGCAGGTCCTTCGACTACGCGCTTTGCGCTCCGCTCAGGATGACGAAAGGGTATTGCGTTCCGCCGCATGTTTTCGCTGCTGTTCAAGTACTCGCTGCCGGTCTTCACCAAGGGGCACTTCGTGTTCCTGAGCGGCTGGCCTGCGTGGTTGCTCGTCGTGCTGATCGTGCTATCCGTTGCGGGGCTGGCGGTGCTGATCCAGTACCGGCTGAAGCGTGCCGCGGTAGAGACACAGGGCGACGCAGTACGGCTAAGCACACGGCGTGCATGGGTGCTGTGGGCGTTGCAGGGCGCTCTGGTTGCCCTGCTGTTGGTACTGGTGTGGCAGCCTGCGATGTCGGTGGCAGAATTGAGTTCGCAGCAGAACATCATCGCTGTGGTGGTGGACAACTCCAAGAGCATGGCCACGCCGGATGCGGACGGCAAGCCGCGTGAAACCGCCGCATTGAACACGCTGCAAAGCGGTGTGCTGGACGGATTGAACAAGCGCTTTCGCACGCGTCTATACACGCTGAATGGCGGCTTGAACAAGGTGGAGTCGCTCAGCATGGTTACGCCCGCTGCGGCTGCGACCCACATCAGCGACGGACTGCAGCAACTGACCGAGCAGACCAGTGACCTGCCTGTGGGCGCGGTGGTGCTGCTGACGGACGGCAGCGAGAACTCGGGTGGTGTTGGTTCCGGTTCCTCCATCGGTCTCGCGGCCCTGCAGGCGCTGCGTAGCCGCCGGATGCCGGTGCACACGGTTGCGTTTGGGTCGAGCGAGGCGTCACACGATGTGGAGCTGGAGGACGTCAGCGTTGCAGCGAGCGCGGTGGCAAACGCGCGGCTGGCTGCTACTGTCAGCCTTCAGCAGCATGGCTACACCAACACGCACGCCACCATCACCGTGCGCGACGGCGATAAGGCCATTGCCGTGCACGACGTGACGCTGGGCGCGCCGGGTGTCATCCAGACGGAGCCGCTGTTCTTTTCTGCCGGTGCGGCTGGCGCCAAGACGCTGCGCTTCTCCGTGGAAACGCTGCCGGGCGAGGAGAACCGCGACAACAACGCGCTGACGCGGCCCGTGCTGGTGAGCGACGGGAAGCGCCGCATCCTGTACGTGGAGGGTGAGCCGCGCTGGCAGTTCCGTTTTCTGCGCCGCGCGGAGGAGGAGGACCCTTCGGTGCAGATCGTGTCGATGCTGCGCACGAGCGAAAACAAGATTTACCGGCAGGGCATCAACAGCCCGGACGAGCTTGCGGACGGCTTTCCGGTAAAGGCGGAGGACCTGTTTCAGTACAGCGGCATCATCATCGGATCGGTGGATGCGAGCTACTTCACGCCGCTTCAGCAGGAGCTGTTGCGTGAGTATGTGGACCGGCGTGGCGGCGGCATTCTGTTCCTGGGCGGGCGCGCTTCGCTGAGTGATGGTGCGTGGGGTGCGTCGAGTCTTGGCGACCTGCTACCCACGTTTCTGCCTGCGGGCCGCAACAACTTTCATCGTGACCCGGCGACCGTGAGTTTGACGCAACAGGGCATTGACAGCCCCACAGTGCGCCTGCTGGAGGATCCGCAAAAAAACGCGGAGCGGTGGCGCAAGCTGGCCTATCTGGCCGACTACGAAGACCCCGGTACGCCGCGTCCGGGTGCAACCGTGCTGGCAGAAATGACGGGCGGACGCAAGCGCATGCCGCTGCTGATTACGGAGAACTATGGCAGCGGGCGCACGGCCATCCTGGCGAGTGGCGGCACGTGGCGCTGGCAGATGCTGGAGAAGCTGGGAGATCCGTCGCACAACCTGTTTTGGCAGCAGCTGCTGCGCTGGCTGGTGGCCGACACGCCCGGGCCGGTGACCGTGTCGGCGTCGGCGCGTACGCTGTCGGATCAGGGGCACATCGACCTCTCCGCGCAGGTGCATGACCGGCAGTTTCACGCCGCACCGGACGCGCATGTGTCGGCGCACATCATCGGTCCTGCCGGTGTAAATGCCGTGCTGGAGATGATGCCGTCACAGGAGACACCGGGGCTGTACACCGCTGCGTACACGGCGGAGAAGCCGGGCTCGTACCTGGCCGAAATCACTGCGGATGCCGCGGGCAGCAAGCCTGGGAAGCTGGGTGAGGATGTCTTGACTTTTCAGCGCGAAGACGGCGTGGCAGAAAACTTCCACCGCGAAGCGAACCGCACACTGCTGGACCAACTGGCGCGCGATACCGGCGGCCAGGCGTGGACCGCTGCGACTGCCAAGAACCTGCCGCGTGACATTTCCTATTCGGAGGCGGGAATTTCAGTGCGCAGCGTGAAGGAGCTTTGGAACATGCCCATTGTCTTTCTGCTGCTGCTGAGCCTGCCTGCGGCGGAGTGGCTGCTGCGACGGAAGTGGGGCATCGTATGAGACGGCTTGCGGTGCTTCTATGCATGCTGTGCACTCTCAACGCCTCCGCGGCTACGTACTACGTGACGGTGGCGGGGCTGGGCGGCGCGCCGGAGTACGAGCAGCGCTTTACGGGGGAGGCGCATGACCTCGACAAGGTGTTCCGCGCAGCGGGTGCCGCGGCGCACGTTTACACGCTGACGGGCGCGCAGGCCACGGCGGCACAGGTGCGCATCACGCTTGCCACGGTTGCGCAAAGCAGCACGGCTGGGGATGAGTTTGTGTTGACCCTGATCGGGCACGGATCGTTCGATGGCACGGAGTACAAATTCAACCTACCCGGCCCGGACCTCTCAGCCGCGGACCTGGCCGCACTGTGCGACCGCATCCCGGCAAAGCGTCAGTTGGTGGTGGATACCACCAGCGCCAGCGGTGGTGCGGTGGCTGCGTTGGAGCGGCCGGGGCGCGCCGTGATTACAGCCACCAAGTCCGGCACGGAAAAGAATGCCACGGTCTTCGCGCGGTACTGGATAGAAGCGCTGCAGGACCCCGCGGCAGACACGGACAAGAACGAGACACTCACCGCAATGGAAGCCTACGCCTACGCCGCGAAAAAGACTGCTGCCTTCTATGACGAGCAGAAGCGGCTGGCCACGGAGCACGCCGTGTTTGACGACACGGGCCGTGGTGAGCCCGTGCGCGAAGCGGGCAACGGCCAAGGCCAGATGTTAAGCAGCCTAACCATCCTGCGCCTGGGCAGCGCAGGTGCTGCTGCGGCCGACCCTGCGAAGGGGGCGCTCCTGGCAAGAAAAGAGGCGCTGGAATCGAAGATCGACGCGCTGAAATATGGCAAGGCGGCGATGGACCCCGGCGACTACCGCCAGCAACTAACCGCGGCGCTAGTGGAGCTGGCGCGGGTGCAGGGAGAACTGGACAAATGATGCGCGCTGCTTCGCTCTCTGCCCTCCTCCTGCTGTGTTCTGGTGCCGCGCACGCTGCACCGTCACCGCAGGCATGCTGGACGCTGCACCGCCACGGGCAGCAGCCACAGGCAGAGGCGTGCTTCACGCAACTGACGCGGAGTGCTGACGCGTACGCGCGTGCTGAGGGGTTCTGGGGACTGGAGGATTGGCAGAACGCGAATGAGAGCTTCCGGTCTGCCGCAGCAGAGGCGGGCGCGCCTGCGCTGGTAAAGGTGCGCTGGGGTACGCTCTTCCACGAGCGCTTCAACAATCCGGAGGCGGTGAACCTCTTCCGTGAGGCGCTTTCTCAGGACCCGAATCGTGCCGGTGCATACCTGGGTCTTGCCACTGTCTCAGCTGAGGAGTACGACGGCAAGGCGAATGAGTACCTTGCGAAAGCCGAGGCGCTCGACCCGAAGCTGGCCGCCGCGCACGAGCTTGCCGCGCGTATCGCGCTGGAGAACGACACCCGTGAACTTGCCGCTGCAGAGGCGGACAAGGCACTCGCGCTCGACAGCGAAGCGACCGAGGCCATGGCCATCCATGCCGCGCTCGACCTGATTGCAGACCGTTCGGCCGATGCATGGTTTGCGAGGATTGCCGCGGTCAATCCCCACGACGGCGAGGCATACCAGGAGGTGGCGCACCACCTGGAGCTGCACTACCGCTTTACCGATGCTGCCGCATACGAGCGAAAGGCTGTTGGAGCAGACCCGCGGCTGTGGTCCGCGCACAGCGCGCTCGGTATCGCGCTGATGCGGCTGGGCGAGGTGGACGAACCTGCGAAAGAGCTGGAGATCGCCTACAACAACGGCTATCGCAATCCAGCCACGGTCAACAGCCTGCGCCTGCTGGACAGCTTTAAGAACTTCGACACGACACGTCAGCCGACCACGGTTATCAAACTCGATAAGAAGGAAAACGAACTACTGGAACCGTATGTGCAGGCCGAGCTGCACGCCATTCTCGATACCTACTCGAAAAAGTACAGCATGACTCTGAGCGGCCCGGTGCAGGTGGAGATGTACCCCAACCATGAGGACTTTGCGGTGCGCACCATGGGCATGCCGGGGCTGGGCGCGCTGGGTGTGACATTCGGTCAGGTCGTTGCCATGGACAGCCCCAGCGGTCGCAAGCCCGGTGACTTTAATTGGGGTGCGACGCTGTGGCACGAGATGAGCCACGTGTTCATCATTACGGCCACCAACCAGCGGGTGCCGCGCTGGTTTACCGAGGGGCTGGCCGTCCACGAGGAAGGCCACCACCAGCCGGAGTGGGCCGATCGGGTGACGCCGGATGTGCTCGCCGCGATCCGCGACAAGAAGTTACTGCCTGTGCTCAAGCTGGACCGTGGCTTTGTCTTTCCGGACTACCCGCAACAGGTCATCGTGTCGTACTTTCAGGCGGGCAGCATGTGCGATTACATCAGCGAGACGTACGGTGAAGGCAAGCTGCTAGACATGGTGCACGCCTATGCGGCGCAGAAGTCGACAGCTGCTACTGTGCAGGATGTGCTGGGTGTTGCGCCTGAGGTGTTCGACACTCAGTACCTGGCGTGGATCGATAAAAAGTACGGCGCGGAGGCGGCGCACTTCGATGAGTGGCGCGGCAAGCTGAAGGCGCTGGCGGCTGCCGCACAGGCAGGGCAGGCGAGCACGGTGTTAGCGCAGGCGCCTGCCGTCATCGCTCTTTATCCGGAATACACGGGCGAAGCCAGCGCGTATGCGATGCTGGCCGATGCCCAACGCGACAAGGGCGACAGTGTCGGCGAGGTGACGACGCTGACTGCGTACGCACACGCGGGTGGATCGCAGCCGGAGATGCTGAAGCGGCTGGCCTCGTTGCAGGAGGCAGGAGGAGACAAGGCCGCCGCGGCTGTGACGTTGACGCGGGTGCTCTACATCTATCCGGTCAAGGATGCCGATCTGCACAAACACCTGGGTGACCTTTTGCTGGCGGAGAAGCAGTATGACGGCGCGGTGCGCGAGTATCACGCGGTAGTCGCCTCTGCACCACTGGACAAGGCAGGCGCGGAGTACAACCTGGCACAGGCGTACTTCGCGGCAGGCAAGCGCAAAGAGGCGGAAGAGACCGTGCTGCTGGCGCTGGAGGCTGCGCCGGACTACCGCCCCGCACAGAAGCTGCTGCTGCAGCTGCAACAGGGCTCAACGAACTGAGAGGAAGCATGGCGACAGGGACCGATTTACAGCCGGACGCGGCACAGCTACAGCAGCATATCGAGCGATTTCACGCGGTGCGCGAGAGCATTGTGCGGCAGGTGCGCGAGGTCATCGTGGGGCAGGACGAGGTGGTCGACCAGGTGTTGATCGCGCTCTTCGTGGGCGGCCACGTGTTGCTGACAGGCATGCCCGGCACGGCCAAGACGCTGATGGTGCGCACGCTGGCGGAGGCGCTCGGCATGCAGTTTCGCCGCATCCAGTTCACGCCCGACCTGATGCCGTCGGACATTACCGGCACCGACATTATCGAGGAGGACGCGAGCACCGGGCATCGCAAGTGGACCTTTGTGCATGGGCCCATCTTCGGCAACCTGGTACTTGCCGACGAGATCAACCGCACACCGCCCAAGACGCAGGCCGCGCTGCTGGAAGCCATGCAGGAGCGCAGCTGCACGGTGCGCGGTCACGTGTACCAGCTACCTGCGCCGTTCTTTGTGCTGGCAACGCAGAACCCCATCGAGCTTGAGGGCACCTATCCACTGCCGGAGGCGCAGCTGGACCGCTTCCTGTTCAATTCACTGCTGGAC
>CALMRM010000084.1 GCA_937871605.1 uncultured Terriglobus sp. | reverse complement strand
GTCGACCGTGCCGCGCACCTTGCCGGGGATGAGCTCGTCCACGGCGGAGTTGATGGCGGCGTACTCACCGCCGATACCCACCCCGGTAAAGAACCGGCACACGGCGAAGGGCAGCAGGCTGTGCGTGAAGGCGCTGGCCAGTGTAGCCAACGAGTACGTCGCCAGCGTAACCAGGAACAGGCGTTTACGGCCAAGCCGGTCTGTAAGGTACCCAAAGAACAGGGCACCCAGTACGGCACCGGCAAGGTAGACGGTGGCTGCCAGCGACACCTGGGCATCGGTCAGCCGGAGCCCTGCCGGGGACTGCAGCACACCCGCCAGCGAGCCCACCAGCGTCACTTCAAGCCCGTCCAGCAGCCACGACGTGCCCAGCGCGGTGATGATGCGCCAGTGCCAGCCCGACCAGGGCAGGCGATCCATGCGCACCGGAATGTCGGAGGTGACCGTGTCTGCGGACATCTGTTGCGCCTCGTTCGTACTAGCTCTCTGTCTCGCCGGTGCCCGGTTCCTCTTCGCGCTTGATGATGCTGATGCCGCCGTTGCGCTCGAGAATGGCGTACTGAATGCCGTTGAAATCGTGCACGCCCTTGGTGCGGCTCGCGGCAAGAACGTCTTCCTTGGCCAGGCGCATGCCGTGCATCACCTCGTCCTGCACCTGCCCGTCCCGCACCAGCACCAGCGGTGTGCCGTCGATGATGGCACCCAACGTATCGCTTTTGGTCTTGGCCCAGGCGACCGTGCGGTGCAGCAGTCCAACCATCATCACGGCGATGGTGCAATTGGTGACCGAACGGTCATGCCCAACGGTGGCCAGAATGATGACGCCGCCCATCAGGAAGACGATGACGAACTCAAACAGGGTCATCTGCGCGCCCGGCCTGCGCGTCAGCACACGCACAACCAGCATCATCAGGAAGTACCCGGCAATGGCCACCAGAATGGTACTCATGCAGTCTCCCTCATGGCATGACCACGACACGTGCCTGAATCGGCTGCATGCCCGGTACGCCGGTTTCCATGTGGTACACGCCAGGCAGCGCGGGCTCAAGTGAAATTTCTACCAGGGCATTCGCACTTGTCGCCGGAAAGGTATACGTGATGCCGCCATCGGAGAGTATGGACTGCTCTGGCTGCGGCGAAATGCGTTGCGCGCCCAGCTGTTTGATGACGCTCTGGCTGACAAACAGGTGAACATGCCCCTGCTGTATGGCCGACGGCGCAAACTGGAACGTCATGGTGGACGGCGTAGTGGTGCGCTCAATGCGCTCGTAGTGCAGGGTGAGGGAATCAGTCTGTTGTTGCGCTTTCGCAACTGGACCCCGCCCAAAGGCACCTGCAACATCCGCCAGAATGATGAGCCCAAAGAAGACCCACACTGCCCGCTCAAAGCGCCACCACTTGCGTTGAAAGCTCAGGTTTTCACCAACGGCGACAGCGTTGTCGACCTTTGGCACGGAATCTTCGACGGGTTTGTACTCTGGTGCGTCGGGCATCAGTCCTCCTGCTCTTTGGGAATGATGCTGATTTCGCCATTGCGCTCAAGCGTGGCGGTGTCAATCTCATCCAGTGTCTTTAGACCCTGGTCTCGTGCCATCGCCATCACATCGTTGTCTGTGATGCGTGTGCGCTGCATGGTCAGGGCGCGCCAGGTATTGCCTTCCAGCAGCATCAACGGCGTACCGTCCAGGATTTCTGCAAGCCGGTCGGACCGCTGACGAATACGTGCCAGACCGTAGTGACACATGGCGACCGTAAGAATCTGGCAGACCGCATTGGTGAGTGACACCTCACCGCCCACCATGCCCGTCAGCGTGAGTCCGCCGAGGTAGAAGATCAGCACAAATTCAAAGGGCGTCAGCTGCTTGCCGGGCCGCCGGCCAACGATACGCACGATAAAGATCAGAAAGAAGTAGCCGAATGCGGCCCGCAGGATCGTCCAGAACGCCATGGTCCTCCATTCGTGCTAGGGATGGGATGCGAGTCGTGCACGTCTACTGAGCCTCTGGCCGGGTATGGCGTGGACGCGCAGGCGCATGGACGCGATACAGTGCGGCAGCACGGCGCATCGTGCTGCTGCTTTGCCGTGCATCTCACGGTGTATGGCAACTCCCTTCGACGCGATTGTGATCGGCACCGGTGCCGGCGGCGGCACGCTGGCCCTGCAACTGGCCAAGGCTGGCAAGAACATCCTCATCCTGGAGCGCGGCCCATTTATGCCGCAGGAAAAGCTCAGCTGGGACACGCAGGCCGTCTTTCTCGACAACCGGTATCACACCAGGGAGGTCTGGCAAGACAAGGACGGCAAGGACCTCCATCCGCAGCAGGCCTACTTTGTCGGCGGGCAGACCAAGGTGTACGGCGCGGCCATGTTCCGCATGCGCGCGGAAGATTTCGGCGTGCTGAAGCACAAGGGCGGCATCTCGCCCGCCTGGCCCATCACGTACAACGACCTGGAGCCGTACTACACGCAGGCTGAGGAGTTGTTCCATGTGCACGGCGACCTGGGCACTGCGCCCGCCGTGCCGGGCGGCTTTGGCTCGTCGTTCGACCCAACCGAGCCGTTCCACTCCAAGAAGTACCTGTACCCCGCGTTTTCTGACGAGCCGCACATGCGCAAGATCCGCGACGATGTGCGCGGCGTCGGCGTCAACACGTTCCCCATCCCGCTGGGCCTAAAGCTGAACGAAGCCGACCCGCTCGCCTCCAAGTGCATCCGCTGCGACACCTGCGACGGCTACCCGTGCCTGGTGCATGCCAAGTCGGACGCGGACATCAACTGCATCCGCGAGATCCTGCACCTGCCCAACGTCACGCTGATGACGCACTCGCGCGTGGTGCGGCTGCTGACCAACTCGACCGGCACGGCGGTGACGGAGGTGGAGGTCATCCACTCCGGCGCAGGCAAGCCGCTGGGCGGCGGCGCTCCCGAGGCACCTGCAGGCTCCATGGCGGGCCGGACCGCACGCTACACCGCGGGCATCTTTGCCGTGTGCGCGGGTGCCATCAACTCGGCGGTCATCCTGCTGGCGTCAGCGAACGACAAGCACCCTACAGGGCTCGCCAATAGCTCCGACCAGGTGGGCCGCAACTTCATGTACCACCAGGCCGACGCCATGCTGGCCATCGGCACCGAGCGCAACGAAGATGCCTACACCAAGACCTGGGGCACCAACGACTTCTACCTGCAGGATTCGGACCCCAGCTACCGCTTCCCGCTAGGGCAGGTGCAGCCGGTGGGCAGCTTCCACCACGAGATGATGAAGGGTGACGCG
>CALMRM010000083.1 GCA_937871605.1 uncultured Terriglobus sp. | reverse complement strand
CTGTTTCGCCTGCGCCACGAGATACGGCGCAGCTACATGCTGGTGCTGCTGATGATTACCAGTCTGGCCCTGTTTGTGGCCAGTTGGCTGGCACTGTACCTGTCCAAGCAGGTGACACGGCCGGTAGAGGCGCTGGCGGACGCCATGGCCGCCATCGCGGTGGGCAACTACGACCAGCGCGTGGAAGCGTCTGCCACGGAGGAACTTGGCGACCTGGTAAAGAGCTTCAACGCAATGGCGGGCGACCTGGAAGGCAGCCGCCGGCTGGTGGAGCAGAGCACGGTCCAGGTTTCTGCCGCGAATGTGGAGTTGGAGGCGCGCCGCCACGAGCTGGAGACCATGCTCGAAACGGTGCCCAACGGCATTGTGATGCTGGATGTGGAGCGTCACATTCGCGTGGTGAACCGTGCCTTCTGCGAAATGCTCGACCCAGGGGGCCAGCGCGCCTTTCTGGGCCTGCTGCTGCAAGACGTCTTGCCGGCAGACACGCGCGAGCCGCTGGACAAGCTGCTGCAGCGTAGCCACCGCATGGGCACAGCCTCAACCGAACTGGAGATGCAGGCACCTGGCGGTACCCTGAACATTGCCGCCACCGTGGCGCTGCTGGAGAGTGGCAACAGCGGCCAGCGCATGAGCACCGGGTACGTGGTCATTCTGGAAAACGCGACAGAGTTGCTGCGCGCGCAAAAGCAGAGCGCCTGGAAAGAAGTGGCGCGGCGTGTGGCGCACGAGATCAAGAATCCGCTGACGCCCATCTCGCTGTCTGCCTAGCAGATTCGCCGCCACATCGGCAGGCTGGATGCCACGCTCCAAACTGCTGACTTGCAATCGCCCTCGGTAGCGGTAATCCAGCGCTGCAGTGAAGTCATCAGCGGCTCGGTGGAGAGCATGCGGTCGCTGGTGGATCAGTTCTCGTCCCTGGCGGAGTTTCCCAATGTGAAGCCCCGCCCGGCTGACCTTAACACCGTGGTGGTCAACGCGTTGGCCCTGTTCGCAGGACGCCTGCAGCGGCTGCGTGTTGTGGAGGCGCTGGGGGATGGCCTGCCACTGGCGATGATCGATCCTGAGGCGATCAAACGCGCGCTGTCAAACCTGATCGACAATGCGGCAGAGGCGATGGGAAACAGCTTGCTGCGCGAGTTGCACATCGAAACGAGGCGGTCGGAACAGGCACCAGGCATGCTGGAGCTGGTGGTTGCGGACACCGGTTCCGGTGTAACGGATGAGGTGCGGGAGCGGCTGTTTCTGCCGTACTTTTCCACCAAGGGCCGCGGCACCGGACTGGGCCTGACCATCGCGGCCAAAATACTTGCAGACCATGGCGGCAATATTCGCGCCGAGCAAAATGTGCCCGCAGGCGCACGCTTCATCCTGGAACTGCCGGCAGCCTCTCTGGCGCAGGACGCGGCCGAGCCGGAGAACGTACGCGAGACGCAGCCGGCATGACACACGTCCTGATTGTTGACGACGAAGCCGAAATCCGCGAGTCGCTTGAGAGCATTCTGCGCGAGGAAGGCTACACCGTGGCCAGCACGGGCACCGCGGCGGAAGCGCTGGAGTTGGTGCGCGACGTGGAGTACGACGTGGTGCTGCTGGATATCTGGCTGCCCGATGGCGATGGCCTGCACGTGCTTGCGCAGATACGGGAGTTGCAGCTGGCTGCGCCACCTGAGGTCGTCATCATCTCCGGGCATGGCACGATTGAATCGGCGGTGCGTGCGACCAAGCTGGGTGCCTACGACTTCCTGGAGAAGCCGCTGTCGCTGGACCGGACGCTGCTGCTGCTGAAGAACGCCACCAGCGCACGGCAGCTGCGGCGCGACAACCGTGAGCTGCAGCAGCAACTGGCGCAGACGGCCTATGTCACCGGGGAGAGCGTGCCGCTGAAAGCGTTGCGCCAGCAGATCAAGCTCATGGCACCCACCAATGGCCGCGTGCTCATCTTTGGCGAGTCTGGCACGGGCAAGGAGCGCATTGCGCGCACCATGCATGCGGAAAGCCTGCGCGCGGACCGCGTGTTTGTGGAGCTGAACTGCGCTGCCATTCCCGAGGACTTCATCGAGAGCGAACTCTTTGGCTATCGCCACGGAGCCATGCCGGGCGGTCCAACGGAGAAGCGCGGCACCTTTGAACGCGCCGATGGTGGCACCCTCTTTCTGGATGAGGTGGCCGACATGAGCTTGAAGACGCAGGCCAAGGTGCTGCGTGCGCTGGATGAGCAGCGCTTCTACCCCGTGGGTGCGTCGCATCCCGTGCACGTGGACGCCCGCGTGATCGCGGCAACGAACAAGAACCTGGAAGAGGAGATCAGCCGCGGTAATTTCCGCGAGGACTTGTTCTACCGGTTGAATGTGATCCCGTTTTTTGTGCCGCCGCTGCGAGACCGCATCGAGGACGTGCCATTGCTGGTGCGCGAGTTTTTGGGCGAGTTCGGACGGCAGTATGGACGTCCCCGTGTCGACATGCGGGCGGAGGCGGTGCAGGCACTCAAGGCCTACAACTGGCCCGGCAACGTCCGCGAATTGCGGAACGTGATCGAGCGCGTGCTGATTCTCAACCCAAAGGCACAGACCATCGAGCGGAAACACTTGCCGGTGCTGCTGTCACGCGAGGAAAACCGCGATGGTGCGAAGGGCCGGGGCGAGGAATCAGGCACGCTGCTGCAGGCGCGCGAGGCCTATGAGCGCGAGTACATCCTGCGAAAGCTGGACGAGTGCCATGGCAACGTGAGCCGGGCTGCGGAATCACTTGGGCTGGAGCGCAGCCATCTCTACCGCAAAATGCGAGCGCTGGGCGTGCTTACGAAAGAAGCCTAGCCTTTTGGTTTGCCCTGTGTTTCGCTCAGCGCTTCCATCTGCCTTCGCCAGTCCAGCTCCTCAATGAAGCCCGGCTGTGAGCGCCAATCCTCACGCACCTTAATGAAGAGTTCCAGAAACACGCGTGTGCCCAGCAGGCCCTCAATCTCCTTGCGAGCCGCTGTGCCGATCTGCTTCAGCATAGAGCCGCCCTTGCCAATGAGGATCGCTTTTTGCCCGTCACGCTCTACAAAGACCGCGGCAGCGATCTTGGTAAGAGGTGCCTTCACTTCCGCAGCAGCCTTGCGTGGCTTGCGCTGCGGCGCGGGATCCTCCCAGCGCTCAATGACCACTGCTGAGGCGTACGGCACCTCTTCGCCGGTGAAGAGCAGAATCTTTTCGCGGATGATTTCCGCTGCCAGAAAGCGCATGGGCTGATCCGTCAATTGGTCGGCAGGAAAGTAGCGTTCGCCTTCGGGCAGCAGAGCGACGATCTTCTGCACGAGCAGTTCCAACCCGTCTTTCCTGCGTGCGGAGATCAGCACGGTTTCCGCAAAGGTATGCTTTGCCGACCAGTGCGTGATCAGCGGGAGTAACTCCTCGCGTTTGACGAGGTCAATCTTGTTCAGCACCAGAATGACGGGACAGGTCAGGTTGCGTAGCAAGCTGAGCGCAAACGCGTCCTCCGCGGCGGAGAGCGCCTTTTTGTCCTCGGCAGGTGAGGGCTGACGGCCTGCCACACGCTCCACCGGCTCATGCAGGCGGTGTGTAGCATCGACCAGGAACAGAACAGCATCGCGCGACTGCAGCGCGTCATGCACCTCCTGCATCATGCGGCGATCCAACTGGCTGCCCGGCTTGTGGACGCCGGGCGTGTCCACCAGCAGGACCTGTGCGGCGGGCTCGGCATGCTCTCGCTCGGCGGACTCTCCCGCAGGTACTTCCAGGATGCCGAGGATGCGTGTGCGGGTGGTTTGCGCCTTGTGCGTCACAATGGCGAGCTTTTCGCCCAGGAGGGCGTTGAGCAGCGTGGACTTGCCGGCATTTGGCCGACCAAGGATGGTGACGAATCCAGAGCGAAAAGACATGCTGCCTTAGTGTAAGTCGCGCGGACTACTTCTCCGTTGGACCGGGCTGAGGCAGCAGGCGGATGCGCACGCGCGTGACCAGCCGAGAGGTGGCACCCAGCACCTCAAGCCGCAGGCCGTCACCCTCCACCACCTCGCCGGGTAGGGGGATGTGTCCGGCCATCTCCGACACCAGTCCGCCCACCGTGGCTGCCTCCAGGTCCACCGGCAGGCGCAAGGGCGGCATGTACTCCTCACCCTTGCGGCTGGCCAGCAGGTCGCGCAGGTGGGCCACGTCCATGTTGCCTGGTACGACGAACGAACCATCGTCCTCCCGCACGCCGCGGGAGGAATCCTCATCGTGCTCGTCGTCGATGTTACCCACGATGGCCTCAATCAGGTCTTCGATGGTGACCAGTCCGGCCACCGCTCCGTACTCATCGATGACGATGCGCATGTGCTGTTTTTCGCTCTGCATCTCGCGCAGGAGCTCATTGACCCGTTTGGGCTCTGGCACAAAGACGGCGGCCCGCATGATCTCGCGCACCGTCCTGCGTGCTGCGTCTGCGTCGTCGATCTGCAGCAGATCGTGCGCGAAGGCGATGCCTGTGATGTCGTCCAGCGTGCCGTTGTACACGGGAACGCGGGAGAAGGCGTTGTCCTTGATGAGCTTTGTGAAGCTGGCGATGCTGGTGCCCTCCGGCACAGTGAACATTTCCGGTCGTGGCGTCATCACTTCGCGCACCACCATGTCGCCAAATTCCACCACGGAGCGCACCAGGGCGCGGTCACTCTCCTCAAGAATGCCTTCTTCCTCGCCAGCCTCCAGCAGGGCATCCACACCTTCGTCCGGGTGTTCTTCCTCTTTGTTCTCCCGCTCTGCAAGGGCTGCGATGGAGAGCAGCAGACCGAGCAGCAGCGTGACCGGCAGCACCAGGTACAACAACCCGAGCAACGGCCAACGCAGCTGCTGCACCCATAGGCCGCGGGTACGCGCAAACAGCACCTGTGGCAGCAGCCGGTCGAAAAAGACCACGATCAACAGCAGTTCTGCCAGTGTCTGCAGATATTGCGGCCACCCTGCGCCCGCAGTTCCGGTTGCGCGCACGATGCCGAGCAACAGCGCCAGGGCGACCAGCGATGTCTGCCGCAGGATGGAGGCAGACAGGGCGACGTTATCCCTGGAAAGCCCAAAGCGTGGCTCCATGTAGTCGACCCACGCGTCCAGGTTGTCCTGGTACTCGCGCGCCAGAAACTTGCCCATCTCCGAGTACACGCGGTCGATGTACGCAGCCAGCGTCAACACGACTGCCAGGAGCAGCACAGAGGGCAGTACCAGCGCTTTCACCGCTCGCTCCCGGGTGTGGATGGAGACGTACTGCGGGGCCTCAGTCGCTGTTTGGGTTGCAGCAGGGTCCGCTCGATCAGGCCACCGGGTAATTTGAACCTGTCGCGCAGCTCTGCTTCGCGTTGCTGCATTTCACCGGTGTCAGTTTCGTGGTCAAATCCGGCAAGGTGCAGCATGCCGTGCAGCAGTAGCACGCGTACCTCGGTGAGGAGATCGTGCCCATGGTCCGCAGCCTGTTTCGCCGCAGTTTCTAGCGAGACGGCGAGGTCGCCTGCCGTGTCTACGGCGTGCTCCTCGGCGGGAAAGCTCAGGACGTCCGTGGCCTTGTTCTTGCCACGGAAGTCACGATTCAACTGGCGGATGCGGGTGTTGCCACACAGCAGCACGGTCACGTCGCCCAGGAGGCCGGTGGCCTTCTTTGCCCGCAGCAGAAAGCGGGAAAGTTCGGGCGTACGCAGGTCTGCGAACAAGGCTTCACCCGCGGTCGTACTCGGAGGTTCTGTAACGATCAAGTCGCCTCACACATCAGGGAGAAGGCTCGCGCCCCCTCCCTGATGATGGTATCGCGGCTGGGCACCAGACTACTGAGTCTTGCGCAGCCCTGCAGGCCGCGGCGCCGGTACGGTACCGTCCAGCGCTGCCTCGCCCAGACCCAGCGAGTGCTGTTCACGCGTGTGGGAGTCGTAGGCGCGAACAATGCGCTGCACCAGGTTGTGCCGCACCACGTCACCGTCTTCGAAGTGGCAGAAGCGAATGCCCTCGACGCCATTGAGCACGTGCAGAGCCTCCAGGAGTCCGCTGCGCTTCGGGTTGGGCAGGTCGATCTGCGTCAGGTCGCCGGTGATCACGGCCTTTGAGTTCTGGCCGAGGCGGGTGACAAACATCTTCATCTGCTCGTTGGTAGTGTTCTGCGCCTCATCCATGATGATGAAGGCGTCTGACAGCGTGCGGCCACGCATAAAGGCCAGCGGTGCGACCTCGATGATGCCTTTCTCCAGCAGCTTGTCGACGCGGTCCTTCTCGAGCAGGTCGTAGAGCGCGTCATAGAGTGGGCGCAGGTAGGGGTCTACCTTCTCCTGCAGGGAGCCGGGTAGAAAGCCGAGCCGCTCACCCGCTTCTACTGCTGGCCTGACGAGGATGATGCGGCTGACCTTTTTTGCCATTAGCGCACTCGCTGCCATGGCCACGGCGAGGTATGTTTTGCCCGTGCCTGCCGGTCCGATGCCGAAGGTCATGTCGGCCTGCTCAATGGCTTCGACATACTTCTTCTGGTTGGGCGAACGTGGATTGACCATGCGCTTGACGCCGGTGGCGGTGCGCTGCCGGCCGCTGTCGACCAGCGCCTTGAGGCTGACGGTGCGCTCGGCCATGGCGAGTTTGAGCAGGGCGTGCAGTTCCGGCCCGGCCAGCAGCACGCCGCTCCGGCGCAGGCCGTCGTAGTCCTTGAACAATCGCACGACCAGCTCGACGCTTTCCGGGCTGCCTTCAACTTGTAGTCCATGGGAACGCAGGTCGATGGTGACTCCGAGTTCTCTCTCCATCATGCGCAGGTTTTCATCGCGAAGGCCAAACATGGCTTCTGTGTTGGGCGTGATTTCGAGCAGGCTTTTTACCAAGTGAGTTCTGCCTCCATAGGGCTGGGGGTACGTTGACCGCGACCGGGATGGGCTTGCAAAGGGAGTGCCTGAACCACCGGCCTGCCGGGTCGCAGTGCCGCGGCGGGGGTGGAACAGAGCGGGCTGGCGGGAGATGCCAAGGTAAACTTGCGGTGAGAATAGCCCCGTGGCACACGGTCGTCAAGTGAACAAACCGGCAAAACTGGTCGTTCCGTCGATGCGCTGAAACTCCGTACGCACTGTCTATGCGCAAAGGTTAGGGGTCTATCCTGACCCGCATGACGTGTCTAGTTGCTGTTTGGGCTGAAGTGCCCTATCCTTATAGGGTTGAACTGCAAGCCGGGCGCGTGCCCAGTGAGTGCATCCGCCGCGGACTCCGCGTTCCCACAGCTTTCGGCCAAGCCTGCGCCCAGCGCGGCGGCCCACACAGAAAAGAGTTCAAGATGGCAAATCACGTATCGTCGCTGAAGCGTTCCAAGCAAAGACTCGCCAAGACCGCGTTGAACCGGTCCAACCGCAGCAAGCTGCGCGGTGCCCTGCGCTTGATGCGCGAGACGCTGCTAAAGGGTGACGCTACCGCGGCTAAGGATGCCTACCGCTCCACCGTGTCCATCCTGGACAAGAGCGTGCAGAAGGGTGTGCTGCACGACAACACCGCATCGCGCTACAAGAGCCGTCTCAAT
This sequence comes from uncultured Terriglobus sp., assembly GCA_937871605.1. Classification (GTDB taxonomy): domain Bacteria; phylum Acidobacteriota; class Terriglobia; order Terriglobales; family Acidobacteriaceae; genus Terriglobus. The sequence continues at coordinate 682 of CALMRM010000083.1, read as the reverse complement.
GCGCGCTTGAAGACGCTAGCCACCAAGGCCGCCTAGTCGCGGCGCAAAGACGCGAAAGAAGCAACGGGGCACGGATGTATTCCGCGCCCTGTTGCGTTTACACTCGCAAAGAGCCGTCTGTATGGAACCGCTGCCTGACGAATTAGAACCGCCGATTCCGCACGGTAGCCTGGTGCCGCGTGAGGAAAAGATCCCGCCCGCCAAACTGGCAGCGACGCAGTATGCCATTGCGCTGGTGCTGCTGGTGTTGCTGTCGGGTTTGTGGCGGCTGCAGGTGCTAGGTGCCAGCACGTACAAGGTGCTGGCTGAGGCAAACCGCGTGCGTAAGGTGCCCATCCTTGCACCGCGCGGCAGACTTTTCGATCGCGAGGGCCGCTTACTGGTGGACAACTACTCGTCGGTCACCTGCTTTCTACTCCGTGAGCAGATGCGCGATGAAGACCTGCCTATGATCGCGGACGGCCTCAATCTTACCCTGGACCAGTTGCAATACACGCTGCACCATTTCCAGTACGCGCCCAAGTACCAGCCCATCCCGTTGAAGCAGGACATCACGCCGGACGAGCAGGCGTTAAATGAGGCGCATCGCGATGAGCTGCCGGAACTGGAGACGGTGGAAGAACAGCGGCGCCTGTATCCGCAGGACGGTTTTGCGGCGCACCTGATCGGGTATGTCGGCGAG
>CALMRM010000082.1 GCA_937871605.1 uncultured Terriglobus sp. | reverse complement strand
GGGATTCGCATCGGCACACTTTCCATTCCACAACGCAACGCGGCCATGCATCTGCTGCAGACGCTCCTTAGTCCGATGGGCTATCAGAAGGTCTTGGACATCATGGGATCGGACCAGGCACTGACTGATGCAGGGACAAACTTCGCCTCGGGTGAAGCCGTGTATACCATTGGCATTTTTGGTGAGCCCAGCGAAGACAAACCCTGGATGATCGAGTTCGGCGGCCATCATCTTGGCCTCAATATCGTCGTCGCAGGCTCAAAGGGCGTCATGACGCCCACACTGACCGGAGCGCAACCCGCTGTGTACAAGCGCGGTGAGAAGACAGTCCGCGTGTTGGAAAAAGAAAATGACCTGGCCTTCGATCTGCTGGACGCTCTACGGCCAGAGCAGAAGAAGCAAGCGATGCTGGACTATGAGGTAAGAGACCTTGTTCTTGGACCCGGTATGGCAGGTAAGCAGCTTCAACCGGAAGGCCTGAAAGGCTCGAACCTGGACGCGAAGCAGCAGTCCATGCTGGTTAACCTGATTGCGCAATGGGCAGGCATCGTGAACGACTCCTACGCTCGCTCCCGGATGGACGAGATCAGAACAGACCTGAACAATACCTACTTTGCATGGAGTGGTCCCACCACACACGCTGCTGGTCAGAACGGCACAGCGTACTACCGCATCCAGGGGCCGAAGCTTGTGATCGAGTTCTCGCCGCAAGGCGTCGGCGGTGATCCGGCGATGCACGTGCACACAATCTATCGCGATCCAACGAATGACTATGGCGTACAGCTTACGGGGGCCAAATGAAGCGACTTCTCACCCTTACGACAACTGCGGTTCTTGCCCTTGCACCACTGGCCGGAGCGCAACAGAAAAGCTCAACCGCAGAGGTCGTGCGCGCGGCTGACACCTTCCTTGGAACGCTGAGTGCGGAGCAACGGCAGAAGGTGGTTTACGCCTTTGATGACGCCACGCAGCGAGCACGCTGGTCGAACTTCCCCACGGGTGTGGTCGCTCGTGGAGGCATCAGCCTGAAGCAGATGACCACGCCCCAGCAGGAAGCGGTGATGAAGCTGCTGGGCACCGTTCTTAGCCCGATGGGCGTCGAGAAGGTAAACGAGATCCGCCAGGCAGACGACGACTTCAAAGCAAACGGATCGAAGCGTGGTCCGGGTGGTGGAAGGGGTCCGCAGGGACCGCCTCGTGACGGACAGGGCGGACCTCCGCCGGGTTTCGGTGGCCGTGGGCCCTGTTGACCCGTAGGTGCATGCGGAGTACCACCCAGTTGTGACCTGTTCGGCAGCGACTTGTACTTCATCTCGTTTCTTGGAACGCCTTCAGCGACAGAGCCGTGGATGCTCCAGTTCGGGGGACATCACCTTGCGCTAAACGTCACTGTCGCCGGCAGTAAGGGAGTTCTCACGCCGACACTTACCGGAGCTCCGCCGGCGCTCTTCAAACTGAACGGCAAGACGATTCGCCCGTTAGGACGGGAGAGCGATAAGGCCCTGGCGCTGCTGCAGGCGCTTGATGAAAACCAACGTAAGCAGGCCGTCCTCGGATACCAAGTTGCAGACCTGGTCTTGGGGCCGGGTCAGGACGGCAAGAAGATCGCACCGGAGGGTCTGAAGGTATCCAGCATGAACGCCAAGCAGCAAGCCATGTTGCTGGGTCTGATCGCGGAGTGGTCAGGCATTCTGAACGAGCCATATGCATCTGCACGGATGGACCAGCTCAAGGGTGAAGTGAAGGAGATGTACTTCGCGTGGAGCGGTCCGACAACGGCGGAGGCAGGAGCGAACATCACCGCCTACTATCGCATTCAGGGACCGCATCTTGTGATTGAATACGCGCCGCAGAGCGATGAGCCGGGCAACCATGTGCACACCATGTACCGCGATCCGACCAACGACTACGGAAGTGCGCTGCTCAAGCCATGATGCGCAAAGCGGTTGCTGTTGGTGCTTTTTGCTCCCTCTTCCTTGGAGGAACCGCCTGGGCACATCGCATCGATGAGTACCTTCAAGCGACGATTTTGTCGTTAGAGGCAAACCGTGTAACCGCCTCCATGCGGCTGATCCCTGGCGTGCTGGTCGC
>CALMRM010000081.1 GCA_937871605.1 uncultured Terriglobus sp. | reverse complement strand
ATGAAGAAGGAGCTGTCGTTCTTGTCCGGGCCGTCGTTGGCCATGGCCAGCCGCCCTGGCCGGTCAAACTCCAAGCCAGGCACCGTTTCAATGCTGTAGGCGAACCCTGCGTCAGGTGCGCCACCCGGGTAGTCCTGCTGCTGCACCATGAAGTCTGGCAGCACACGGTTGATGTGCAGGCCGTTATAAAAGGGCTTGGTTGTGGTCACGTGCGTGGCCGGGTTGGTCCAAGGGCGCTTGCCCTCGGCAAGTTCCGTAAACGTGGCGGTGGCGATGGGTGCTTCGCGGCTGAAGAGCTTGCACGTGAGCGCGCCCAGGGTGGTGTCGATGACGGCGGTGGGCCCAGTTGGGTCGGGCGCAGGGAGCGTGGACGTGGCGGGCGGCACGGGTTGCGGCACGATGCTGGACGGTGGCACATCGTCGGCGAGGGGCGGCAGCGGCTCGCCGGGCTGCACGATGCGTAGCTTGTTGATAGCGATGGCGTGCGCCGTGCGATTACCCACCTGCATCAGCGTGTGCGAAATCTGCGCGGCCACGGCCACACCTGCATCATCGCACTGGCCAAAGATGGCTCCACGCTTGTTCTTGTCGAACTCATCATCGGCATGCAGCGTAATCAGGAAGAACGAACTGCTGATCTCGCCGCCGTGCGTCGCCATGGCCAGCCTGCCGGGACGGTCGAACGTAACGCCCGGAATGGTCTCGCGCGCGATGGGCGGACCCGCCGGGCCCTCTCCGCCGCCCAGGCGGTCACCGCCGCGAATACCATCGGTGATGCCCGCCAGCGCCGTGCCATCGTAGAACGGTTTGCCTTGCACATCCGTCATGTTCAGCGCATCGTGCCAGGCCTTTGCGCCCTGCGCCAGAGCGATGAAGTTTGCCGTCGTCCTGGGAGCCTGCTTCGCGTACAGGCGGCAGGTGATGCGGCCTGCCGTGGTGTCGAACACAGCAAGCGGACCGACCGGCTCCGGCGCGTGAGACGCGGCTGTGTGTTTCTGCGAACAGCAGGAGAGGGGCAACAGAACAAGCATCCACGCGGCGTGGCGGAAGAAACAGATCATGCCTCTATCCTGACGCACATTCAGCCGCTCTACGCTTTGCCTTCGGCCTTGGCTACCGCGCGGGCAATCGCTTCCGCTCCCTCGCGAACAAACTTGCCGTGCCCGGTCGCAACGCCGGTCACCGGCAGCGCGGACAGCTTGCGTGCCGCCTCCAGTGCCATGGGCTTGTCCCAGGTAGCTACCTTTGGCAGCGGGAACCACCACACCGGCTTATTAGGCGGGCGTAGTTCCCCCATGGAAATGAGTGCGTCTCCGGCGATTAATGTGCCGTCGCGCTCGTCCAAAAAGCTCATGTGGCCGGGCGTGTGTCCCTTGGTGTAGTAGCAGCGCAGCGAGCCGTACAGTTCACCGTCTTCCAGCAGGTGCGTGGGCTGGGTCTTTGCACCGGGCAGGCTGCCTTTTGGCTTCTGCTGCGGCTCGCCCGGACGCAAGCTCAAGTCTTTGCGCAGCAGGGGGGCGTCACGCTCGGAGATGGCAACGTCGACTCTACCGCCAAGCGTGTCATAGAGCCCGTCCAGCGAGCCCATATGATCCCCATGCGCATGGGTCAGCAAAATGCGGCGAACAGTGCCACCCGCGTCGCGCGCCGCCGACAAGATCTGCTTGTGCCGGTTCTTGATCGTGGTATCGATCAGGGTGAACCCATCTGCCTCACGCAGCAGGTAGCAGTTCAGTATGCCCAAAAAGGTGATCTGGGTCAGGGTATCGCTCAGGCGGGTTACTTTCATGCGGTGCGACTCCGGCGTGTTCTGTAAGAGTCCTCCACCTATCGCCAGGTTGCCGCTCCTGAGGCCTCCGCAGGGAGCGATGCCGTTGCAGGAACTCCCTTTCACTGCTACTTGGAGTAGAAGCTGTAGCGAATCTTCCACTTCGCCGTTTCGCCCGGCGGAACGCTGAGATGCATGTAGCCCTCCGGGCACACGACCGTGCGAATGGACCAGAAGTTCAGGTGCGAGAGCGGGTGGTCTCCTGTGTCACGAACGCCCACATGCGTGCGGCGGTTCTCCACGGTGAAATCATAATCGGACACGTTGCTTGAGTAGCCGGTGAGGATGCCGTTCACCGCTTGCTTCGGCTGCAGTTCCGAGGTGTAGTGCAGTTCATTGCCCTGAATGGTGCCGCCATTGGGCAGTGGGTGCTCAGGTACGGGATGGAACGCGAAGCGTACCACCGTGTCGGGTCCTGTGGGCTCATGATCGAGCACGGTGAAATTGTGGTTGTAGACGTCCATCTCCAGCGTCGCTGTGCCGCGGTTGGTGAATTCGTGCTCCAGCACGAGGATGGGGGCGTGCGGTTCAAGCTGAAGCGACTTGCGATAGAGGTACGCAACACCGGTCGGCGACTTCAATTCCTGGGTGGACTCTACGCCGGTGCGCGTGGCGTGTGACGTCCAGGTGCCGGCGTCGACCAGCGGGTAGGTGACGTAGGAACTGTAGGGCTTGTCGTCTACCCGGCGCAACACACCCACGCCCGGCTTGACGAACAGTTCGCCGGGCCTGGCCGCCGCGTACCCGATGGCACCCTCCGCTGACTTGAACTCCTCCACCGGACCGGAGATGAAGTCATTGACCAGTGGGTCGTACCGCGGGAACCATGGGCCGAAATACGTATGCCCCTTTGCCGAAAGGCAGCCGATGACGCCCGACCAATCGAAGCGGGTTGCGCGATAGTAGCCGCGCGCAGTGTCCGGCAGGTAGACCACAGCCTTGACAAGGCCGTTGGAGAGAACAGCTTTCGGAAAGTCTGCGGCTGCCGCAACAGCGCAGTCCGGTGTCGCGGGTGGCGGGCTGACTACCGTCGCCGCCTGCACAGCAGGTGCGCTTCCTAGCGATTCCACAGCCTGCGGCGGCAAGGGCGATGCCTGCTGTCCCACCACGCCGAAAGCGCTACTGAACACGCAGGCGAGAAAGACAAACGTTTGCTGAAGGGGTGCTCGATCGCTCCACATTTCGGATCCTTTCGACGGACGGCGCACGCTAAACGAATGCTTTAAGTTCGGCAACAAGACCGTTGACAACACTAGCATCTCGCGATGTATAGTTCGCGGCAATCCTTTGGAGGCCTCCTTTGTTTCAGCGAAATTGCGCAACCATGCGCATAGCAGCAGGACAGGTACCAGCTTCGCGATTTACACGCAGGCAGACCAGGTACAGAAGTCCGCTCCCCCTGCTCTCGTGCCTGTTCTTTCTGTTGTGCTTTGCTTGCAGCAGGACTGCAAGCGCTCAGACCGGCCAAATGACGGGCGTCGTAACAGACTCGACCGGCGCAGCCATTCCAAATGCAACGATTGAGATCACCGACCAGAAGACGGGCACGCTTGTGCGGGAGGCGCAGTCGGGGACAGATGGTACGTTTCGCGCGCTGAACATGCCGCCCGCAACCTACTCCATCAAGATCAGCGCAAGCGGGATGCAGAACCTGCAGCGCAACAACATTACGCTGGACGAGCAGCAGACGTTGAGCCTGGGCAATCTTGGCCTCACGGTAGGTGGCAGCAGCGACACGGTGACCGTCACCGAAGAGGCGCCGCTGATCGAGACGGCAAACTCCGACAATTCAGCCATCGTGGACCAGCGCCAGGTGCTGGAACAGCCGCTGAATGGCCGCGACTTTGAGTCGCTGCTGACAACGCTGCCCGGCATCGTGACCAACAACACCTCGCAGTTCCGGCTGGTGTTCAACCAGACCAACGATTTCTTCGTCAACGGCATGCGCGGCACGGCGAACAACTTCTTTCTGGATGGCGTGATCAACACGGATGTGGGTGCGAACGACGGTGAGTACACCAACTTGAGCATCGACGCGGTGGGCGCATTCAAGACGCTGACCGGCAACTTCAATGCGGAGTATGGCCGCAGCCCCGGCGTCATGATTCTGGTGAACACCAAGACCGGCGGTCAGAAATTCCACGGCACGGCATGGGAGTTCGACCGCAACACGGCCTTCGATGCGAACGACTGGTTTACCAACCACGCAGGCAATCCTCGCGCGCCGCTGCACTACAACATCTTCGGTGGCAACATCGGCGGATTTATTCCTATTCCGAAGATCTCGCCGGCGGCCAACAAGCGCGCCTTTTTCTTCTTCAACTACGAAGGCACCCGCGCCAGCAAGCCGAGCGGCAACACCTACTACACCATGCCGAACCCGGCGATCCTTGGCATCAACGCGGCCAACGGCCAGGCGCTGGGCTATGCGGACATGACGACGCTCTACCGCTCCGGCAATGAATGCGCCTTTGGTGGCACGGCCACCTGCTCGCCCATCACCGACACCAACGGCAACCCGGTGCGCAACGGCCAGGTCTTTGTGCCCGGCACTGTCCGTTACAACGCTCAGGGCGAGGTCATCACCGGCACGCCGTTCGCCAACAACCGCGTGCCGTCCAGCTACTTCAGCAACCAGTACGGCGCCATCATCAAGAACGTGCTGCCGGGCTATCGTGGCAACCTGAACGCGCCGGTGTACAACAACGGCTTTGGCGACCAGGAACAGATTAATTTTCAAGATACGTACACCTTCCGCAAGAACCAGTACGCTGCGCGTGTGGACTTTACGTTTGGCCCGAAAGCGAACGCCTTTTTCCGCTACGTGGATGACCGGCAGCAGGAGCAGCAGGGCTTTGGCATCTTCTCTGGCCCCAGCTTCCCCGTGTATCCAGAGTTTCGTCAGAAGCCCGGCAAGAGCCTGGCATGGAGCCTGGTCAACGTCATCTCGCCCACACTGACCAATGAAGTGACCGTGGGCTGGCTGCACCTGAATCAGCTGGTGGACATTCCGTCTGGCACGAACAAAGCGCTGTATGACAAGGGAGCCATCGGCTACACCTTTAGCGACATTTACCCCGGTACGAACACCCACAACCTGGCTCCGCAGCTGAACAGCGGTGACGGCTACATCAACACCGGCCTCTTCCCCGCCGGCTGGACCAGCACCGGCAACACCGTAGTGGTGACGGACGATGTCACTAAGGTGATCAAGGACCACGTGCTCAAGTTCGGCATCTTCGCCGACCTGAACGAAAACGGCCAGGAAGGTAACTGGCAGGAGAACCCGAGCTTTAACTTCGGGGCCAGCAATCAGAACTCGAACAACAGCAACTCTGGCATCGCGAACCTTCTGACCGGCAACTACACCACAGTCAGCCAGTCCAACCTGTTCGCCTTTGGCAACTTCCACTTCATCCAGTTGGAGGGCTACATCCAGGACACCTGGAAGGCGACGCCACGGCTGACGCTGGACTACGGTCTGAGGTATGAGTACGTCGGTCCGACCTACACCACTGGCCAGTACCACGAGTACTACTTCGTCCCCACTGCGTATAACGCAGCGAACGCGGTTAGCCTGAATACAGCGAACAACATTCCCGGCCAGGCACCCACGCAGGGCACCATCATCAACGGCAGCGGAAACCCGTACAACGGCATGGTGCGTGAAGGCACAAATGGGCTGCCAAAAGGTGGCATTTACAACCGTTTTAACAACTTTGGACCGCGTGTAGGCTTCGCATATGACGTGTTTGGTGACGGAAAAACAGCCTTGCGAGGCGGTTTCGGCACATTCTACGAGCGGTATCAGCAGAATATTTTCAACTTTGGTGCCATCAGCAACCCGCCTACCGTGTACACCCCCACGGTGTACGGTGGCAGGATCGATAACACGTCCTCGTCCATCGTCAACGGCCAGCCGCTGACGACCTCATCGGTCACCGCGCAGGACATCAATGCCAAGGTACCGACGACCTATGGCTACAACATCGGTATCCAGCAGGCGCTGCCCTACAACATTGCCCTGGATGTGACCTACATCGGCAACGTGAGCCGCCACCAGGTGTACATTCAGCAGCTGGAGCAGCTGCCGCTGGGCTACACCACCAGCACCAACGCCTTGGCCACAGTCAACAACGTGACGCAGGCCCTGTTCCCGTACAAGGGGTACAACTCGCTGCAGTATGCAAGGTTTGGTGCCAGCAGCAACTACAACGGCCTGCAGGTACACGTGACCCGCCGCTTCAGCAACCGCCTCACCATCAACACGGATTACACCTACTCCAAGGCCATCAACCTCGACGACACGGACACCGATTTCAACCAGTTTGCGGACTATAGCCAGCTCTCCCGCTTCTACGCGCCCGCGGGCTATGACCGCCGCAACGTGGCTAACCTGCAGTACGTGTGGAACCTGGGCGAATTCAAAGGCATGAACAAGCTCGTCCAGATGGCTGCGGGCGGGTGGGAGTACTCCGGTACGGCACAGTTCTGGAGTGGTACGCCCTGCCTGACCAACAACCTGGGCGGAGGGTGCGACCTGTCGTCCAGCGGCAACCTGGGCAACGGCGGCTTCGGCCACATACGGCCGGATTACCTTGGCGGCCAGATCCTGACCAGCCACACCCACAACGTGGCCGCGGGTGCCAGCCCCATGTGGTTCAACCCCGGTGTCTTCGCAGTGCCTAAGAATGGCAGCTTTGGCAACTTTGGCCGCAACAGCATCTACGGTCCCGGGGTCAACAGCTGGAATATGTCGCTGAACAAGAACTTCCTGTTCACGGAAAGCATCCGCGCACAGTTGCGGTTTGAGTTCTTTAACGTCTTCAACCACACGCAGTGGGGCAGCATCAACGCGGGCCTCTCGGCGCCCAACCCGGGGCAGTCGTTTACCAACACAGCGGGGGCAAACTACGCCGGCAGTTCCGGTCAAATCACCAACGTGCGTGACCCACGCCAGATGCAGGTGGGCGCGAAGTTCTACTTCTAACCTGCACCTGCTGCAACGTGAACGGGCTTGCTTCGGCAGGCCCGTTCACGTTGTGGGGCGAAGCCAGGCATCGGCCCATCGGCTTACACTAGCGAACACACAGGCGTGAGGAGGCACAGTGCTGAAGCGTTTTCAATCTGTTCTTCTGCTGGGTGTGTGCGCCAGTCTCGCAGCGCAGGCGCCGACTGCAGAGCAGATCTTTCAACAGGCCATGCAGCACATGAACTCCGGCTCCTATGCCGAGGCAGAGAGCGAATTACAGAGCATCCTGCGCAAGGACCCGAAGAACGCGTCTGTGCTCATCAACCTGGGTGTGCTGTATGCGAAAACCAACCGACTGACCGAAGCCGTGGACGTCTACAACAGGGCGCTGCGCAGTGTGCCGGGCCAGGAGGTTGTGGAGCTCAACTTGGGCCTTGCCTACTTGAAGCAGGAGAACCACGCAGAGGCCATGCCGCTGTTCCAGCGGCTGCACGCTGCGCACCCAGAGGACTCGCGCGTGACAACGCTGCTGGCTACCTGCCTTG
>CALMRM010000080.1 GCA_937871605.1 uncultured Terriglobus sp. | reverse complement strand
CAGCATCCACACACCCGCATCCGGGTTGCCGTAGGCAAAGCAGATGTAGCGCAGGACCCACGCTCCCATGCCCGCCACCAGCATCCACTTGACGCCCAGGCGCCGGAAAAAGAACGGGATCAGCAGCATGCACCCCAGTTCCGACATCTGGCCGCCTGTCATCTTGCCCGCCGCGTTGCTCACACCCGCCTGGTTCAGGAACAGGTTAGTAAACGCGTAGTAGAACTGCAGCGGCACGCAGATCAGAAACGATGCAATGGCGAAAATCAGGAAGCCCCGGTCGCGAAACATGCGGCGCACTTCCACAGGAAACAGCGTGCCCAGCGAGAACTCTTCCTTCGCTTGGGGCGGTGTGTGCGGCAGCAGCAGCGAGTACAGCGCCAGTATGACGGAGGCACCCGCAGCCAGCCGCAGCGGCAGTGCCGTGGCGTCGGCGCGCATGTGGCCCACGATCAGGCCGGCGCAGATCCAGCCAATGGTGCCCAGCACACGAATGGGCGCAAACTCCGTCTTCGAATCTTTAATTTGCCGGAAGGCGATGACGTTGGCCAGCCCCAGCGTGGGCATGTACACCACGGAATACAGCAGCACAAGCAGGTAAATGGGGCCAAAGCGCGTCTGCTGAGAGGCAAAGTACAGCAACACCGCGCCCAGGAAATGCAGCACGGAGAGCATGTACTGCGCGGGCAAGAGATTGTCTGCCACCCAGCCCGCGGCAAACGGCGAAATAATTGCTCCTATCGCGGTGGTACCGGCAATAAGGCCGATCTCGCTGCCACTGAAGTGCAGCGTTTGCCCGACCCACGTGCCGATGGTGACGTACCACGCACCCCAGATGAAGAATTCCAAAAACATCATCAGGGAGAGTTTTGCCTTTGTCATGCTCTGTTCATCCTTTGTCAGCCGCGCGGCCGGGCTGCCGTGCGTGCAATGTGTGCGACCCAGAGTAACGGGTATGCGTCACGCTGCGCTAGTGGCCACACTCGCAGAACTAGCAGGTGTGCCGTGTCCATCCTGCGGCAGGGTGTGTGCATCCATCGTAAAAGCCGATACACAAGAAGGAACACACCCTGCGATGAAGCGCACCGTTTTGCCTGGACGACCCTATCCCCTCGGGGCAACAGCCCGCACCAAAGGCACCAATTTCGCTCTGTTTTCAGAGCATGCGACCGCTGTCAAGATCTGCTTTTTTGACGAAGAGGGCAAGGAAACTGACTGCGCTGACCTGACGGAGCGCACGGCGTTTGTGTGGCACGGCCTGGTGCGCGACATCAAGCCCGGCCAGCGCTATGGCTACCGTGTCGACGGTCCGTGGGATCCGCAGCAGGGACAGCGTTTTAACAAGCACAAGCTGCTTGTCGATCCGTACGCCAAAGCCATCACCGGGGATGTCGACTACAAACAGCCGATTTTTCCGTATGACGTAACCAGCGGCGATGACACGAAGTTTGACGAGCAGGACTCTGCCGCGGGCGTGCCGAAGAGCATCGTCATCGATCCAAAATTCGATTGGACGGGCGATTGCCCGCCCGACACGCGGCTTGCCGACTCTGTCATCTATGAGATCAGCGTGCGTGGCTTTAGTGAGAAGAATGAGTATGTGCCAAAGGAGATTCGCGGCACCTACGCCGGCCTGGCGTCTGAGGCAAGCATCAAGTACCTGAAGCAACTGGGCGTGACCGCGGTTGAGTTGCTGCCGGTCCACCACTTCATTGACGAAAGCCACCTTGTCGACCGCGGCTTGCGCGATTACTGGGGCTACAACACGCTCAGCTACTTTGCACCCATGGCGCGTTTTTCATCCTCGGGCACGGCAGGGGAGCAGGTGCGCGAGTTCAAGGAGATGGTGAAGCAACTTCACCAGGCAGGCATTGAGGTCATTCTTGACGTGGTGTACAACCACACCTGCGAGGGCAACCAGTTGGGCCCGGTGCTCTCCATGAAGGGTGTCGATAACTCCATCTACTATCGCAGCGTACCGGGCGACGCGCGGCATTACATGGACTACACCGGTACGGGTAACACGCTGAATGTAAGCCATCCGCAGGTGCTGAAGCTGGTAATGGACAGCCTTCGCTACTGGGTGACGGAGATGCACGTGGACGGTTTCCGCTTCGACCTGGCCAGTACGCTGGCCCGCGATGAAGAGGGCGTGCAGAAGCTGGGCAGCTTCTTCAATGTCATCCACCAGGATCCGATCCTGCAGAATGTAAAGCTCATCGCGGAGCCGTGGGATGTGGGCGCGGGCGGCTATCAGGTGGGCAATTTCCCTGTGTTATGGGCCGAGTGGAATGGCAAGTACCGCGATACCGTGCGGCGCTTTTGGAAGGGTGACAGCGGCCTGCTGTCGGACTTTGCGTACCGCGTCACTGGCTCCAGCGACCTGTATCAGCAGGATGGCCGTGCACCGAGTGCCTCCATCAACTTCATCACGGCGCATGACGGCTTCACCCTGTGCGACCTGGTGAGTTACGACTCAAAACACAACGAGAACAACGGCGACAACAACACCGATGGCGCAGACGGCAACGATAGCTGGAACATGGGCGCGGAAGGCCCAACCGACGACCCGGCCATCAATGAGCTGCGCGAACGCCAGACGCGCAATTTTCTCACCACACTCATCCTGTCGCAGGGCGTGCCCATGATCTGCGGTGGGGACGAGGTGGCGCGCTCGCAACGCGGCAACAACAACGGCTACTGCCAGGACAACGACATCACCTGGTCCGACTGGAAGCTGGACCCACCGCGCCAACGCCTGATGGACTTTACCGGCAAGCTGGTCAAGCTGCGCTGCAAGCACCCCAACCTGCGCCGCCACAAATTTTTTCAGGACCGCAAAATCAAGGGTTCCACGGTGCGCGACGTGGCGTGGTTCGGCACCGACGGCAACGAGTTCCCCGAGGCGGATTGGAATGCCACCTGGAAGAACAGCATGACCTTTCTGATGAACGGCCAAACGCTGGGTGTTGTGAACGATGACGGCAAGCCGATCGTTGACGACAGCTTTCTCTTCATGGTGAACGCGGCTAACGAGGGCGTGGAGTTCGCCCTGCCAAAGGCACCTGGGAACACAGCGTGGATCCAGGTGCTGGATACGCAGAACATCGACGACCCCTTTGCCGAGCAGGAGATCGGCGAAAAGGTCATCCTAGGGGGCAGGTCCATGCGTGTCTTCCGCGACGGTGCAGTGTAGTCGCGGACGGGCGGTGTGCAACCGGGTTTGAGCAACGTGCGTGAGTGCGGTGTCAAAAACTTCGATCAGAGTGTGACATGAGGGTATCGAGAGTCTTTCGGACGGCAGGGCTGAGACGCTTTGCGTGCCTCTTCCTGATCGTGCTTGGCATGAAAACCACCGCTCTTTGTGGTCAGGAGTTACGAACGAGGCTGTACACCGAGAAAGGTGAGGTGCGCGATACTCTGTCGGCGCACCCTATCTCCTGGTGGACGCACGACCCCTTGCGACTGGATACGAGCGGCGATCTCATGCTTGGGTTTAAAGCGCCCGACGGCCAATCCCTTACCGCAAAGGACTACCGGATAGAACAGACCGTCCATCGAGTGGGGGTCTTAACAGGACATACAATCCTGCAGCTACAAACCTCCATTCATCCGCGACGGCGCGTTATAGAAGCAGGGTTCGCTGCTGACGACAAAAGCGTCGCGGAATGGAAAGATCTGTTGGTTTCCTCAAGCGATAGCGGTTTATATGTAGACATCTACGCGCTGCATTATGACGGCGTCGGGCTCATCCATGAGACGAAAGCAAAGATCTTTGGATCAGGACCGAATGCCATTTTGAGCAGCTATGACCCAGATACAGGGAATGGCGGCGGCTGTATTGACGGTTACTGGTGGATCGACTCCACAGGTCCTCACGAAGTGAACTTCGCTCCCTTGCTTGAAGCTGTCCAACGAGAGATTCCAACCAACGCCACATTTACTCAGAACTGCGGGGCTTTGCACCCCGAGACTTCAGAACTGCGGAGCTGGGTGCAACGAAAAGATGCAGAGTGTCATGGGTGTGGCGGGCTGGGGGAGGTGCATGCTGCTTATCAA
>CALMRM010000079.1:556-20552 GCA_937871605.1 uncultured Terriglobus sp. | reverse complement strand
CACAGCCGGCGGTGGCGGCGGTGGCGGTGGCGGTGGTGGCGGCGGTGCCGTCAGCATGGACGTCATCATTGTTTTGGGCAGTGCCTCCGGATACAGGAGGGGGATAAGAATCATGACCGCGACAATGGCCAGGTTGAAGGCTGCCGTGACCCACATCCAGCGGCTGGACTTCGACTTGAGCTTGCCCGACGACTCAACCAGCGAATCTTCAAACATGGTGGACCCCAATTCTGCGAGAGGTGAAGCTGAAACGGTAGACACCGGGCCTGTTTTGTTTGTTCCCGGCACCTGCAAGAATCTTTCGCGGCTCCTGCAAACGTCTGCGAAAAGCACCTGATGCAGATCACGCGAGATGCCGATAGTACAGCGGGCATGCAAGAACTGGCAACTGCAGCACGGCGCTGCCGTGACCGGAGATGAGACACGGCACCGACGCTGCCACAGCTGGTGCTTGCTGAAGTTTGGTACTGTTGTGGCGGGTTTCTATGCGCATCGATCGCCGCGTTTTCTGCCAGTCCGGGGCGGGTGCCATGGCCGGTGTCGCCCTGTCCGCCAACCTGCATGGACAGGCAGCCCTGTCGAGGTCGACCACTGCGTTCGCCGCGCTGCCGCTGGGTGAGGTGCTGCCGACGGGTTGGTTGCGACAGCAGTTACGCCTGCAGGCAGACGGCATGGGCGGCCACCTGGACGAGTTCTGGCCCGATGTTGGCCCAAACAGCGGTTGGCTGGGCGGTACCGGCGAAAGCTGGGAGCGCGGCCCCTACTTCCTAGACGGCCTGCTGCCACTAGCCTGGCTGCTGGACGACCCCCTGCTGAAAGCCAAGGCCATGCGTTGGGTGAACTGGACGCTGGACCACCAGCAGGCAAACGGCATGATTGGCCCGGCGAGCAACAACGACTGGTGGCCGCGCATGGTCATGTGCAAGGTGCTGATGCAGTACCACGGGGCCACGCAGGACCCGCGCGTCATTCCGGTGCTGACGCGCTACTACCACCACCAGCTCGCTGCCCTGCCCTCGCGTCCTCTGCGCGAGTGGGGCAAGTACCGCTGGCAGGATGCGGTGCTGGTCGTCGAGTGGCTGCATGGGCAAACCAGCGACCCGCACCTGCTGCAGCTGGCCACGCTGCTGCAGCAGCAGGGGCACGACTGGACGGCGCAGTTCGCCGACTTTAAGACCAGGGAGCCGGTCTCGCGCGCGGTGCTGGGCCGCAAGGACGCAAGCGGCGAAGAGGCAGAGGCGCTCTCAACCCACGGCGTGAACCATGGCCAGGCACTAAAGGTTGCGGCGGTGCGCTACCGCCTGAGCGGTGACCCGGCGGAACGCACCCACTTTGCGCACCAGCTTGCGATGCTGGATACCTACCACGGCATGCCCAACGGCATGTTCAGCTGCGACGAGCACCTGGGCGGCCTGGACCCTAGCCACGGCACCGAACTGTGCACGGTGGTGGAGACGATGTACTCGCTGGAGGTTGCGCTGGCGACGTTCGGAGATGCGTGGATTGGCGACCGCATCGAGACCATCGCCTACAACGCACTGCCCGGCACCTTTACCGACGACATGTGGGCGCACCAGTACGACCAGCAGCCCAATCAAATCCAATGCAGCCTGAACTCCAAGCCGTGGACGACCAACGGCGTCGAGTCCAACCTGTACGGCCTGGAGCCGCACTTCGGCTGCTGCACCGCAAACTTTCACCAGGGCTGGCCCAAACTGACCGAGCACCTATGGATGCGTACTGCTGACGGCGGCCTGGCCGCAACCCTCTATGCGCCCTGCGAGGTCAACACGACGCTGAACGGCGGCATTCCGGTGCGCCTGCTGGTGGACACGGAGTACCCATTTCGCGAGACGGTGCGCGTCACCGTGCAGCCTGCACGTGCCGCCAGCTTTCCGCTGTTGCTACGCATTCCGGCATGGGCGGCGGGTGCTGTTCTCACGGTCAATGACAGACCGAGCGATGTGCCGTGCGTTTCCGGCAGCTTCGCCCGCCTCCAGCGGACGTGGCATGCGGGCGACACTGTGGAGCTGCGCCTGCCGATGCGGCCACGCGTCACGCGCGGTTTTCACAACAGTGTGACCGTGCACCGCGGCCCACTGGTGTTCTCGTACTCGCCGGGCGAAACATGGGTCAAGCTGCGCGACCGCCCGCCCACCGCGGACTGGCAGGTGTTTCCGCAGCGCAACTGGAACTACGCCCTGCGTGTGGATGAGGCGAGCGCGCCTGCACTGGAGGTGACGGAACTCCCCATCCCCGCCCGGCCGTTTGTTGCACAGGGTGCGCCGGTACAGATCGAGGTTCCGGCAAAGTTGCTGAACGGTTGGCGCTCTGCCGATGGCGTGGCCGCACCCGTGCCCGCAGGCATACAGCAGAGTGGCGAGCGGGAGGAGACACTGACCCTGATTCCCTATGCGGCGGCCAAGCTGCGCATCACCGCGTTTCCGCAGCTGGAGGCCTAGCTGCCCGCGGCGTGCGGCTGACAGCCGGCCGCACACTCACACCGGCGGCAGAACGTGTGGTTCAGCCGGTGCGCGCCAATCATCAGCGCACTCCCCACAAAGGTGATGCCCACCTCCCACGCGTGCGATGGCAGCCGGTCGCCGAACCACGCCCCACCCGCAATGCAGCAGAGCCCGCCCACCATCATGGCGATGATGCGCCTGCGCCCATGCACCCGAAAGCCGCGCAAGAGCGCCACCGTGCCAAACAGTGCGACCAGCACGGCCAGGCTGCGATGGGTCGACTCCTCACCCGGCAGGAAGTGGGCGGCAACCGCCGAAAGCGACAGCACGACCGGCGTCAGCAGGCAGTGCACCACGCACAGCGCAGAGGCCCAGATACCCAGCCGGTCTGCCAGGTGGCGCGATCCCACGGAACTCTGTGCCAGGGTTGTCATGCGTCTTAGACTATTGCGACTTAGCTATCGAGTGCAATAAGGATCACTGCGCAGCAGCAGCAGAACGTATCAGCAGCAGCTGCAGGTCTGCCCCTGCTGTGCGCGGCGCGCCTCCACCAGCAGGATGGGCACAGCCAGCAGCGCAGCCAGGGGGTCGAGCCAGCGCACGTGCAGTACCGTGTGCAACAACTGACCTGTCAACGTGATGGCGGCCAAATAGGCACAGGTGGCGGACTGCACCGCGTCGGCCCGCAACGCACGGTTGCCCAGCCGGTCCGCGGCATTGCGCTTGCGCCGTGCCAGCACCGGCATCAGCAGCAGCGCACATGCGGTAATGGCCATGCCCAGGCGACTGGTGTCTGCCTCTGCGTGGCCCAGCAGCCCGGCGACTGCAATGATGCAAACCGCGCCGGCCAGCACATACAACAGCACTCCGCACATCCGCGCGGCACGTGCCTGCGAGATGTGCCCGCCCGGCACAAACTGCAGGAGAACGACAGCAGCAGAGATGAGCTCGACGAAGCTGTCAGACCCAAACGCCAGCAGCGAGACACTGTGAGCGCGGTACGCCGCGGTCAACGCCACACTGCACTCCACCACCATCCACACCAGCGTGACGCACTGCAGCGCAACGACTTCATGCGAGGTGGGCTTCGGCGCATGGGTGTGGGCGTGCGCAGCAGTGGCCATGCCGTAAGTTTACGCCCGGAGCACCAGGTTCGCTTCACTCACGCACATCTGCCTATAGCAGGCCTGTCTCCCCCGCAAGGCTTGTCATCCCGCAGCCAGGCTTGCCTTCCCGCAGCTAGGCCTGTCATCCCGCAGCGCAGCGGAGGGATCTGCATGTGTGCTAGGCCGCCGCAAGAGCAGGACTGTGAGGATGAACCCAACGCCGTTCGAGCAGGTGCGAACATCTAACCGCTGTGTCACAGTGCGGTCTTGTTGCGTGTTGCAGCTGAAAAAGCAGATCCCTCCGCTGCGCTGCGGGATGACAAGCCGAAGTGGGCCTTTGCCCATGCACGACGCAATACGTTGGCCTATACCGTCACCTTGCGCCCGGCAGTCATCTGCGTGCTCTTGCCCTTGCGTGCGCGGTAGTCCTGGTAGGCCACCAGCATGGGCGCGGCCACGGCAATGGACGAGTACGTGCCGATCAGGATACCCACCACCAGCGCGAACGAGAAGCCGTGCAACACCTCGCCACCGAACAGGTACAGTGCCAGCACCGTGAGGAACGTCAGACCGGAGGCGATCACGGTTCGCGACAGCGTCTGGTTGATGCTCTTGTTGACGATCTCGCTCAGCGTCGCGCGGCGCATCAGCTGCAGGTTCTCGCGCACGCGATCGAAGACGACGATGGTGTCGTTCATGCTGTAGCCCACCAGCGTAAGAATGGCCGCGATCACCGTCAGCGTGATCTCCTGGTTGGTCAGCGAAAAGAAGCCGATGGTGATCAGCGTGTCATGGAACACCGCGATCACAGCCGCCACGCCGTAGATCAACTCAAAGCGGAACCACAGGTATGCCAGCATACCCAGCAGCGACCACAGCACGGCCCAGCCTGCCTGTCGCGTCAGCTGGCGGCCCGCGGTGGGGCCCACGGTGTAGGCGTCCTGAATCTTGTAGCTGCTGTCGTGGTAGTTGGCCTGCAAGGCGCTCAGTACTTGCTGACGACCGGTATCTGCGCGGCTGTCGCTGCTTTGCGGAAGCGTGATGAGTTCCTCATCGCCGTTGCCGCCGCCCAGCCGCTGAAAGCTGGCGTCACGCACACCGGCCTGGTCCATCACGCGGCGCAGCGCGTCTTCGTTGGGTGCCTGGTCAAAGGCCACACGCACCTGCGTGCCACCCTTAAAGTCGATGCCGACCGGCACGTGGTGCCAGAACAGCATGCTGAGCACGCCGGAGACGGAGAAAAGGAGCGAGAAGCCGAGAAAGAACCACTTCTTACTAAGCCAATCGATGTTGATGTTCCGGAACAGTTCCACGTTTCTAACCTAACCCCTCGTTGTCATCCCGTAGCAAAGCGAAGGGATCTGCATGTGTGCCAGTTCGTTCGCAACGGCTGGCTGTGTGGATGAAGCTAGTTCGTTCACGCCCCGCGCAAGTACCCTCACCTGCTTGCCGCACCGATACATCTCGCGTCTGCCCGGCTGACAGGCAGATCCCTCCGCTGCGCTGCGGGATGACAAACGGAAGGAAAGCGGTATGACGGGCATTAAATTGACAGCGCCTCGCCGCGCGTCTTGCGCTGCAGCACACTGTCGAAGATCACACGCGACACGAACACCGCGGTAAACAGATTCGCGAGCAACCCAAAGGTGAGCGTCACGGCAAAGCCGCGCACCGGCCCCGTGCCCACGAAGAACAGGATGATGGCCGACACGATGGTGGTCACGTGCGTGTCCAGCAGCGTGCGGAAGGCATGATCGAAGCCGTTGGCTACGGCGGCACTCGCAGGCTTGCCCATGTGCAGCTCTTCGCGGATACGCTCGAAAATCAGCACGTTGGAGTCGACGCCCATACCGATCGTCAGGATGACGCCCGCGATGCCCGGCAGCGTGAGCGTCTGACCGGTAAAGCCCATAAAGCCGAGCAGGATGACCAGATTCAGGAAGAGCGCCAAATCCGCGTTGATACCAGCGCCGCGGTAGTAGATGAGCATGAATGCCATCACAGCAAGCATGCCTACCACCGATGCGACTACACCCTGCCGAATGCTTGTTGCACCCAAAGATGGGCCGACAGAATGCTCTTCCAGGTACACGAGCGAGGCAGGCAAGGAGCCGGTGCGCAGCATGAGCGAGAGGTCGCCCGCCGCCTGTTTGTCGAAGCCTCCGGCAATCTCACCCTGGTCGCGAATGGCACCGTTGATGGTCGCCACTTCCTTCACCCGGTTGTCGAGCACGATGGCCATGCTTTTGCCGATGTTGGTGCTGGTGTAATCGTAAAACCGGTCGCCCGCGGCGGTGGTCAGGTTAAAGTTCACGCTGGGGCGGCCGCTCTGGTCCTGCCCGGGCCGTGCGTCGCGAAAGTCCGGTCCCTGCACGATGGCGATGCGCTTCAGCGAGTAAAACGAGTTTTCGCCCGGCCGGTTGCCGCCCTGCACCAGAATGCTGTCGGCCTGTGGTGCAAGCTGTGCGTCCTGCTCAGTCGCGTAGGGTCCGCCCAGCACCTCATGAATTTCAAGCCGCGCCGTACTCTGGATGACGTTATGCACCTGGTCGGTGTTGCTGACGCCCGGCAGCTCGACGAGAATCTGGTCCTCACCCAGGCCATACTTCTGGATCACCGGCTCCGCCACACCCAGCGAGTCCACGCGGCTGCGGATCGTTTCGATGGACGTGTCCAGCGTGCGCTCGCGCAGGTCCTTGACCGCGGCCAGCTTCATGCTCAGCTTAAAGCCGTCGTTCGTGTTGCTCACGTCGTAGTTCGTAAAGTCATTGCCGTCCAGCGCGGCGCGCACCGCATCGCGGCTGGCGGCTGGCACGCCGGAGATCACCAGCACGGGCTGCGCAGGGTCAGGCTTGGTCACGCGCGCGGCGGTCGCGGCCTTGCTTACCGCGGCCTGCAGGCGCTGCATGTCTGTGTCGCTGATGGAGGCCACCGCCTCCGCTGTCTTCACCTGCAGCACCAGGTGCGTGCCACCGCGCAGGTCAAGGCCCAGGTGGATGCGGTCGGTCAGCGTCTTCTTCAGGCCGCCGTGCGGGATGCCAAAGATGCCATACAGAAAGACGAGGAGGATGGCGATGATGGAGGCAATGCGGGTGTTGATGTTCTTCTGCATGATGTTTCTCTGAGGAGGGTGCCCCATATCTCCGCAGGAGATGTGAGGTCTAACTCTACTTCTCCGCCTCGTCCTCCGTCGTCACCGATGCAATGGCCGTCTTCAGGAACTCCAGCTTGACGCCGTCCGGCTGCACGCGCAGCGTCACCACATCGTCGCGCAGGTTCAGGATCGTGCCACGCAGGCCGCCGCTGGTGCTCACGCGGTCGCCTGGCTTGAGCGAGGCCAGCATCTCATTCCACTTCTTCTGCTTACGCTGGTTCGGAATGGCGGTGATCAGCACCATGCCAATGAGTGCCACCGGCAGCAGCAGGCCAAGCCCGCCAAAGCCGCTGCTGGCGGACTGAAATAAAACAAGAGCAAACACTGCGTGCACGGGGAACGTCCTTGCCTGGTTCGTCAGGGGCGTGACTTGGAGAAGCAGCCCTGCGGAATGTGTCGCACCTCGGCAGTCCTTGCGCAGCGGCGTCCCGCGGCAAGGCCGCACAGGCGACGCCCAACCAGCAAAAAGGCAGAAGGGTGCTAGTCCAGTATGGTCAAGGAATGGCGGAGCAGTGTCAAGACAGACCGCCGTTCCTGTCTACGGTCTGGTTCCGGCCCGGTCAGCGCCCAAGCGGCTTGCTGAACTTGTACAACAGCTCGAGGTAGCCGTAGTTCGCCCCTGTCTGCACGGGATAGATGGCCTTCACCACAGACTGGCCGAAGCTGTGCGCGTAGTACGCCGTCAGCCCCAGTTGCTTCGTCACGGCATAGTCGACGCTCACGTCATACAGCGTGCTGAACGGTCCGTGCCCGTTGCCGGGGCGTCCCACGTAGCCAAAGGCCTTGTTGTCGTACGGGCCGCCGCCCTGGTACCAAAAATCGCTAGGCGCGGTCAGGTGCAGGTAGTGCAGGTCGGTGCGTACCTCCACCTGCCTGGTGGGGCGGTCGATTAGCTGTACAAACTCTTCACTGCTGTTCATCATGTTGAAGTACGGGAAGCGTGCGTAGTTGCGCGGCGTGGGCAGCACCTGGAAGAAGGTGTTGTGCGTGCCATCGTTTGGGTTGTTATCCCCGGTGGTGCGCAGCCACCCGCCGCGCAGCCACGGTTGCGTCGTAAAGGTTTTCGCCTGTAGACCGCCCTCCACCGCGATGGCACCGGCCCTGTGGTCTTGCACGCCCCACGCGCCGCTCTGGCCCACGCCCCACACCAGCAGGTCGCCAGTCACGGCACCCATGGGCAGCGCCGCAATCATGCTGCCGCCATACGTGCCAATGCGAATATTGTGGTGATCTGCGGCGCGCACCGCCATGGGCCGGTTATCTGTCTTCAAAACGCCGGTGCGGCCATCGTGGTATGCAATGCCAAAGCCGCGCAGCAGTACATTTCCGTTAGCGGCAGACCGCGTGTATGCCAGGTATTGCACATCCACGTTCATCTCTTCATTGCCCGCCATCTTGAACACGCCCTGCACCGCGCGCGCGCCCATGGCGGTCACATCCCAGTGGGTGCCGCCCACCTTTACATCCAGGCCATCCAGCGAGCGCTGCCCGTTGCTGAAACCAAAGTTGCCAACCAGCCGCTGCGCCATGCGGTTGGTCTGCAGCCACAGCACCGTCTTGTTCTCCGGCGTGGTTTCCTGCCCTTCAAAAAATTCGAAGCGTCCCATGCGCAGCGTGCTCTTGTCACGCCCCGGCAGGTGATAGCGCAGAAAGCCCTGCCGCAACGACACCGCTGCCGGGTTGGGATTGTTGCTGTTTGCGGCGTAGTACGTCCCGCCCAGGCCAAGCTGGCCCTGCGCCGCCACCGGCGACACAGCATCGGTCGGCAACATCAGCTCCGCACTGTTGCCCATCTCCAGCGTGTAGTCGAACCGGTGTACCCGCTGTGCAATGGCAATGCGCAGCAGGGAGTCGCCGTGGCCATACTGCTCCGGGTTGGGCAGCGCGCTGAACCACTGCGTGGCATTGGCCCGCTCACGCAGCAGCACGCTGATCACGGGCACGCTGGCGGTGGTTGCAGGTGCCGGCGCGGCCTGTGGAGCCGGAACTTGCGATGCAGCAGAAAGTAGAGTGGTGGCGAACAGGCCGCTCGCAAACAGGCGTACTACCAAAGCGTTCTCCTAAGGAGGTATTCAGGTCCGACCCATGGTACGCGCAAGAGCATAGGACGCAAAGGGCACCGGTACACGAGTATGCAACGCACGGCTCTGCGGAACACAGGTCTTCTGCCCGGCTAGAATGGGCGCGCGATGCTTTTTCCTGCACGGAGTGCCTCTATGTCTCGAACTACGTCTGCCACCGTCCTGCTGGCCGTCCTTGCCGCACCCCTCGCTGCCGTTGGGCAACAGACCACAGAGCGGCCGCCCGCCACGCCGCTGGTGGCGCACGACCCATACTTTAGCGTGTGGTCCACCACGGACAAGCTCACCGACTCGCCCACCAGGCACTGGACCGGCCACAACCAGCCGCTGAACAGTCTGGTGCGGATTGACGGCAAGCCCTACCGCGTGATGGGCAACGATCCGCGCAACGTGCCCGCGCTGGAGCAGACTGGCAGCGAGTTGACGCCCACCCACACCCGTTATCACTTCAGCGGCGGCGGCGTGGCCGTGGATCTCACCTTCTTCACGCCCGCCTTCCTGGACGACCTGGACCTGCTCTCACGGCCCGTCACCTACCTGACGTGGACCGCACACAGCACCGATGGCGCACAGCACCAGGTCTCTGCCTTTCTGAATGCGAACGCTGACATGGCCACCAGCTACGGCAGTCAGCCTGTCAGCTTCAGCCGGCAGCAAACGGCCGGTGCAACCGTCCTGTCTGTTGGAACAAAAAGCCAGGACGTGCTGAATCGCGCGGGCGACGACCTAAGAATCGACTGGGGGTACTTTCACATTGCAGTGCCGCAGAATCAGGGAGCCAGCAGCGTGGTGAGCACGCACACCGCACAGGGCTTTGCCCTGGATGGAACGATGCCCTCGACGGATGACATCGACGGTCCTGCCGCTGGCGTCAAAGAAATCGAGGAAATGGCAGTCATGCTGCCGCTGGGCGCGGTTGGGGCGCAGCCTGTGTCGAAGTTTGTCATGCTCAGTTACACCGAGGGCTTCGCCCTGGAGTACATGAACCGTCGTGTTCGGCCCTACTGGCAGCGCGATGGCAAAGCCGTAGGTGCCATGCTGACGGAGGCGCAGAACGACTACGCAAAGCTGGACGCACGCGGCGACGCCTTTGACAAACAGCTGACCGCCGACCTGACCAGGACTGCCGGCGAGCATTACGCCTGGCTCTGCACGCTGGCCTACCGCCAGAGCATTGCGGCGCACAAGCTGGTGGCGGATGTCGACGGTCAACCCATGCTGTTTGGCAAAGAAAACTTCTCCAACGGCGACATTGGCACGGTGGACGTTCTGTACCCATCCGCTCCCATCTTCCTGTTCTTTAACCCGGCGCTGCTGCATGCGCAGGTCTCGCCGGTGTTGGCCTACGCTGCGCTGCCAAACCGCTGGCGCTTCCCCTTTGCGCCGCACGACCTGGGCCGGTACCCGCTGGCCAACGGGCAGGAGTACGGCGGCGGTGAACAGACGGAAGAAAACCAGATGCCCGTGGAGGAGAGCGGCAACCTGCTTATCCTGGTGGACGCGCTGGCTCGGCTTGAGAAGAACCACGCCGGCATCGACCTGGCGCAGAAGTACTGGCCGGTGCTGACACAGTGGGCCAACTACCTGCATGAACACGGCCTGGATCCTGAAAACCAGCTCACCACCGACGACTTTGCCGGGCACGTGACGCACAACGCCAACCTGAGCCTCAAGGCCATCGACGCCATGGAGGCCTACGCCGACCTGGCGCGCCTGCTTCATCACGATGCCGAGGCCAAAAAGTTCTCCGCCGACGCGCACAGCTATGCCAAGAAGTGGATGGAGATGGCACGCGAGGGCGACCACTACAAGCTGGCCTACGACTCGCCCAACACGTGGAGCCAGAAGTACAACCTGGTGTGGGACAAGGTGCTGGACTACAACCTGTTCCCCAAGTCCGTCCGCGACAGCGAAATTGCTTTTTACAAGACCAAGCTGAACATCTACGGCCTGCCGTTGGACAGCCGCAAGGACTACACAAAGCTGGACTGGGAGCTGTGGACCGCAACGCTGGCCGACAACAAAGCCGACTTCGACACGCTGGTCGACCCGCTCTACAAATGGGCGAACGAAACCACCAGCCGCGTCCCCATGACAGACTGGTACGACACGGTCACCGGCAAGCAGGTCGGCTTCCAGGCCCGCAGCGTGGTCGGCGGCCTGTTCATCAAGGCCCTGGCCGACAAGCCGCTGGCAGACCGGTACCGCGGCAAGGTGAAGTAGTCCGAACGATACTCTCCTTAGAAGCGCTTGGTTGCCCTTTGAGGAAGCACAACATCCATTCAGAAGGGCACAGCTTGAGCTGTGCCACACACAGCCCAGTGAGGAAGGGCTTTAGCCCCTGAGGTCAGGTTTCAAAAGCTGACCTCATCGGCTAGAGTCGTTCTCCTGCGCGCACGGATGGCATGGCTGAAGCCATGCCCTTCAGAACCATCGTGCAACGGCGTAACGCAGTCGGCCTCATGCTGGACGCCACCCAGAGCAAGCAGAGCCCAAACAGAACGGCTCCGGTCGCACAATGCTGACCGGAGCCGTTCGCTTTTTACTCTCTGCTTAGAACGTCAGCTTAAAGGCGAACTGCATGTTGCGCGGTTCACCCACGCCGATACCAGGTGCCGACGACGAGTTGCGCGTCGCAGACAGCAGGCCGAAGCTGGAGCTGTTGATGGAACCACTCGGGTTGGCGAAGTTGGCCTGGTTCCAAATGTTGAACACCTCAGCACGCAGTTCGGTGTTCACATGCTCTGAGATCGGCGTCCGTTTCACGAACGACAGATCCACATCGCCAAACCCAGGGCCCTGTACGGAATTGCGGCGCTCAGTACCGAACGTACCGGATGGCGCTGCAACCCAGGCAGCCTTGTTGAGGTACGTATACGTGCGCGACGTTTGTGTCGCGTTGGTCACACGCGGCAGGTACGCAGCCACACCGGCGAGACGATTTGGACGGTCGCGGCTCGACTCACCCGATCCGCTGGTGTTGGTGCCTGCAAGGATGTTGATGGGCGTGCCACCCGCAAAGGTGTAGAGCGCGTTCATCTCATAGCCCTGCGTCAGCCGGGCTGCATGGCTGGTGAAGTTGGGCACGCTGTAGTGCGCGTTGCCAGTAAAGTTGTTGCGCACGTCATAGCTGGACAGGCCGTAGTCGCCACGGAGATTCCGGCTATCCTGCGGCGTCGTGGTGCTGGACGCATCATCCATGGCTTTGGACCACGTGTAATACGTCTTCATCGAAATGCCGTGCCAGCTCGCCTGCGCCAGGCTGATCTGCAGTGAGCTGTAATTCGACGTTGCACCGCTGTTCACCTGGTTGACCGCGGTGAGGTACGGGTACTGCGCCGCTAACGGGCGAACGCGGTTTGCCACCACCGGTGTGACAGTGATCTGATTCAGATCCGAGACCCAGCCGAGGCGGCGGCCCAGGCTGCCCACGTAGGCGACGGTCAACGAGGTGTTTCGGGTAAGCTGCTGCTCAACATTCAGGTTGAAGTTCTGCAGGTAGGCTGCACGGTAGTTCGGATTGATGGCCAGGATGCCCAGGGACGTCGTGGGCTGGCCGTTCGCGCCGAATTGGACGCCGGTGGGAAAGTTCGTCTGCCCCAGCACAAAGCCTGCGCCACCATTCACCGTGACAGCTGCGTTCGCATCGCCCGGCGTGCCGAAGATGCCGGCGCTGGCCCCGTTGCCAACGCTGTTGTAGACAAACTGGCCAACCGTGGGCTGATCGAAGAACCAGCCGTAGGCGCCACGGATGACCGTGGTGGGCTGGCTGAACGGCGTAAAGGCGAAGCCAAAGCGCGGCGCGACATTGCCCAGGTTGCGGGCGTACAGTGGCGACTTGAAGTACCCCGCTTGCGGCGTGAAGTTATAGATCGAGTTGCGATCATCCGCAATGACGCCCGGGTAGCTCCAGCGCACGCCGTAGTTCAGTGTCAGGCGATCGGTCAGCTTGTAATCGTCGGCCGCAAACAGATCGAATGTGTTGACGATGTACACGCGTTGCGGATTGTTGCGCAGGATGGTGGCACCCGACGCAAGCTGACGCGTCCGGCCGGCGACAAAGTCCGCGACCTGGATACCGGTGGAGCACTTATTGGCACCCACGTTGGTGAAGTCAAGCCCGGCGGCGGTGCACTCTGCCTGAGTAGCAGGGGACGCACCATTGTTCGTATACCGCGTGCCATCGAAGTTAAAGGTGCCGCGCCCGTTCACAAAGTAGGCCACGTTCAGGTTTGCGTGGCGATACTCGCCGCCAATCTTGATGTCATGACGACCGACGGAGTAGTGCAGCGTATCGTCGATATGACCCGTCACATCCTGGCGGCCCAGCGGCGGTGTGGCACCGGTGTAATCGAACGAGCCGACATAGAACTGCGGCGCTCCCGTGCCCAGCTGACCGGTGAGCCCCAGCGGAAGACCCGCCGCCTGCACGTTGAAGCTCTGGTTCCGGTCGTTGAAGACCTGCAGGAACGACGATGCCGCTGCGGTGAATTGGTTCGTCAGCCTGCCACTGAACGAACTGATCTGCGAAATCTGAAAGTTATGGATGTGCATCGGCGCGGTTTCAAAGTAGTCCGCAAAGTGCGACCCAACGTCCGCCGACTGCGTACCCGTGGTCCCCAGGTAATGCGCAGAAATGCTGTACTTGTCGTTGAACTTATGGTCGAGCTTGATGATGCCGTTGTAGCTGTTGTAGGTATTAACGCCGTTGGATTGGTACTGGTTCGTATACCCGACCGTGGCACGGCTTACTGCCGGAAACAGCAGGGTGTACATGTTCAGCGCAACCGGGTTCTGGGCGATGCCGCGGCTTGCCAGCAGGCTCTTGCCGGCAGCAATCCAGGTGTCGTTGACCACCGTGTCAGACAAGCTGTTGTTTGCCTGTGCGATCTGGATTTCACCCGCCAGGAAGAAGAACGTCTTGTCCTTGAAGATCGGTCCGCCGATGGTGAATCCACCCTGGTGGTTGCGGATTTCAGGGATGCGGCTGCCGACGGCGACCGATGGGCTGAGCCACGCGAACAACTCGTTGCGGTCGAAGTAGAACACGTCGCCGTGAAGATTGTTGGTTCCCGTGCGCAGCACCATGTTGCTGTTGGCACCGCCATTGCGCCCCTGGTCGGCCTCACCGGCGGCCTGCATGGAGAACTGGTCGATGGCCTCGATCGGGATCAGGCCACCGGGAATGCCGGCGATGCCGCCCTGATTCGACGCCACCGCATTCGACCACGGATCGTTGTTGTCCGCGCCATCAATCTGGTAATTCACACCCGCGGTACGCGTGCCGTTGATGGAGCCATAGCTGTACGGGCTTACGCCCGGAGCCAGGTGCACCATCTGCTGGAAGTTGCGGCCGTTCAGCGGAATCTGCTGCACCGACACCTGGTCCACGACGGAGACAAGCTGGCTGTTGGTGGTATCAAGCGAAACACCCGCCGCCTGTACGTTGACAACCGTCGATTCAGACCCGACGGAGAGTTCGATTTTCTGGTCCCGGATCTTGGTGACTTCAATCGCGATATTGTCCAGCGACTGTGCCGCGAACCCCGGTGCCGACACGACGAGCTTGTACGTACCTACCGGCAGCTCAGGAAAGTTGTACGCACCGATGCTGTTCGATTTGCCATTCAGCGTCTCGTTGGTTGCCGGGTTTGTCAGCCGCAAGGTGGCATCTGGAACCGCGGCACCCGACTGGTCGACGACGGTGCCCGTCAGGCTGCCACGGTACGTTTGCGCCCCGGCAAACATGCTGGTTGCGGTGATGGCTGCGGCCACAATCGAGATCCGGCCCCTATGTTCAAAAACACTCATGCAAAGCTCTCCTTAGGTGGTGCAGGTACACGCCGGTGCAAGACAATGCCGCAGGCTGCTGGCGAAGAGACCTTCGCGCTCCAGATGCACGAAGAAGCTCGATGCCACAGGGGGTAGAAACTTATAGTGGTTTTTACGTACCGTACACAAAAACCGGCCCCAATGCAATGGGAAAGTGCGAATGGGTTAGGTTTGCAACCTAAACGGTGCAGGCTTGGCAGGTGCTTCTACTTGGAACAACACGGGGAGGCGCTGTAAGGGACTTCTTAGACGCCGTCTGTTGCGATGGGACATCGACACGGAGCTGCCTTCCCATGAGAGGCGTGGTGCGACACTGGTGCCGAAGGGTGGTGCGCCATGAGGCTGCTGGTTGGGTCGTTCCTGCTGCTGCTGGTACTGCTTGCAAGCGGCGCTGCCGCATTCACCTGGTACCTGCGCCACGCACATGCCGGGGTGAGCGCCCGCGCCCAGCCCACCGCCACAGAAGCTGCACTGGCCACAGCCATGCGCTCTGCCGCCATTCCAGCCGCCGTGCGCAACCGCACCAACCCTGTACCCGCTACGCCTGCCGCCCTGCACGAGGGCATGGAGCACTACGCGGACCACTGCGCGGTGTGCCACGGCAACAACGGTTCTGGCCAGACGCTGCTGGGCGCGGGCATGTACCCCAAACCGCCCGACATGCGGCTGCAGGCAACGCAAACCAAAACCGATGGCGAGCTGTTCGGGTACATCGAGAATGGCATTCGCCTCTCAGGCATGCCCGCATTCAGTGGCGCAGGCGGCACCGAGGACGAGAGCTGGAAGCTGGTCGTCTTCCTGCGCCACCTGCCCCAGCTCTCGGCAACGGAAGAGCAGGCCATGGAGCACCTGAACCCAAAGTCACCCTCGGAGCTGGGCGAAGAAAAGCAGGAAGCTGACTTTCTCAACGGCGGTTCGCACTAGGCCGCTCCGTACGAATCCTGGCCCGTGCCTGCCCCATCTACACTGAACTGGAGGAATCCTCAGTTGAAACGTCTGCTGCTTTCGCTCAGTCTTCTTGCCAGTCCCATGGCTGCGCTTGCCCACGGCGGGCTCACCCATGTGATGGGGACTGTAGCCGCCATCTCCCCGACCGAGGTGGACGTGAACACAACCGATGGCAAGCTGGCCAAGGTGGTGACCGAAGGGTCTACCAAGTGGATGAAGGGACCGAGCAGCATTACTGAAGCGGGCGTGCACACGGGCGACCGTGTTGTGATCCACGCCAAACCCGTGAACGGCAAGCTGGTCGCGGTAGAAGTGGCCGTGGGCACGGCCAGTCACTGATTCTGCCGGGCTGGCTTGTAAGTACTCCCGTTGTGGCAGAGGAGCGGGCTGTAGGCCCGCGTTGTAAGTGGCCGTGGGGCACGTTCAGCCACTGATTTGCCGGGCTGGCTCATGAGTACTCCCGTTGCGGCAGAGGATGCGGGCTGAAGGCCCGCGTTGTAAAAGCCTGGGGCGCAGCCCCAGGTAGGGTGGCAACTAAGGCTTGCGGGCTGTAGGCCCGCGTTATGCGCCAGCCACAGAGGCAAAGAACGCGGGCCTACAGCCCGCATGTCCACAGGCTACACACCTGGGCCGTTGGCCCAGGCTCTTACAACACGCGCCTGCAGCGCGTTCCGCCGCGGCAGCAGAATGGTAGGCAAACGAGCAACACGCGAGTCAGCGAGGCGCAGCGCGGACAGTACGCAAGGGTGAGTACCCCGCATCCTGAGCGGGTGTGAGGATCAGACCTCCAGCGAGGCCGATCAATTTGGCGCGGATCCAGTCACGTTCAACAAAGAAACTCTTGCCGGAACGCCTCTGTGGGATTAGCGTGTGACTGTCAGCTGCCGCATCCGCGGCTCTGCTGGCGGCCGACGCCGCGGGACTCCCAAGGCGCGGCGTGCTGTTCCTCTCTCTCCCAAGCCTGCCGCCGGGCAGCAATGTCCGGCGGGTGCTTCAACCGAGTAGTGCTGCGCTGCTAGCTTGCGTGCAGGCCGTCCAGCAGTGAATTGCGGTAAGCCCGCCACGCTGGCAGCAGGCCCAGCAGCCCCGCGCTGACGACCGTGACGACCACGTAGGCCAGCACACGGTGCGACGGCGCGGCCAGCAGCAGCGGTATGCCTGCCAGCGACTCAAGACCGGTACGGAACGCGAACAGCACTGCGTACAACACCAGCAGCCCAAGCGCGCAACCTGCCGCCGCGATCAACACCGCCTCTGCCGTGAACAGCAAAAAGAGTTGCCGGGTGTGCAGGCCCACTGCGCGCAGAATGGCGATTTCGCGTCGCCGCTCGTTCAACGCGGTGTACAGCGCGGCCACCATGGCCAGCAGGCCCACCACCACCACCGCTCCGGCCACCACGGAGAGCGCCGCGTCGGCGTAATCCAGCAGCACCCATAGCTGCTGCAGGGTGTACGCAGGAATGGCCGCAGAGAGCGGTTCCGGCTTGTAGGTGGCGATTTCGCGCTGCAGGTACAGCGTGCTGATGCGTGACTTCGTACCCAGCAGGAACGCGGAAATTTCGTCCACCTTGAGCTTCGATGGGTCGAGCTTTGGCAGGGCTTCGCCGAGGGCGGGCGGCGTGCCGTCGGTCCAGCCAAAGTGCATGGCCTCGTCGCCCAGCAGGGTGATGTACAGGGCGCCGTCCACCGGCGTAAAGGTGCGTGCGAGTACGCCGCAGACGGTGAAGCGGATGTTGTCGTGGTGGATGATGCTGTGCGCTTCAATGCCGTGGGCCAGCGTAATCTCGTCCCCCAGGCGCAGGTGGAGGTTGCGCGCCACGTCCGCCCCCACGGCCACCTGCAGCATGTCCTGCGGCGCGTTGCCAGCGGCAAAGGCCAGGGCAGTGCCTCCACGGTACTGGTAGTGCCGGTAGAAGTTGTCGTCGGTAGCCACCACGCGGTACCCGTGGAAGCTGTCGCCCAACGAAATGGGAATGGTCCAGCCCACGGCAGGGTGGTGCGCAAAGTGCTGGTAGGTGTCCCAGGAAATATTGTTGGACGGCGTACCGATGTGGAAGACCGTGGACAGCAGCAGCGGCAGATCACCGCCGCGCGCGCCCACCACCAGGTCCGTGTGCGAGATGGTTCCGGCAAACCCTGCACGCGCACTGTTGCGCAATGCATCGACACCCGCCAGCAGCAGCATGGACAGGGCGACGGAAAATACCGTGAGCGACGTCGTCACGGCGCGAGCGCGCAGCGACTTCCACGCCAGCCGCAGAAGCACGCTACGCCGCCGCCTGCGCGTGCGAGGCGCGGTTCAGTTCAGGCAGGGAGAGTGTCCGGTCGAAATGCGTCGCAAGGCTACGGTCGTGCGAGACGAACAGCAGCGTTGCGCCCGCTTCCCCTGTGACCTCCAGCAGCAGGTCCAGGAAGGCGTCGCGGCGGTCGGTGTCGAGCGAACTGGTCGGCTCGTCGGCAATGAGGAGTTCGGGCCTGCCGATGACCGCGCGGGCAATGGCCACGCGCTGCTGCTGGCCCACGGAAAGCTGGGTTACCGGGCTGTGCAGGTGCGCGTGGATGTCGAGCCGATGGGCCAGACGGGCAGCTTCCGCAGAAAGGGACGGCGCGAAGATGCGCTGCCTGCGAAGGGGGTGCAGCTGGCACGGCAGCAGGATGTTTTCTTCGGCGGACAGGTACGGAATCAGGTTAAAGCCCTGAAAGATGTAGCCCATGCGTGAGCCGCGCAGCGAATCGCGGGCTGACGCGGACAGCGTTGCGAGCTCCTGCCCTAACACTTCTACCGAGCCGGTCTTCGGCTGCAAAACGCCGGAGATGAGCGACAGCAGCGTCGTCTTGCCGCTGCCGGAGGGGCCGTGCAGAAAGACGCGCTCGCCCTGCCTGAGCTCGAGAGCGTCAATCTCGAGAACCGGCGGACCACCCGGATACGCAAACGCGACGGAGCGCAGCCGGACCGCGCTCTCCTGCACGGTCTCCACTGCAGCGCTGGCCTGCCCCGAGGTCATTGCGCGTAGGGCTTTACGGAGTCGCCATCCATGTTGAACGACACATCGCCGTAGGGGCTCTGCACGGTGGCCACATGCAGCTGCCCAGTGACCACGATGGGCTCGGAAAAGCTCATCTTCGCCTTTTGCCCGCCGCGCAATTTGATGTAGACCATCTGGTTGGGCGGCGGTGGCGGCACATGGATGCACGCACCGGAAAACGGCACCAGCAGAAACTCCGTCACCTGGTCCGCGTCATCTTCCAACGGGACCATGAAGCCGGGGATGGAGACCTGCCGGTTGTTGAGGGCGGTGGCGGGCGAAGCAGCCTTGATGGACGTCAGCGTCTTGAGCGTGGACCAGCCCACCGGAACGGGTGCCGGAGACGCCGCAAGGAGGGTTGCGCAGAGTATTCCAGAGAGACAGGCGAGCCGTTTCACGCGATTTCTCCTCCCGCTGCGCTTTATGCCGTTTTAGCCTACAAAAGGCGTGCCGCTAACGTGCAATAGAGGTGTTCCAGAGAGCTATTTACGCCAGAACTGCGCGCTCTTAACTACCAATGTGTATCTCTACAGCACCATTTTGACGCTCTAGCGCTATCAAAAGTAGCAATGGCACTCGCTTCTGCCAAAACGATCCACGGTGACAGCAAATTATGCCGTCACCGCGCTCCATCGACCAAGCACTTGCGCTTACGCGAAGCGCCGCTTCATGGCTCCCGCGATGCCCAGCAAGCCGGTACCCAACAGGACAAAGCTCGACGGCTCGGGCGTGACAGCCGGCACTGTAGTGGCATAGAGAGGCGCGACTCCAGACGCGTAGCGAGTTCCGCCGGACGGCTCAATCTCATACGATGTTGTGGACAGTAACGTGCCGCCCGAAGCACTGAGGCCGTTGACGAAATAAAGTTGCAACTCGTATTGGTTGTCTGGTGAATCAAGGCGGAAGTACTGTGATGGCAACGCCGACGCTGTAACTGAGGCATAGCGCGGGATGTAATGCATTCCATTGAATGCCCCACCGCCAGAGGTGTATAGATTGAAGCTGGTAATGGCACTGAAGGTATCGTTTGTCGTAAAAAACGCGTTCAAAACGCCAACAGCAGTGCCACCAGACGGTGATGTATAGAAGGGCTGATCCGAAAATCGGAACGTGTAGTCGGCATGAGCGGAAAGACCAAGAGAAGAGAACGCGAGCAGCGCCGCTAGGCAAAGCTTTGGCAAAATAAACTCCTGTGGATTACTTCCAGCTTAAGTGCCGCACTGCAAGTCCACAAGCAATCTTTGGTAAGCCCATGCCGCTCCGCAGTGCAGTACCCATCATGCATCGATGGGTACTGCAGGCGCTTAGCTTACTTCTTCGGAATGGCTTTATCGACCGTCTCCGGTTTCGCTGGCGTACCTGGTCCGGCCACCGGTGTGGCAGG
>CALMRM010000079.1:0-546 GCA_937871605.1 uncultured Terriglobus sp. | reverse complement strand
GTTGAGGACGGAAAGCGCTGACCGTGCGACGCGCCGAACGGCCGCTCGTTGAAAGTCGTCCAGCGGCGCGAGAGCTTCTCGTCGGCGGAGTGCTGGGTGGCGTCCCACATGTCGGCGGAGATGCCGTTCAGGTCGTAGACCACCTTGCCGTCCTTCAGCGTCATTTCGCAGACCAGCTTTTTGGTGCCCATCATCTTGGTGTTGTACATGTCCACAAAACCGTAGGTGCCGGTCTCGATGGAGAACACCGCGACGTCGGCAATCGCACCGACGGAGAGGTTGCCATATTGTTCCTGCCGGATCTCGTGCGCGGGGTGCGAGGTCATCTGCGCGATCACCTGTGGCACGCTCTCGCCCAGCACCATCATCTTGTCCGCGACGTTCAGGATGTCCTTCATGCCGTTGTTCATGGAGCCGACGTGGATGTCCGTCGAGATGGAATCGGGCAAGTAGCCGCCCTTCATGATGGGCGCGGCCACCGTCCACGCAAAGCTGCCGCCGCCATGGCCCACGTCGCAGTAGATGCCGCGCTTCTTCATCACCAGC
>CALMRM010000078.1:17511-25552 GCA_937871605.1 uncultured Terriglobus sp. | reverse complement strand
GGGTAGGCGTTGGGGTTACCGGGGTAGGCGTCGGCGTTGGAGGCGCCACGACTGGCGCGCCACGGCCAGCGTCCTGCTCCATGGCGACAATGGTGGCGTTGTTGGGGTCAGGATAGTCGGCATGGCCCATCAGCGTGTCGCCAGCCTTGACGGATGCCGTGAGCGTCGCCCGCGAGGCGGCCAGGGTTGCCGCGGCCACGTCGTTGATCAGGATGTTGCTGAATGCACTTGGGTACATCGCCCGCACGGCTGGGTCGGTGCCGGTGTCTGCGTGGAACAGGAACGTCTGAAAGGGTGCGGTGTACGCGTAGTGCCGCGGTGTGGACTCCTCTGGGATCAGGAGCGAATCAGGAAACTGTTCATGCAGCTGCTGAAAGAGTACCGGGTCAAGCGTGCCGCCATTCCCATCCACGCTCGAATCCACGTAGAACAGGGTTGCGCCCCAGCGGTCATGCGCATACTGAATCTTGCGGGCCAGTTCCGTACGCACATCCGACAGATTCCCGAGCACCGTCTGAGTCGCCGTGCCATCCGCCGCAATGGCGAAGTGCTGCGGCCTGACGCACACGCCGACACGGAACCCTGCGCTGGTCAGAATTTTGAAATACGCGTCGTCCAGCCTCTGTCCGCTATACGGAGAGGAAGTGTCGGTAATGACCGAATCGATCTCCGGGGCCACACTCGCGACCTGGTCTGGCGAGCACACGTACGTGGTGGCCTGCGGGTATTGCTCACCTTCCAGGTCCCACACGATGGCCCCCTGCGCACCCAGGGCCTGCAGGTTGGTCACATTCTGCTGCGCCCGCTGCAGGATGCGGTTCTGGAATGACTGCAGGCCCGCCGCTGTCCGAACGTCGAAGTCGCTTGCGTTGCCATCGTTAAAGTAGCGACGGGGATTATTCGGAAAGCCGTTAGGCACGTTGGCCGGTCCACTCGTGGGCGAACTGGCCAGGTAAATGGTGCCCAGCGGCCGCCGGTCTGTCCAGTTCAGTTCACTCGGAAAGGTCTGTCCGTAGTTTGCGTACGCATCGCTCGCCAGGGTAAGGCTCGATGTCCCGGCAGCGGCAAAACGATACGACACGGTAAACGTGTCTGTCTGGCCTGGCTGAACCGGTCTGTCAAAGTGCGGCTGAAAGGTAGCGAGGTTGTCCGGTGTGGTGCTTGAGATGAGTGCGGAATACGCGTTGGGATCACCCGATGGCCAGAAACCGCTATACAGCGGCTTCGTCGCGTCGGGTGTCACCGCGACAGTCTCACCGGTGCCATAGTTCGCCACAACGACACCCGGAGCGGTCGTTGTGTAGGAGAGCTGCGGATAGCTGGCATCGTTAAAGTTTGCTGGAAGGGTTGGAAAATGCAATGCCATGGGGTAGACGCTGGCACCAGCCAGAATCACGCCTGAGCTTGCGAGGTTTGTCTCTGTCGTAATGACGTTGAGCTGGCTGCCGCTCGCGACATACTGAACGCTGATGGAACCCCAGATGAAGTTGTAGGTCCAACGGTGTGCTCCCGGATCCCATGACTTGCCGTTGTTGCTTTCGCCCCATCCATACTGAGGCCCGGACACAGGATTGCCTTGCAGGTCCGTCATCTTCAAGTGCCAAATGTGGAAGGTGTCGGCAGAGTAGCGGGAGGTGTCCTCCAGCGTGACACCGCCATAGCTTAGCTGCTGCAGCCCCGTGGGTCCGTAACTCACATTCAGGGCTTGGCCGCCTACCGACGGCGCAAAGAAGACGGCGCAAAGTGCAAGGGAGGCAAGTGCGACGGCCGTATAAAGCTTCTTCATGATGTTGGCTCCAAAAAAACGCGGTTTGTTGGCAAATTTAACGTTTGAGCCTCTGCTGCAAATGACTACTGGGCAGCACACGTCACAATGTTTTCGAGTTGGCGTTTCAACTGCAGTAGTGTTTTTCAAAGGTAGCGCAGGACAGTAGCATCTTGAGTGAATTGAGCGACGCACTCAGTACGAAGAAGGTACAGGGCAAAGACACATGCATCTGCACTCGTGTGGAGTGCCGAAATCTGGCTTCTGCGGCAGCACGTGATGGCCGAACGCGGCCGGGAACGCGCAAAAGCAAACAGCATCCGAGACCGGCCTGTTGAACCGGTGTCGTGTGACCCTGGTGCCTGATTCGTCGTGCACGCAACAACCTCATTTCACCAGCTGCAGTGTTATTTCCATCGGCACCGCACATCCGGGCACTATGTGAAAACCTTTATTCTTTCGATAAACACCGTTCTGAACTGCCACATCTTTTACAAGGAGTTGAGGTGATGCAGGTCAAGCGTTGCACTTCGAGAGGCATATTCTAGACACGGGGCGAGTTCGCACAACTGGATATCCATCTTGGGATTCTGTCAGTTTCCACAGTATCGTCGTTACAGGGCGCATCCGGAACGAACGTCGCGGCTAGTGATACTACAGTTGCGTTGACCTGCAACATGCACTCTGGCTTTAGGAGGATTCTCGTGAAAAAGGCGCTGGTCACAGGCGTAACAGGGCAGGATGGTGCGTACCTGGCGCAACTGCTGCTGGACAAAGGGTACGAGGTACACGGCATCAAGCGGCGCACGTCGCTGTTCAATACCGCTCGCATAGACAACATTTACGAGGACCCGCATAACCCAGATCCCAAGTTCATCCTGCACTACGGCGACATGACGGATTCGTCGTCGCTCATCCACATCATGGAAAAGGTGCAGCCGGACGAGGTCTACAACCTGGCTGCGCAGAGCCATGTGCAGGTGTCGTTTGAGGAGCCGGAATATACGGCAAACTCCGACGCTCTTGGGGTGCTTCGGCTACTGGAAGCCATCCGCATCCTCGGCCTGGCGGAGAAGACGCGGTTCTACCAGGCATCCACGTCTGAACTCTACGGCCTGGTGCAGGAGATTCCGCAAAAGGAGACAACGCCATTCTACCCGCGCTCTCCGTATGCCGTCGCCAAGATGTACGGCTTCTGGATCGTGGTGAACTACCGCGAGGCCTATGGCATGTACGCCTGCAATGGGATTCTGTTCAATCATGAAAGTCCGTTGCGCGGCGAAACGTTTGTCACGCGAAAGATCACCCGTGGCCTGGCGCGCATCAAGGTGGGGCTGCAGGACAAGCTCTACATGGGCAACATCGATGCCAAGCGTGACTGGGGACACGCCCGCGACTACGTGGAAATGCAGTGGCGTATGCTGCAGTGCGACAAACCAAAGGACTTCGTCATTGCCACCGGCCAGCAGTACAGCGTGCGCGAATTCATCAACCGCTGCGCCGCCAAGTTGGACATGCCGTTGACATGGCAGGGCAGCGGAGTCGAAGAGAAAGCCTTGGACAAGGACGGCCGCTTGGTCGTCGCCATTGACCCGCGCTACTTCCGTCCCACCGAAGTTGAGACGCTGCTGGGCGATCCCACCAGGGCAAAAGAGGAACTGGGTTGGACGCCAGCCACCACCTTCGATGGGCTTGTCGCCGAGATGGTCGAAGCCGACTTAAAGAGTGCACAACGTGACGCGCTGGTGCGCGAACACGGGTTCGACGCCTACAACGTAGGGGAGAGCTAAATGGGATTCATGCAGCGAGATGCGGCGATTTACGTTGCGGGACATCGGGGGCTGGTGGGGTCGGCGGTTTTGCGTGAACTGCAAGGGCAGGGCTACAACAACCTGATCACGCGCAGCAGCGCGGAGGTGGACCTGCGCGATGCCGAAGCGGTCAGCACGTTCTTTGCGGAGACCACACCTGCGTTTGTGGTGCTGGCCGCGGCAAAGGTGGGTGGCATTCTGGCCAACGACACCTACCCGGCCGATTTCATCCGCGACAACCTCTTGATCCAGAACAACGTCATCGATGCAGCGTACCGCGGTGGAGTGCAGCGGCTGCTGTTTCTGGGCTCGTCGTGTATCTACCCCAAGTTTGCACCGCAGCCCATGCCGGAAAGCTGCCTGCTGACGGGTCCGCTGGAGCCTACCAACCGGCCCTACGCCCTGGCGAAGATTGCCGGTATCGAAATGTGCTGGAGCTATAACCGGCAGTATGGCACGCGCTTTCTTGCCGCCATGCCGACCAATCTGTATGGGCCCAATGACAACTTCGATCCGCAGACCTCGCACGTGCTACCGGCATTGATCCGGAAGACGGCGGAGGCGATTGCAAACGGCGCGGGAGAGGTGACGGTGTGGGGAACGGGCACGCCGCGCCGCGAATTGCTCTACTCCGACGACTTGGCGCAGGCCTGCGTGGCTCTCTTAAACCTGTCAGAGGATCAGTACGGTACGCTGCTGCGCGACGATGAGCCGCCCCTGATCAACATCGGTACAGGTGAAGACGTGACCATCCGTGAACTGACGGAGACCGTCTTCCGTGTTCTGGGCTACAAGGGCGATCTGGTGTTCGACACCACAAAGCCGGACGGCACGCCGCGCAAGCTCATGGATGTGTCGAAGCTACACGCCCTGGGCTGGCACCACACCACATCTCTGGAAGAGGGCATCCGGCACACCTGGGAGAGCACGAACGGCAAACTCGCAAACTGATACTCCCTGGAGAGCACCAAATCTGAGAAGCAGTGTGAGGCTTCTGCTGGCCTCCTGTTTCGTCAGTGCAATCCATCTCGCGTGATCCCGTGGACTTGCAGGACGTTGGTGACTCCTCAAAGCTCGCCAGCGCTACAGCAGATGCACGATGGCGCGCGGTATATACATCGCTTGCTCGTGGACCATCTCCAGGCGACGCAGCCAGTTTGCCTGCGTGGGGCATGACATGGTATTCCCGAGCAGAAGAAGCTGGTAGGTCAACTTTAAGCTGCGCTTAAGCGTGGAGTGCTTCCTGACTATTGCGGAGGCACTAAGCAATGCTACAACGCAGGGACCACTGCGCCGACCACGTGAGACTACCGCCCATACATTTGGCGAGCGTAATTGCTTCCGCGAGAGTGGGAGATGCCAACAAGATGACGAAAGCAACGCTGAGCTTGTCGATTGGGCTCACACGTGAGGGCTGGCCAGGAGAGAGCGCACGGAAGTAGCAAATCCAGGAGAGACCGGTGGCAAGCCCTGAGGCGATGAGAAACAACCAACTGCGACGATCAAGGTGTGAAAGACTTCTGTGTGCTCCGGTGAGGAACGCGATCGCGCAGGCGAACAAGACGACCACACTCGTGCGTAGAGCAGTTGCGAGGTTCGGGTCCACGTGTGAAACGCCAAGGTTGGCCAGCAGTGCTGTTGCTGCGGCAAAGACGGCAGAAAG
This sequence comes from uncultured Terriglobus sp., assembly GCA_937871605.1. Classification (GTDB taxonomy): domain Bacteria; phylum Acidobacteriota; class Terriglobia; order Terriglobales; family Acidobacteriaceae; genus Terriglobus. The sequence goes on along the minus strand of CALMRM010000078.1, from coordinate 20,313 downwards.
TAAGGCCCGGAACAACCAGTGGATGGTAACTCCTCTTGTGCGAAGTACATCATGTGTTTCGCTGCACTGGATGCAAGGCGGTCTGTAAATGCGCGTTCTGGTGGTGGAAGATGAGGTTCGCCTGGCGGAGAATATCGCGAAGGGACTGCACGAGTCATCGGGTTACGCAATTGACGTTGTGCACGACGGAGAGGAGGCAATCACCTGCTGCTGGTCAGGCAAGTACGACCTGATTGTGCTCGACCTGATGCTGCCTCAACGCAGCGGCGAAGATATCCTGTCTAAATTGCGTTCAGCGAAAGACCAGACACCGGTACTCATTCTTACGGCGATCTCGGACACATCGAGAATCATTGACCTGCTCAACCTCGGAGCTGATGATTACCTGGCAAAGCCGTTTGACCTGGGAGAAATGATCGCTCGCTGTCGTGCCCTAATTCGTCGCGGCAAGGGCGCGGCACATCCGGTGCTCTCCTATGGAGACCTCTCTGTTAGCACGGGTGAGCAGTCAGTCACCGTAAAAGGACAGCCGGTAGTGCTGTCCCCGACGGAGTACCGCATCCTGGAATACCTGATGTACAGGCCGCGCATCATTGTCTCTAAGGAAGCTCTTCTGGAGCATCTCTATGACTTCACCTGGCAGCACCACTCCAACGTGATAGAGGCGCACATCTCAAACCTGCGCAAAAAGCTGCGAGCGCATAGCCCTGAAGCAGACCTCTTGGAGACATCGCGAGGCCGTGGCTATAGGCTGGCTGAGCCTTGAGTGCTCCTAAGCCTACCCATTGCCTTGCACGTCAGATAGCGGGCATCGTCTTGCTCGCACAGGTGCTCTGCGCTCTAGGGCTCTCCGTGTCCACACTGGATCACGAGCGGCGGATTCGGCAACGTTCCTTTGACGTGCAGCTGCAGGGTCACTCCGATTCGTTACTTGGAGCCATTCAGGACGCTGAAGATCCAGACGACAACGTGACGGTTGATCAGAGTGAGTTGAGGTTGCCTTCACGGGACGTCTACGCCGTCTACGGTACTGACGGAAGGCTTATAGGTTGCTCGAAGGAAGCGCCGCGTGACCTGCTGGCCCTGCAGCAGGATGGTTTCAGGTCGATGCGGTCGCGGAATGTCTCCTATCGCTTACTGCAGCGGCCCGGGTTGCGCATCATCGACCGCAGCGAAAACAATGGCGTCGGGCTGCGTCGCCCGGTAACAATCCTGTATGCCTCGCCGGAAGGTCACATTTGGCACGAGGTGCTTGAGGCAGCGAGCTTCGATCTAGCTGCGATCGCCTTCGCCGCCACATGCAGCGTTCTGCTGGTGCTCGCGTACTTGCGCCGAGCTCTCAGACCGCTTTCGGCACTTGCGGAGCACTCTTCTCGGATAACTACCGACAACCTGTACTTCACTACTCCCGCTTCCGTTAAACGCTTGAAGGAACTGGCCCCACTTGGAGACGCGCTCGAAGACACTGTCGCGCGCCTGCGTGGTGCCTTCGAAAATGAAAAACGTTTCTTCGGCGACGCGGCGCATGAGTTGAAAACGGCTGTAGCCGTGGTGAAGTCGTCGCTGCAAGTGCTGACCCTGCGTGACCGATGCCCTCTTGAGTATCGATCCGGTCTCGAGCACGCCCTGACGGACACGGACAGGGTCGAGAAGCTCGTTGCTCAGATGCTGCGCCTGAGTAACATTGAGGAAGCAGAGGAACAGGACGGCAACACCACAAACCTGTCGCTGGCAACAGAAGCGATTTGCCGGATCTTCAAGACACTGGCGGAGACGCGCCAAGTTTCACTCAAGCAGGAACTCGCGCCGGACCTCCTCATCCGGGTCTTGCCGGAGCGCGTTGATACCCTGCTTTCCAATTTGCTGATGAATGCAATCCAGCACTCCGCGTCGGGATCAAGCGTGCTCATCCGTACGACAGGAGAGAGCGGCCTCGTTCGCCTGGAGGTGATTGACTCTGGCCGTGGCATCAGCAAGGAAGCGCTACCGTACATCTTCGAGCGTTTTTATCGCGAAGACGCGTCACGCTCGCGTGTGACTGGTGGCGCGGGCCTCGGGCTGCCCATCTGTAAGGCGATCGTTGAAAAGGCAGGCGGCACAATCGCCGTACAAAGTCAGCAGCGTGCCGGAACCACGTTCACCGTCATCTTCACACAGACTTAAGGCACATCCGCTAGAACTCTTTCAGACCGCTCGACCGAGGAGATTTGCATGAAGAAGTCAGCTGTTATTGCAGGAATCGTTTTGGCCGCCTCCGCAGTCTGCGGAGTGGCGCAAGGTCCCTATCGGGTACTCGAACACTGGAAGATCGGCGGCGTCGGTGGATGGGATTACCTCTTGGCCGACACCTCTGCGCATCTGCTGTACGTGACGCACGGGCCGCGCGTTGAAGTCCTTGACATGCAGACAGGCAAGCTGGTGTGTTCAATCACAGGCCTGAAGTCTACACATGGCGTGGCTCTCGATCCCAACGGCAGAGTCGGTTATATCAGCGACGGCGGCGCAAACGCCGTAGTGGTGTTCGACCGCAAGATGTTTACAACCATCACCTCCATACCCGCGGGCACCAACCCCGACGGCATCACCTTCGAGCCGGTAACGAGAACCGTATGGGCCTTCAACGGCCGCAGCAAAAATGTGACGGTGATTGACGCTGCAAAGCGCGAGGTCGTCGCTACCATCGCACTTCCCGGCAAGCCAGAGTTCCCACAGCCTGACGGTAAAGGCAATGTCTTCGCCAATATCGAGGACAAGAACAGCATCGTGCAACTGGATGCGAAGGCCCACACGCTGGTAAACACC
>CALMRM010000078.1:12676-17501 GCA_937871605.1 uncultured Terriglobus sp. | reverse complement strand
CGAAGGACCGGACGCTGCAGGCTTCAGCAGTAAGTATCAACTCGCATTCAGTTCGAATGGCGGTGACGGCACCCTGTCCGTGATCGACGTAAAGAACGGGTATAAGACGGTACAGACGCTCACGACCGAAAAGGGCGCGCGCACCATGGCCTATGACGCTTCGAGCGACCGCATTTACTTATCCGATGCAGACTTCGGCCCCAAGCCTGCCGCAACTGCCGCGAACCCACGGCCGCGCGCGCAGGCCCAGCCTGACACCTTCAACATCATCGTTGTCGGCCGTTAGCACAATTGCTGCACGGCAGCGCTTCTGACTGAAAGCAACGAAGCGGACCTCACGTCTGGGCAACTCAAACGGCTGCTTGGCCGTTTGGTCCTCTTCCCGTCTTTAGCGCAGGTGGCGGACGCTTTTAAGCCGCCCCCGGCAGATGGTCGCGCGTGAGCAGGTAGTAAATCACCGGCGTGACAATCAGGCTCAGGGCCATGGAGATGAGCACGCCGCCAATCACCGCGATCGCGAGAGGCTGCAGCATCTGCGAACCAGCGCCGAGGGCAAGTGCGAGCGGCAGCATGCCGGTGATGGCGGCAAGTGCCGTCATCAGAATGGGCCTAAGCCGCCGCTGTGCGGCGGAGACCATTGCATCGCGCGCGCTCTGCCCTTCTCGCCGGAAGCTCTCGTCCGCATCCAGCAGCAGAATGCCATTCTTTGCAACGATACCGATCACCATGATTAGCCCCATGAACGAGGCCACGTTGAAGGTCATGCGAGTGAGCAGTAGCGCGGCAACGACGCCCGCAATGGACAACACCGAGGACGAAAGAATAGCGACCGGCGCGGCGAAGTTACGGAACTCGGTAAGCAACACACCGAAGACCAGAACAAGTGCCAGCAGCAGGACGCGCAGGAGGTCGCCGAATGATTTCTGCTGCTCCTGGTAGGTGCCGCCGTACTCAACGCGCACGCTGGCAGGCAGGTGCATGGCCCGCACCTTCGTCTGCACCAACTTCACCGCCGTGCCTAGATCGGTGCCTTCGAGCTGCGCAGTGACCACAGCCAGTCGTTGCAGGTTTTCCCGCCGGATCTCGTTCTGGGGAGGCAGTTGCGTGACCGCAGCCATGGACCCGAGTGAGGCGGTATGCCCCGAGGCTGAGTTGAAGACTGTATTACGGATGGTGTCCAGGGACCGTCGTGTTTCATCGCCCAGCCGCACCCGTACTGTATACGGGCGGCCATTGGCGATGACCGGATCGTTGACCGTGACGCCGTCCAAGATGGACGTGGCGTCTTCTGCAGCCTCAGTAGGCGTAAAGCCGAGCCTACCTGCAAGCTGTGGGTCTATCTGGAAGTTCGTCGCAGGTCCACTGATGGTGTTTTCAATCCCGTTCTCGATGCTGACGACACCCTTGACGGAGCCGATCTGATCGGCTACGCGCGGCGCGATCTCGTTCAGCAGCGCGGGATCTTCACTGAAGAGGTTGATCTGTATCGGGTCCGGTGCGTTGGAGAGATCATTGATGTTGTCCTGAAGCACCTGGATGTACTCGGTATCCAGCTCAGGCTCTTTCTCCTTCACTTCGGCGCGGATGTCTGCAATCACATCGTCGATGGCGCGCTTACGGTCTGCCTTGAGCTTGACAGTCATGTCACCGGTGTTTGCCTCGGTGACTGCGGCCAGACCCATCTGCAGCCCGGTGCGGCGGCTCACGTGCTCCACCTCGGGGGTCTTATGCAGAATCTGCTCCACATGGGTCAGTACACGGTCTGTTGATTGGAGGGAACTCCCGGCGGGCATGATGTAGTCCAAGATGAAGCCGCCCTCGTCCATGCCCGGCAACAGGTCAGACCCGAGTCCGCGATAGGCAAAGAAGGTAATGCCCACCAGCATCACGCAGGCCGCGGCCAGCCAGAGCGGACGGCGCAACGACCATTCCAGGCTACGGAGGTGCCATTCCAACACGCGCCCAAGCACCCTTCCCTCTGCCACATGTTGATCGTCTGCTGAACCCTCTCCTGCTGGCTTGTTCAGCAGTAACAAAGCCAAGCCCGGTGTGAATGTCACGGCCAAAAGCAAGGACGTGAGCAGCGAGATCGTCATCGTGATCGCCAGCGCCCGGAAGAAGCTGCCGGTAACACCTGTGACTACAATGAGCGGCAGGAAGACCACAACGGGCGTGATCGTGGAGCCAACCAACGGATGCGCGATCTCGTGAAGCGCAGAGCGAATCGCCTCTACCCTGCCCTGCCCGGACTCACGGTGCAGCACGATGTTTTCGACAACGACGATGGCATCGTCAATGACCAGGCCGATCGCAGCGGCAAGGCCACCCAGCGTCATCAGGTTAAAGCTCTGCCCGATGGTCCACAGCACTAGCACCGTTGCCGCCACCGTCACGGGAATCACCAGACCGGCAATGAGCGAGGAGCGCCAGTCGCGCAAAAACAGAAAGAGGATCACGCACGCAAGCAGAAGGCCGATGAGGATGGCGTCGCGCACGCTGCGCACACTCTCACGCACAATGCCGGACTGATCGTAGTAGGGCGTCAGCGAAGTGCCCCGGGGCAGGTTCGTCCGCAGCAGGGCGACTGCTGCATCAACATCGTCGGCGACGGCCACCGTATTGCTGCTTGGCTGCCGCGTGATGTTCATCAGCACTGCCGGCTGTCCGTCAGCACGCACAGCGGTATAAACCGGCATGGTTGCCGGGATCACGCTGGCGAGATCGCCGATGCGCACCGGTGCGCCGCCGGTCGTCGTCTTGACGGTGAGTTGCTTGAGGCCCTCGATGTCATGTGCCTGCGCGCCCACCAGGGCCAGTACAAGCTGGTGGTCCTGCTCATAGAGCCCAGGAGAGTCAATGATGTTCGAGCTTTGCACCGCATTGGCAATATCCAGGATCGTCACGCCTGCGGCCTGCAGCTTTGCTATGTTCGGCACAATGTGGAACTCAGGCACCTGGCCGCCCTGCACGGTGACTGTGCTCACACCGTTCACGCGATTTAGTGGCGGTTTCAGCGTGTAGGTGGCCAACTCCCAGAGCTGCGCCTGCGAGAGGGTGCTTGAAATAAGGCTATAGCCGAGGATCGGAAAGGTCGCGAATGTAAGCCGGTTGGTGGTGAGCTTGGCCGTGCTCGGCAAACTCTGCTGCGCCTTGCTCAGCGCGGAGTCCACCAGTTGCAACGTGCGGAACATGTCTACGGACCAGTCAAAGAAAAGACTGACCTCCGCCGAGCCGCGGCTCGTGGTCGACCGCACCGTGACCAGGCCGGGGACGCTGTTGACGGCGTCCTCAATCGGCTTGGTGATGGTGACCTGCATCTGCTCCACCGGCATTACGCCGTTGTCGACGCCGATCACCACGCGAGGGAAGTTTGTCTCCGGGAAGACCGCGATTGGTGTCTTGAAAAAGGCATAGATGCCCGCCACGGTGAGTGCAACGGCAAGAAACAGGACAGTGCGTATGGACTTCGCCAGCCAGTAGCTGGAGTCCTCCTTCAACAACGGCTGGTCAACAGAGCCCGGCATCAATCCTTGTCCTCGGCCGCACCGGGCTTGCCGATCTCCACCTTCGCACCGTCGCTGAGCCCGTAAGCGCCGGATGTGACGACGTTGTCGGCAGCGGAGAGCCCTGAGACCACCTGCACTTCCTCATCAGTACGGATGCCGGTCTTCACGCTGCGCCTGTGTGCCTTGCCGTCACTTCCGACGACCATCACAGTGGTGCTGCCATCTTGCTCGGGCAAAATTGCGTCTTTGGGAACCTTCAACGCGTTCGGTATGGTCGTGCCGGTGATGCTGGCGTGCACGGGCGTGCCAACCTTGAGTTGGCCCCCTGCATTCGGCAGCTGCAACCAAACTTCGACGGTTGTCGAACCTGCGTCCAGGGCCGGGCTGATGAACGAAACGGAGGCCTCCAGCGGTTCGTTCACTCCGGCGATGGTGAGCTCTGCCTTGTGGCCACGGCTCAGTTTCTGGGCGGTGGCCTGGGCGAGATGAAGCTTTGCGAGCAGCGATGACGTGTCCATCACGGTAATCACGGGCGAGCCTGCGTTTGCAGTTTCCCCTGGGAACAACGGCCGGTCCGTTACGACGCCGCTGATAGGGCTGCGTAGCTCCGCGTAGCTCACCTGCGCCTCGGCTGAAAGGAGCTTGCCCTGCGCCGACTGCAACTGCCCCTGCGCGGTTTGCTTTGTCGTGCGCTCCGTCGTGCGGCGCACCGCGTCCAGGTGCTTTTGCGCGTTCTCGAATGCGGCTTGTGACTGCACTGCTCCGGCGACAGCGGCGTCTGCGTCACGCCCCGAGATGGCTCCCTGCGCGAACAGCTGCTTGCGCTCCGCTGCGGTCCGCTGGGCGACGTCACGTACAGAACGTGTCTGCTCCAAGTCGGTCTGCGCTTTCTTCAGGTCTTCGGGAATGGTGGCGTCAGTCGTCGCGGTCAGATTCGCCTTTGCTGCAGTCAGCGATCCTCTGCTGTCCAGGGCGCTTCCCTGCAGGTCCCGGTCCTCCAGCGAGACCAGCAGTTGTCCTTTGCGGACGCGTGCTCCGCGCTGCACGTACTCCGCACGTATCGGTGCGCTGATGCGCGGCGCAAGAGCAGCCTGTGAGAGCGGTGCCAGGATCGCATCAGCGGCGATCTCTTCAGAGATGTCGCCCTGGGTGGGATGTGCAGCCTGAACCGTGACGGCGACATCCGGGGCTTCAGCTTCTTTGCTTTTGCAGCCGGACAGGAGCAGCGCTAGCACGCAGCACACATTCAGCAAGAGCCGCGGGAAGGAAGGCAACGAGATCATAAGCGTTCAGACCTTTCCGGTGAGGGTCTGCAGATT
>CALMRM010000078.1:0-12666 GCA_937871605.1 uncultured Terriglobus sp. | reverse complement strand
CTGGTAGCGAGTGCGGCCATCAATCTGCGCTGTTTCCGCGCTCAGCAGGGTGTTTTGTGCATCGACCACCTCAAGGCCGGTGCTTTCACCATCGACGTAGCGCAGATTTGTCAACCGAAGGCTCTCGCGCGCCGTCACCACAGACTGGTCCAACGATGCCATCTGCCTGGATGCGGCCTCAGCCTCGGCGTAGAACTCGGCAAGGTTTGCGACGAGGCGGCGCTGTGTGGCAGTAACCGCAGTCTTGGCCGCCGTCTCGCGTAGACGGCTGGCCTTGATCTTGCGCTCTGTAATCAACCAATCCCACACCGGTATGTCAAGGGTTGCGCTAAGGGAGTAGCCGAGGTTATGAATGCCCTCCGGCCCGTTCACCCCAAAGTTCGTTGCGTCTATTCCGTAGGTTGCGGTCAGGGCAAGATCGGGGGCAAGCGCCGCGCGTGCACTGTAGGTGTCTGCCTGGCTCGCCTGCAGACCGGCGAGCGCGCTGCGGAGCTCGGGATTGTTCTGCGATGCAAGTGCGTTCACGCTGGTGCGCTCGGGCAAAAGTGGCGGCACCGTATCTGTGGCGAGGGTGAAGGGCTGAGCCGGATCGGGGTACAGCAAGACTCCGAGCTCAAGCCGCGCCTTTTGCAATGCGAGACGCGCTTCTTCTGCTTCACGCTGGCGCTGCTGCTGCGCGATTTCAGCCTTCAGCACGTCCGCGTGGGCCACCTCACGCGCGGCCTCGCGCTTTTGCGTCAGTTCGACAAAGCGGTTCGCTTCTACGAGCGCGCGTTCGGCGACCGCAACTTTCTCGCCCCCTGCAGCCGCACCATAGAACAACGAGACAACGGTTGCCACCAGGCCGCGCCTGGCGATCTCAAGCTCGGCTTCTGCGCGGAGGGCGTTCGCCGTCGCCAGGCGTATCGCGCCGACTTGGGCAAAGCCCAGGGTTTCGTTGAACACGCCCTGACTTGCGTACTCACGCACGGCATTATTTGCGATAAACACAGGCGCGGGAGCGTTGGCCGTTTGCCCGATGCGGCTTGCAGCCACGCCGTTCGGTTCCGTATAGATCGCTTGGTTGTGGTAGGTCGCTGTGGGCAGCAGGGCCGCTTTCGCGTTCTTGCGTTCCAGGGCCAACGCCTGCTGTTCTGCTGAGGCCGCAGCGAAAGCAGGCTCATTCGTGGCCGCAAGAGCAAGCGCCCGTTCAAGCGTGAGGGATGCACTACCACTTGCTGCGGGTGTCTGCTGCGCTTGCAGCAGGAAGGGCGGCAGCATGGCCGCAAGCAGCGCTACGGAAACACATCGTGAGCGGCGACCACCCATGTCGCCAAGGTAAGCCACGCAGCTTAAGAAAACCTGAAGTGCCGCCGCGCTGCAGATGGCAGTCGCCGATGTGACTGCGTTCGCTACGGAATCACCTGTTTGCTCTTCAACTCTGCAACCACTTCCTTCAGGTCAGCTTGAAAACGTGGTGAGAGAGCCAGTTCGCCCATGAGTACTAGAGCCACGCGCTGGCTCGCCTCGGTATCGGCTGGGTAATGCACTCCGCAAATAACCCGATTGGACGCGTACTCACGCGAGCGCGCAAGGATTGCGGGCGCTTTGTCCGTCACCATCTGTGCCAGAACAAGGCCCGTGAGGTATCCCACCGTCGCATGGCCGCTCGGAAACGTGCCCTCAATTGTCTTCTCGCACACTGGATGCAGCGAGTGGTCTGTCAGAAATGGCCGTGGCCGGTGGTAGAAGGCCTTTAAGACGGGAACAACAGTGCCCACGTCGTTGCGCAGATGTGCGGAGAGGGCGGCAGTTTTGGGAAGCGCCGCTGCGTTGAAGCCGGCTCCCAGCACCGTGCTGTACAGGAAGATGTCCTCTTGCGCGTCGTCGCGTTGTGCTTCGCGCACCTGAGCGGGTGTGCGGGATGATTCAGCTTGTCTTACCGCCTCTTCGTCACGCCGCGCATCTTCCGTGCCGGGCGTGGGTGGTTGCCCAACGGCAGCTTCGTAGTTAAGGGCAGGCACCGTCAGGTAGTACGGCTCGCGGTGCTTTGCCACTTGCGCGAGCGAAGGGTGCAACGAAAGAACAAGCATCGCGGCCAGGAGGGTGATGCGCGCAGCAACCGTACACACCGTAGATCCCACGGACATTTTGCCTCCAGCTTTTGCTGAGTTGGCGGGCAAGCGCACGCCAGGGATTGCGCCCATCCCGCATACCGGGGTTGATTATCGTTTGGGTGAGAGCCCAAAGACGAAAGAGACGGTGACGCTGCGTCCTGGTAATTGCCCTAGCGTGTCTGCCGCGTTTGGCGTGAAGGTGGCCGTTTTGTTCAACGCGCTCACGCTGGTAATAGAGCGAGTGTTGAAAAGATTGTTGAAGCTCAGACGCAGCTTGCTGCCATCAAGCAGGTGACCGCCGCGCAACGAATAGTTGAAGAACAGGTTGGTGATCTGGAAGGGATCGATGGGCGTGACCTGCTGAAACTTGCCCTGCGCGTTCCAGTACGGTCCAATGCGTTTGTTGAAGATGCCCGCGTCGAAACGATTGTTCTGGTACGAAAGGCCGTAACCCTGCGTGTTTGCAGGCGTGTTGCCGACCCACTGTTTGTAGGCGGCGTTCACGGCGGCGACAGCAGGCTGCCCGGCAACAGCGGAAGGTGTGCTGATGGTCTGAGACACGAACTTCGCCGTACCCACAGTCCCGTTTAGATAGAGACTCAGGTGATTCGTGAAGGCCAGGTTCGTTTCGCCTTCAAAACCCTGCGTCACCGTGTCGCCACTTGAGAAGAACTGCGTTCCCGATTGAATGTTCGGGTCGGCAATCGCTGTGTAAGTGTTGCCGAAGTGAATGTGATAGTAATCGCCGGTAAGTGAGACACGCTTGAGCTTGACTACAGTGCCCGTCTGCAACGTGAAGGCACCGGTGGGCTTTGGCAGTGTTGATACGGTGCCCGCCTGGTCGAAGACATTGCTCGGTGGGATAACGCTACCGGTGGCAATCTGACCGTACACGGACCAGTTCTGCCGGATGCGGTAGTTTGCGTCACCCGATGGCAGGTAGGAGTTGTACTCGCCGTAGGCGCGACGGAAGGCGAACGGCACCTTTGTCACCGGATCGATGTTGCCGATTGTTTTGCCGTTGTCGGCGTATTGCTTCAGGTCTTGCGTGTACCTTGCGTACTTAAAACCACCCACTACCGTCAGCTTCTGCGTGGGGTGCCACTCGTATTCCGCAAAGGGCTGGTAGCTGTTGGTCCAGAACTGCTCGTGAAAGTTGGGCAGTACGGAATCGGCCAGGTTGCGCGGGTTCTGCGGAATCTGGAACCGGTTTGTCGCGGCCCATTCATACCAAAGTCCTGCGCGGAAGATACCCACGTGTGACACTTGGCTGAGAGACGTGATCTCGCCATACTTGCGGTAGCTGTTCAGCTTGTCCGTACCGCATGCGTAGGCAGTCGTCGCCGTGTTAGCGGCACCAGCCTTAACAGCTGCTTCTGTGTCGCAGGCTGCCGTGATGGTGCTGGCCTGCGTGTTGGCGTAGTTCTGGTGGTTGTTATAGCTGTAGGTGTAGGGCTTGGTGTCCAGGTACCAGCCGTGTCCGAGCTCCCTCTTCAAGCCCACATACTCGAAGTCGGTGGGCACATGGTAGAAGTTGTAGCGGTAGTACTCCGAGCTGCCGGGATTGTTGTTCAGTAGGTAGTTATAGCCATTGCTGGCCACCTCACTGCGCAGCGGTCCACTAAAGTTCGGTGTGTTGGTGTCCAGATTTAGAACGCTGCTGAAGCCGGTAAGCGTGGTGCCGTCTGAAATCTTGTATTGATATTTTAGGGCGCCGGCCGTGCGGCGCTGCCGATTGAAGGTCTGAAAACCATCGGAAGACAGGTGGTGCACGTCGACCCACAGATTCATCTTGCGTGATGGGCCGAAGTCACCGGTCGTGTAGTTTCCGTCATAGAGGATGGTGTTATACGAGCCGTACGACACGCCGAAGCGCATGTCCTGCTGCGAACGCGCGGGCTCTGAAAGCAGATTGATGGAACCGCCAAAGGGCGTTGGTCCAATGGTGGACGCGCCACCAGGAGAACGGTCGAAGTCCACACCGCCGATAAACTGCGATGGGAAGAATGCCCAAGAGTGGTGCGTCGGCGAATTTGTATCCTCAAACGGGATACCGTCGAACGTGATGTCGTACTGCCCATCGGCAAAGCCACGGAAGTAATTCTTGCTGTCGCCCAGGCCAACGCCGTTCGAGTTCACGCTGAAGGTACCGGGCGAGAGCGCGATGACCTCGCTGTAGTCGGCGATGGGTGACGTAAAGTTCTCGATGTAGTGATCGCTGATCTCGGTACGGGCCGAGCGTGCATCCAGGCGCGCATCCAGCGGTGCAAGCTGTGCCGCCACAGAATCAGAAGCGTCCGCCTCTACCGTGACTTGCTGACTGATGTCGCTCAGGCTCAATACGATCGGCAGGTCTGTGGACTGGTTCGCCTGGACAATCACGTTCTCTGCCTTACTCACCGAAAAGCCTGGTGCCGCAGTATCCACCTCGTAGGTGTCCGGAGGAAGGTCCATGATGATGAAGTGACCTGCTGCGTCTGAGGTGGCCTTTCGCGCTGTGGTGTTCTTGTGGTTGTGGACCACGACCGCGGCGTTTGGCAGGGCCGCTCCGTGCGGATCAGTAACAACGCCCGTAATCGAAGCGCTCGACTGCGAATGCAGAGGCACTGCTGCGGCAACTGCTGCAAGCAGCAAGGTGACCGAGGTAGGACGTGAGTTAGGGCGCACGGCTTCTCCAAACAGAACAGATATGGTTGCGGTGTGCTCTACGCTAGGGTCGTTGAGTAAGAGCGCCGTGAATGCCCTGTGAACGTCGCATGACAGATTTCGCCTAACCTGACAAAGCGCCCTAAAGCTTAAGAGAGCCTGAAGTTCCACAGGAGAGCCGTGCGCTATGACCTCTTGTGCGAATGCAGAAGAGTATTCTGACCAGCATCGACATGCTCAAGATGTTGCCTTCTCTCATTCTGCTCGCTCTCTCATCCAACGCCGTTGCACAATCTGCTCACGATCACCTGGCCGACAACACGCTGCTGCTGATACGCCACGCGGAGAAGCCGTCAGTTGGTGCCATGCTGAACGAGGCAGGAGCAGCACGCGCAGAGGCGTATACGTCTTATTTTGAGCCGTTCCACGAGGGCACCCTACGGTTCAAGGTCGACGCGCTCTACGCGGGCGCGGACTCCGACAACAGCAACCGACCGCGGCTCACCCTCGAACCCCTAAGTAAGGCCACGGGTTTGCCGCTGCACCTTGATGCTGGAACGAAGGAGCCTGACAAACTGGTGGCGCTGCTGCGCAACGACGAGCATGGAATGCACCCCCTTGTTGCCTGGCGGCACGGCCAAATACCAGCGTTGCTGAAGAGCTTTGGAGCTGACCCGGAAGAGTTGCTCCCAGGCGGCAAGTGGCCCGATGAGGTCTATGACTGGATCATCGTGCTTCGGTTCGATCACGCAGGCAAGCTAGCCGGTGAGAGCCGCATTGTCGAAAGCCTGCACATCAACGCAGCCAAAACGCAGCGATGAAGCGACACCAAGCGAAGCTCGCGTGGTGCTCCTCATCGCTCAAGCTGCATCGCACTCACGGAACCATGGAGCAACGCCGCCGGAAAGGTAAGCGTAACGCACGTTCCCTTTTGCAGCTGGCTAACGACCGAGATCGTGCCATGATACTGCTCCATCAACTGCTTGGCGATTGGTAATCCCAGGCCGACACCTTCTTTCATGCCCGTGCGCACCTGATCCACACGAAAGAACCGGTCAAAGATGCGGTCCAAATGTTCCGCCGCGATACCAATACCGGTGTCTGCGATGGAGATTTGTAGAGAGTGCTGCACGGCGTAGGTCACGTGGATGCACCCAGCTTTCGGGGTGTACTTGCTTGCGTTCTCAAGGACCGTGGTGAGCACGCGACGAAGATGCCCTGCGTTCATGCGCAACATAGGCAGAGGTGGGTCCGGCGTCTGGATATGGAGCTGCTGATGTTGCGCGCTCAGCCCGGGGGCGAACCGCAGAGCCAGCTCTGTCACCAGTGCATCTACATCTACTGGCACCATCTGCGGAGAACCCGATTCCACAGCTTCTGTACCGGCCAGTAACAAGAGATTTTCCAACAGGTCTGTGATCATGCACGACTCGTCGACGATGGCGCGAAAGGTATCCTTCAGATCTTCCGTTAGGTCAGGATCTCCCAGATGATACTCGGCTGTTGCGCGGATGAACGCGACCGGGCTACGCAGTTCGTGAGAAGCGTCGGCCGTGAACTGGGAGATGCGGATCATGGCTTTCTCGATGCGGGAAAGCAGGCTGTTCCACTCCACCCCAAGTCGTCGCAGTTGATCGTCGGCCGCTGAGAGCGTCAGGCGTTTACTGAGGTCGTCGGCTGTTATTGCCTTGGCTTCTGCAATCACAATATCCACCGGCGCCAGTGCGCGTCGGCTGAGCAGGTACCCACCCGTGGAGGCCACCAGTAGCAGGATCGGAACCATGCGGTAGAGCCCCAACGTGAAAATGCGGAGAAGAATGCGATCTTCACTGAGAGGACTAGGTACAAGCAGAAACGCCTGTTCCCCGGCGTACGTTACGGGATGGCAAAGCTCGCGAAAGCGTTCGCGTTGCACAACGTGGTCGCGGTAGAGCGCCGTCTTGCAAGCTGATTGAATTCCGCTGACGGCGGGCGGCACATTCGAGGGGTACAGCACACGGCCATCTGCCTTTACGATGTGTATCCACTCACCCTCCGGAAGAACTTCGACGACGTCCTCCAGCCGGTGATTAAGCGCCTTAACATTCCCCGTAGATGACCCGTTCAAAACCTGTTCCACGCGTGAGGCGCGCATCTGCAGCGTACGGTCTTTCCACGAGATCATCGATCGCGCAAGCACAAACCACATCACCACGCCGAATGTTATGAACCCAAGGGCAGAGACACCGGCGTACCAGGCGGTAAGCCGAACGCTGATGGAGACCGGTTTCATTCCTCAGCGGCAGGGCGCAACACATAGCCGACCCCGCGAACCGTGTGCAGCATGTCTGGAATGCCGAGCGCATGCATTTTTCCTCTCAGCGCCCGTATGAAGACGTAGAGGGTTCCCTCTTGGAATGCATCATCGTTTCCCCAACCGATCTTAACGAGTTCTTCCTTGCGCACCACCCTGCCAACGCGCTGCATGAGGCCTTGTAACAACGTGAACTCAAGCGGTGTCAGTACACGTCGCTGCCCGGCACATTCAATCTCATGCGTTTCGAAGTGCAGCACAAGGTCACCCGCGCGCAAGGGCCCCTTCACCAAAGTCGAGGGTCTGCGCACAACAGCACGTAAACGCGCTAAGAGTACTGCCAATTCGAAGGGCTTCGTAAGGTAATCGTCCGCACCGAGGTCGAGACCTGTAACGATGTCCTCGCTTGTATGCTTCGCCGTCAGCAGTATTGTTGGAATCCGCACGTCCATGCTGCGCAGGCGTGCCAGTACCTGAAAACCATCCAGCTTCGGCATCATGACGTCCATGACAATTGCGTCCGGACGATGACGACCGATTGCCGTGAGTGCCGACTCACCGTCGTGCACAACGACTACCAGGTAGCCCTCCCGCTGCAGTGAGCGCTGCAGCAGCATGGCCATGCGCACCTTGTCCTCTGCTATCAACACTCGCATGCGACACAGTATGCGTGCATGTCGTGAATTTTCGGTGACATGGCTTGTTCTTCAGATTGTTTTTAGATCACCTCCCTATTCTCGAAGTGTTCTCACCGCTTGGCTTTGGAAGGCAGAGGTTCTCTTTATGAGACTGCTTCGTTTCACCCGCGCGTCCGCTCTCTCAGCATTGTTTGCTCCGGCGATGCTGATAGCGCAAATCGACCGTGCAAATCTTAAGGGCATCATTTCTGACGCAACGGGTGCCACCGTGGAGAATGCCGCTGTCACGGTGCTTTTCCCACAAACCGGTTTCACCCGCACTGTTCCATCGACGACCGCAGGCGAATACGTCCTCTCAGCCTTGCCCCTGGGACGCTGCAGCATAAACGTAAGTGCACCCGGCTTTGCGACTCAGAAGCTAGACAATATCGATTTACAAGTTGGCGAATTCCGTACCATCAATCTAATTCTGGCAATTAACGCGGTGGAGCAGACCGTAGCGGTCGAGGCGTCCACGGTTACGCTGGATCAAGACAGTGCGACCACGGGCGGTGTTATTGCCCGGCAGCAGGTAGAGAACCTGCCAATTAATGGTCGAAACTGGGCAGGACTGATGATCCTGGTTCCAGGCGCAATTAATACTGGCAGTGGGAACCAAACCAGCATTCGCTTTGCCGGGCACGGTCTGGATGACAACAGGATTCTGCTCGACGGGGTAGATGCGAGTGGCATTTTGCGGCAAAGTGAAAAATCCGATCTGCGGATCCAACTAGCATCCGAATCGATCCGTGAATTCCGTGTTAATTCGGCGCTCTATTCGGCGGAGTACGGCGGCACGCCCGGCGGACAGGGGAACGTGGTCTCGCGCAGTGGCACAAATGCGCTTCGCGGCAGCGCTTACGAGTTCTTGCGCAACGATGTACTGAACGCGCGAGCACTGTTCTCAACCAGTCGGCTGCCGTTACGTTTGAATCAGTTCGGCGGCAGTGTCGGCGGCAAGCTCGTGCGTGATCACACCTTCTTTTTCGCAAATTACGAGGGCCTTCGCCAAGTTCTGAGACAGCCGCTGGTGGGATTCGTTCCCAGTCCCGCCTTTGCCCAGCAGACCCTTGCGCGTTCCCCTGCACTCGCTTCAATTTTGGCGGCCTATCCGGCAGGACAAACCGCGACTGCAAACCCGAATGTTTTCAGCTACAGCTCTGCCGGAAGTCAAACACAAAATGAAGATTTCGGGCTTGCACGCGTAGATCAAGTTTTTAACGCCCGCACCTCGGGCTATCTGCGCATCAACCTCGATCAGGGACGCCTACAGGTGCCATACGGCGACTCGACGGGCTTTCTGCAGGACACACAGCAGATCCAGAACAACCCCAAGAACGGTGTTGTCTCTTTAGAGCACACCTTCAACAGCGCACTTCTGAATGAATCGAAGTTCGGCATCAACCGAACGCCGTATCAGATCGCAAATGCAACGGTACTCCCGATTCAGGTATCGGTGCCGGGCTTCACCACCTTACATGACAGCCTTGCACAGAACCAGAACGCAACGGCGTACTCATTCACGGACACACTGGACGCGGTTTTTGGCCGGCACAGCATTACCACTGGTGGCGGGTTGCGGCGCGTACAGATCAATTTAGGCAATACCGCTGAAACCCAGCTGACCTACAGCAGCCTGACGAGATTTGCTGTAAACGGACTTGACTCTGCCGCAGTGCTGGCGGCGGTGCCGACGGGTGGTGCACGAAAGACGGAGTTCGACCTCTTCTTTCAAGATCAATTCAAGTTTCGGCCAAACCTAACCTTGAGCCTCGGTCTGCGATACGACTCATTCGGCGCCTTCTCTGAGGTGTTGGGCAGGTCTAAAGCCTTCGACCCGCTCACCTGTCCTGCGGGTTTCTGCACGCCAGGCGGGCCTTTTTACAATGCTACTCATGCAGATATCGGGCCGCGCTTCGCTCTAACCTGGGCACCGGAATCTTTGGGAGGAAACACCGTCTTCCGAGGCGGATACGGCCTCTACTTCGGGGAAGGTCAGTTGGGCGATCTGACTGCTCCGCTCAACAACATTACCTCGCGGCTACTCTTTTCGAGCGCGCAGATCCCAACTCTCAGTTATCCGCTCACGCCCTTTCTCGCGCTTGGTGCCAACACGGCCAACGCGCCGCGCGGCCTGTACCGGGGACGCGTTGACGAGCAGGTGGGTGAGTTTGGTGTCTCCGTCCAACAACGGCTTCCCTTCCAGGTACAGTCTGAAATCGGGTATATCGGCAATCATGGTGCGCACTTACCGTCGCGCTCTTATGTCAATCTGTTGAATCCTGTCACAGGCACTCGGCCGTTGGCCGCATTCGGCCAGGTGGATTACAAGCTGAGTGGAAACAATGCAAACTTCAGCGGCCTCTCCGCTCAGATCAACCGGCAGTTCTCGCAAGGTCTGCTTTTTGGCGCCAACTATCTCTGGTCGCACTCAATAAATGACGGCACAACAGGTGGCGGCGAGCAGGACTACCCGCAAAACGTGGCCTGCCGCATCTGTGAACGGGCGAGCAGCGATCAGGACGTACGGTCATCGTTTACAGCCAGCGCCGTCTACCAATTTGGTGCCAGCCATGGGCATGCCTCTACCCTGCGCGGTGTGGCAGGTGCGCTCGGGTCCGGGTGGCAGGTTAGCGGGATCGCCGCAGCGCGTACGGGGCTGCCGCTCAACGTAACGATCACGCGCAGCGCTGCGAGTTTGCCAGACGGTAACTCTCTTTCTCCGCAGCGGCCAAACATTGTGCCGGGTATCTCCTTCGTACCAGCTACAGGGCGCACGCCACAGCACTGGATTAACGCAGCAGCATTCGCAGCGCCGGCGGCAGGAACCTTTGGGAACGCGCCGCGCAATCTGCTGCGTGGCCCGGGTACGTGGCAGATAGATGGCTCTCTGCAGAAAGACCTTCTTCGATTAGATCGGTACGCATTAAGCCTGCGCGCCGAGGGCTTCAACCTGCTCAACCGCGCGCAGTACGGGCTGCCCGCGACAAATGTCTCAGCGCAGAACTTTGGCCAGATCACCACTCAGATCAATGCAGGTGCTACCGGTACGGCAACACAGCGCGTTTTCGAGTTTGGTTTGCGCGGCAGCTTCTAGACCATCTCTCACTACCTTCAAGGAGAATCACGTGTCACGTTTGTTTTCGAGCGCGTTCAACCAACCTCAGTTGGACCGCCGCCTCTTTTGCAAGATTGCGTCTGCCGCCGCGCTCAGCCCCGGCGTTCTCATGCATGCCCAGCAACAAGCGCGTACCCTGCTGCCCGTGAACGTCTGCGGGAGCTTTGGATATGTGGACGGCAGAGGTGTTCTTGCAGTCCCGGCTCGTTACGAAGCCGCTCTGCCCTTCGCAACAGACTGGGCAGCGGTGCGCCGTAACGGCAAGTGGGGCTACATCGACCGCGGCGGAAACGAGACGCTTGCCCCGCAGTATGATGAAGCACGCAATTTTCGTTATAACTGCAGCCCCGTTCGCGTTGGTTCCGAGTGGCATTTCATTCGCCCCGATGGCTCTGAGGCGTTTCCGCAACGCTTTGAGCTGACCCGCAGCTTCCAGAACGGGCGCGCCCGCGTTCGTGTTAACGGTAAGTGGGGCTTTATTGATCCAACGGGAGCCCTGGTGATTCCAGCCATTTACCAGACCGTGCACGGATACAGCGATGAGATTGCGCCTGTACAAATGAACAACAAGTGGGGCTTCATCGACAAAGCGGGAAAGACGATCCTCCCATTCCGCTACGACACTGTCACTAGCTTTAACGCCAATGTCTGCGCTGTACTTATGGACGGCAAATGGGGATTCATCCATGTGAACGGCTCTGTGGCGCTGCCCGCGCTCTGGGAAAAGACAGGAGAGTTCAGCGAGACCGAGCATCTCTGCCCCGTAAAGCAGGATGGTAAATGGGGCCTCATCGATTTAGACGGAAAACTCATTTTAAAGCCGCAGTATGACGAAATGGATTCATTCGATTCGAGTTACATCATGGTGACATTGAATAATCAACTTATGTATCTCGACCGCACCCTGTCTCCCATCTGGAAGCAAGACATGAGCTGTTCAGACAAAACGAATCTGCGCATGTACAAAGCACCAGCATAGTTCGGCATGGACTGCTCTTCTTTAGCAGCCCTGTCCGCTTTAACTTGAAGAAGGAGGACCGTTTGGCCTCGAAAAACGCCATCCTATTTGCATTCGCTGCCGCTGCTAGCGTGACGACCCCTGCCAAGCCTCAAGCAGCACCGGCGGCAGTCGAAAAGGGCGTCACACTCACCATGAAAGATCCGGACGCTCTGCAACTAATCCACGCGACATCATTGCCCGGCATCGAAGGTGATTTCGATTTTCTGGCCGTTGATTTCAAGCGTGATCGTTTGTTCATCGCCGCCGAGGAACATCACACTATAGAAGTCTTCAAGGCCAGCACCGGTGAGCATCTACAGTCGTCCGGTGGAGTAAAGACGCCGCACGCACTCGCTTACATTCCAGAGAAGAATGAGCTCATTGTTGCGGACGGTGGGGTTTCCGCCGCGATCTTTTTGTCTGCAGACGACCTGCACCAGGTGGATCGCGTCGCCCTCATCGACGGATCATCCACGGGAAAGACCGACTCTCCCGACACCGGACTTTATGACGCCGGAAGACGTACCTTCTTTATCGGGAATGGCGGGAAATCGGCGAATCTGCCCTACTCCGAAATTGCCGAGCTCAATGTAGACACTCACAAGGTCACCGGAAGCATACGTGTCGAGGGTAACAATCTTGAGGCGATGGCGGTAGACGATGCGAGAAGCCGCTTGTATGTAAACGTGCGAGACAAGCAACAAGTTGCTGTTGTCGACCTGAAGCGGCAAAAGGTCGTTGACACATGGAACGTAGGCCTAATTTTTTTTAATGATATGGCTTTCTACGATTTGTATAATTTAGTCTTCGTCGGCAGCCGTCAACCCGGCCTGTTC
>CALMRM010000077.1:1622-7194 GCA_937871605.1 uncultured Terriglobus sp. | reverse complement strand
CTATAGTCGAACGCTATGAGCCGTCCACTGCGCGGAATGATGTTGACCAGCCGTTTAAAGGCTGTCTTGACTGCGGCAAGGTCGAGGTAGATGTCAGCGTGATCGAACTCCACATGCGTCAGGATGGCTGCCTGCGGAAAGTAGTGCAGGAACTTTGGACCCTTGTCGAAAAAGGCCGTGTCGTATTCATCGCCTTCAAGCAGAAAGGGCCGGGTCTCATCCACGGCAAAACTGGTCCCGAAGTTCTCTGCGACGCCGCCGATCAGGAACGATGGTTTCAGGTAGGGCCGGGTCTGCGAAGCCACCTCGAAGATCCAGGCGGCCATGCTGGTGGTGGTCGTTTTGCCGTGGGTGCCCGCGACCACCAGCGGCTCGTGCCCCCGCAGGAACTCTTCATGGATCAGCGCTGCCATGCTGGTGAAGGGCAGCCTGCGGTCCAGCACCGCCTCCAACTCCGGGTTGCCGCGCGAAATGGCATTGCCCACCACCACCAGGTCCGGTGCTGGCTGCAGGTGCGCCTCGTTGTATGGCTGCATCGGCTCGATGCCCATGCCGCGCAGCTGATCGCTCATGGGCGGGTACGCCGCGGCGTCTGAGCCGGTCACGCGGTGCCCGCACACCTGCAACATGCCCGCCAAGGATGCCATCGCAGTGCCGCAAATGCCGATCAGGTGAATGTGTTTCGCTTCTCTCACGCGTTCTACTCTACCGCCGATTCCAGAATCTGCAGAGATGCGTCGGAAGTGCACGTTACCCGTGCAAAAACACCCATTGGGAGCGTGATATTGGGTGTATTTACGTGTCCGGAGCGCAATCCAAGCGCAATTGGACCCGCAAAAGAGCGCAAATTGTGCACCAAAGTGCGCTCTAAAAGGGCCATTTCGTCACCGGGAGCGCAGCATTGCTCCATGTCTCCGAAAATGATGCCGCGCACCCGGTCCAGCAGCCCGGCATACCGCAGGTGCAGCAGCATCCGATCCCACTGGTAGGGCTTGGTGCCCACTTCCTCCAGGAACAGGAGAAGGTCGCCCGGCGGCGGTTGCATGGCGTACGGCGTGCCCAGCGACTCCACCAGCAAGGCGAGGCAGCCGCCGATGAGTGTGCCCTCCGCCGTGCCCGGCTTGAGCACCCGCATACCGTGCCGGGCGTCCAGCGTCCACGAGTCCGTGTTCTCGAGCGCATGCTGCCACGAGTAGAGGTCAACGCCGTCGGCCAGCCGGTCGCCACGGGCGAAGTCGGGTGTGAGCATGGGCGCGTGAAACGTGTGCAGCCCACACACCTGCGCGAACAGGAGGTGCAGCGTGGTGGGATCGCTGTAGCCCAGGAACGGCTTCGGGTTGGCACGAATCAGCTCCGCATCCAGCAGCGGCAGCAGCTCCGCCGCGCCCCAGCCGCCGCGTGCGCACAGCACGGCATCGATCGCGGGATCGGCGAATGCGGCGTGCAGATCGGCAGCGCGGGCCGCAGCCTCACCGGCATAGTTCAGCGGCCCTGCCGCCAGCGCCGACGGCATCAGCACGGGCTCGTAGCCAAGCTCGCGCAGCCGCTGCATGCCCAGCTGTACCTTCGCTTCTGGCGGCGTACTTGCAGGCGAGACAACAGCGATGCGAGCGCCCGCCCGCAGCCGTTTCGGCTTGATCACGCCTTGCTCTCCAAGGCCTGGACACTGACCTGTCCCGTGCAGATGATCTCAGCCGGGCCCGTCAGCATCAGCGGCTCACCCGGTCGCCAGACGACGCGCTGCGCACCGCCCAGCGAACTCGCCAGCAATGCAGAGTGGCAGCCGCGCAACGCGATGCTGGCCGCAGCCGAAGCAGACGTGCCCGTGCCAGACGACTGCGTCGGCCCCACCCCCCGCTCGTAGATGCGAAAGGCAATTTCTGACGGCGAGAGCACCCGCACAAACTCCACGTTGGTGCCGCGCGGAAAGTCCGGGTGGGTACAGATGCGTGCACCCAGTTCTTCCCACGGCAACCTATGGGCGCTGAAGTCTTTCGCGTCTGTGAACAGCACGAAGTGCGGGTTGCCCACGTCTACCACCGCCCCTGCGACGCTGCCGATATCCGGCACAGCCACGGTACGGGGTTGCACCTGCGGTGTGCCCATGGCGGTCTGGATCTCAAAATGCTCCCCGTGGCACTCCATCACGCGGCAGGCACGCGGCCCACCGTGTGTGCCTAACGTGAGGTCTCGCAATCCCTCACTGTGCGCAAGCCATGCCGCTACGCAACGCGTGCCGTTGCCAGAGAGCTCCGCTTCGGAGCCGTCTGCATTGAAGAGCCGCAGAAAGTGCGAGCCGTCAGGGCGGCGGTCGAGAAACTCCACACCATCGGCACCCACGCCCGTGTTGCGCTGGCAAAGCAGTCGAGCCAGGGGCGCGTGCTGACTCTTGGCGAACTGCTCTTCGACGACCAGGAAATCATTGCCGCAGGCGTGTGCCTTCACAAACGGAATCATCAGAGGCTTCCCGTGTGCGCCGAACTCCGGTAGAGCTTGGCGCAGGGTTGGCCGGTGTGGCACAGCACTTCGATTTCGGTAAGACCCTCAGGGTGCGCGGCCACGGCCTGCGCCACCGGATCCCCTTCGAGTGCGATGACCAGGTCGGCATACCGCGCTGGTTGCTGCCGCGCGCGATCGAAGCTCTGCGAGTCGAGCGGGCTGATGAGCGTCTTGAGCGGCAGGCCCGCGTCCTGGATGGCGCCGATGTGTTCGTTGGTGTCGAACATGATGGTGCCACCGCCATACAGCCGCAGTATTTCCTTGGACAGGGCCAGCTCAAACGGGATGCGCGTGCGCGAGTTCACCACAGCTTCGTCGTAGACCAGCGGCGGCGCGGAAAGCCAGCGCGGCACCTTTGTGCTCCACGCGTCTTCTCCGCGCACCTTCTGCAGCAGCGTGCCAAAGGTACCCATCATGGCGAAGACATTCACAATGATGCAGACCAGCGTGACAAAGAAGAACGCATCCGCCAGCTTCGGCTTCTGTGCGCGCAGCCACCGTTCCGCCGCCGCGCAGGCCACGGCGGTACACACCGCAAAGGCGGGCAGCAGTTCCATGCCATAGCGTGCGTTGTAGTACGAACCGGGATACAGTTGCGGCACAAAGATGGGGATGTGCCCCCAAGCCACGGAGTACACATAGAACGGCAGCGGCAGCCACAGCAGCACTGCGACGACACGCGGAAGACGTGTAAGCGCCATGAGCCACGCACCCGCCAGTGACGTGGCCAATACCCCAAAGCCAAGCTCGTACGCCACAGCATCCACCTGTGCCGCGCGGGTGAAGTACAGGAACGCCCAGCCGGGGTTGTACATGCCGCGGCGCGGCAGCGAACCGGGTGGCGTGGTCTTCTCCTCAATGGCCTTCGCGGAGTACGGCCCGCGCAGGAAGTCGAGCCAGTCGCCCTGGTATTTGGCGTTGTACGCAAACCAGAGCAACGGCCCCGCAACGGCCAGCAACGTCATGCCCAGAAAGGCGTTTCCCGTTGCCTGTTTCGTCGTTTCGACGGAGCGCCACCACGCCAGGGCCAGCAGCAACCACACCGTCGCACCAACGATCCAGCCGTCGTAG
This sequence comes from uncultured Terriglobus sp., assembly GCA_937871605.1. Lineage (GTDB taxonomy): Bacteria > Acidobacteriota > Terriglobia > Terriglobales > Acidobacteriaceae > Terriglobus. Next base: position 3,624 of record CALMRM010000077.1, on the reverse strand, counting down.
CGCGTAAACACCATGGCCATGGTTAACAGGCCGCTGACGAGGAGCCGCGTACGTGCCGTTGCGATCTTGCCCGTTTGCAGTGCCTCCACGGCCTCCCACGCGACCACGGTAGACCACAGCAGCAGCGCCAGAAAGAGCGGCTCTGTCATGGCGGTGGTGGAGAGGTACAGCAGATTGGGATTGAGCGCGAAAAAGGCGGTGCCTGCGAACGCCCACGCAAACGGCACCAGCTTGCGGCACAGCGCGTAGCACCCGGTGACGCCTAAGACGTACGCCGCCAGCGAGGGCCATGCGCCCGCCATGCCATTTTGCCACCAGTCCAGACGCTGGGCAAAGGGCAGCATCAGCAGGTGCGGCAGCGGCAGCCAGACGCCGCCCAGCTGCGCCAACCCCGGGTACCGCGAATCGACGATGCGCCGTGCGATGCCCAGGTGCGCCACTGCGTCACCGTACAGCAGCAGCCAGCCACGCGACGCGCAGACGAGCAGCGCAAGGAAGGCCAGGATCACTGCAGCAAGCGCAATCGGCATCAACTCAGGACGCGTGGCGGGGTAGACGCCGTTCGGGTCGCGCGGTTCTGTGGCGGGCCGCTGCCGAGGTGCGGCGGTGCGTGGCAGGCTGGGCTGGCCGCGGCGGCGCGGCGCATGGATGGTGCGGGCAGTCAGCATGATGTGCACCTACAGGGTACCGCGCGCGCAGCACAGTGGTGGCAGTGGTGCCGCCCGGTGCTTCGTTTCGTTGTTTGCCGTTGTTCTCGTTGCTGTCGTTGTTCTCGTTCGCCGTTGTTCTCGTTCGCCGGTGTTCTCGTTATTCACATCGACGGGAGCAACGAGCTACGGGAGCAACGAATTGCGGGAACAACGAACAACGACAACAACCAACAACGATAGCAACGAACAACGGGAGCAACGAGCTACACCGTGCGGTCGAGGTCCAGGTGTGAGATCTCCTGGAACAGCCGGAACCGCGCATCGATCTCTTCTCGCGTGACCTCTTGCAGTCGCTCCGTGCCGAAGCGCTCAACCGCGAACGAACCCATCACGCCGCCGTAGAACATGGCCGTGCGGAACACCTGCGGCGTCAGTGCCGGCTGCGATGCGATGTAGCCATAGAAGCCGCCCGCGAAGCTGTCGCCCGCGCCGGTTGGATCGACCACGGTTTCGATGGGCAGGGCTGGTGCGCGAAACGGCGTCAGGCTTGCAGCTTTGTCATTGAACGAACGCTCGCTGAAGAACGCTGTCGCACCGTACTCACCATGCTTGATGACCAGCGACTTCGGCCCCAGTTCCATCACCTTCTTCGCCGCGGTCACGAGGTTATGCTCGCCCGTCAAAAGGCGCGCTTCGCCGTCGTTGATGATGAGGATGTCCTCTTCACGCAGCACCTTCAGCAGGTTCTCGCGATGGTCGGCAATCCAGTAGTTCATGGTGTCGCCCGCCACCATCTTGACGCCGGGCAGCGCCTCTCGCACACGCAGCTGCAGCACCGGGTCGATGTTGGCGAGGAACAGGTAATCCGAGTCCTTGTAGCTCTGGGGGATCTTCGGATCAAAGCTGCCAAACACGTTCAGGTCCGTGCCCAACGTCTTGGCTTCGCCCAGCGTGCCTTCGTAGCTGCCGGTCCAGTGGAACGACAGGCCTTCCGCGTGCTCAATGCCGGTGGTGTCTACACCTTTGCGGGTCATCACGGCTTCATGCTCGGCGGTGAAGTCGTTGCCGACGACGCCGACAACACGCACGTCCGTGAAGAACGATGCCGCAAGGGAAAAGTGTGTGGCGGCACCACCAAGGATTTTTTTGCGCTGACCCGAAGGTGTGGTGAGGGTATCGAAGGCTACGGAACCAACTACAAGAATTGCCACTATGCTCTCGTTTTTCGTTGTGGGTTGTTGGTTGTGTGGTTTGGCTGGCGTTCTGGAGCGCGCAGGTAGGTTGACAGCCGAAGGAGCATCTTGCCGATCCTGCCGCATCGCTCTTCTAGCTCGACATACGTTGCTTCAGTT
>CALMRM010000077.1:982-1612 GCA_937871605.1 uncultured Terriglobus sp. | reverse complement strand
TTGAAGTTCTGCATTGGAGCCGCGAGCAATCGATACGAAGTTCGCAAAGTCGCGACTGGTAGAGCGGGCTGATCCCTCCGCGATGTTACTTGCGACGGAAACGGCAGAGCGTCGCATTTGTGAGGTAAGCCCGTATGTTTCACTCTTAGGAAAAGCTTCCGTGCAGCGGTAGACCTGAGTTGTCAGGTCGATTGCAAGTCGCCAGACTTCAAGATCACGGAAACCTTTGGCCACGAACACCTCATCACGATCAACGAACAACCAAAAACCAACAACGAGTCAGGCGAAGTACTTATCCAAAAAGATAGCCAGCTTGTCACGTGTCGCTGCAGGGATCATTTTCTTGTCCGTCATAATCGCGTACTGCAATGCACTCGCAACAGGAGTGCTGCTGTTGTCCTTCGGCAGGGCTTTTACCGCCCCAGTTAATACGCGCTGCGCGTTCGCAGAGTTGTCGTGGATGACCTTGATGACCTGCTCAACGGTCACATCGTCGTGGCCTTCGTACCAGCAGTCGTAGTCGGTGACCATGGCCAGCGTGGCGTAGCTGATTTCGGCTTCGCGGGCCAGCTTGGCTTCCTGCAGGTTGGTCATGCCGATGACGTCCGCGCCCCACGAGCGGTACAGGTT
>CALMRM010000077.1:0-972 GCA_937871605.1 uncultured Terriglobus sp. | reverse complement strand
GTACAGGTTCGACTCGGCGCGGGTGGAGAACTGCGGGCCTTCCATGTTGATGTAGGTGCCGCCCAGCTTGCCCACGACGCCCGCGTCCTTGCAGCCCTGCTCGAAGGCCTTTGCTGCCACTGCGCAGATGGGATCGCCGAACGCGACGTGGCCCACGATACCCTCGCCAAAGAACGTGGCGTTGCGCGCAAAGGTGCGGTCGATGAATTGATCCGGGATGACGAAATCGGTCGGCTTGTGCTCGGCCTTGAGCGAGCCTACGGCGCTGATGGACAGGATGAAGCTGACACACAGCTTCTTCATGGCGTAGATGTTGGCGCGGAAGTTCAGCTCCGTGGGCAGGATACGGTGACCGCGCCCGTGCCGCGCCAGAAAGGCCACGCGGCGGCCTTCCAGCGTGCCCAGCACAATGGCTTCGGACGGATCGCCGAAGGGCGTTTCAACGCGGATCTCTTCTGTGTCTGTGAGCCCCGGCATGGTGTATAACCCGCTGCCGCCAATGATGACGATCTCTGCCTGTGCCAAACGACCTCCTGCTGCAATGCAGCCACCGCTGAGTATAACGACCGCTAGTGGATGAGCGGCGCGACCATGCGCACTGCTGCACGCGGCATGCCGACGCCGGGCAGCAGCTGTGTCATTCCCAGTGTGAGTTCGCGACCCTGGCTGGTGGTGAACGCGCTTTGTAGCGGACCATGCCCCTGCGCATCGCGGAACATGGTTTCCAGCTTGCGGGCGGTGGCACGGTCGAAGCCCTCGGACACAAACACGCCGGTGTCGTCGAGAGTGATCCACACGTCACCTTCCTCGGTGGTGAACAGAAGGTGGTCCTCGTCGCCGTCCTGAAATTCGACCGGTTTGATGCTGTTGTACTTGCGTGGCAGGGCACCCGTATACACATTCATAAAGCTGCGGGCAGAGTCATGGTTGTTCCACTGGGAGTAATACATCACGCCAATGGAGCCTTTGTGC
>CALMRM010000076.1:509-10280 GCA_937871605.1 uncultured Terriglobus sp. | reverse complement strand
CCCTTGATGAAGCGGCGTAGAAACTCAATGAGCTTTTCCAGCAGGCGCCCGCCGTCTTCAATCAGCAAGAGCGCCGTGGCGCGTATGGCGGCACCGGCTTCGTCGCCCGCCAGGCCGCCCACGATTGCGCCCACGCCTGCCGCGGCTACTCCCGCCGCTGCACCCACCAGCGCGGGCACCAGACCCAGGGCGCAGGCCACCAGGATCATCCACTCCATGACGCTTTCGCGCTTGTCGGGGTGGCGCACCATGCGGATGATGACCGCGGTCATGTCACGCGCGCTCATGACGATGACCACGCCGGGCACAAAGCTGGCCAGCAGCTGGGCGATGAGGGCGCTGGTGCTTTGGTGGTCGTCAAACTCGCCAAAGACCACCTGCTTCAGCCAGTCCAGCGACGCTGCCGCATCGCCGACCACCTCGTGCCATAGATCGTCCATCCACGCCATGCGTTATGCCTGCTCCGTGGTGGTTGGTGCTGCAGCGGCGTTGGCCAGGTCGGTAAAATCGTCGTGGAGCGCGATGGTGGCGCTGCTTTTGGGCGTGTTCTTGTTGTCTCCGTAGGTGACAGAGGCGGAGCCCGCGCGCACGCCCGTGTGCTGGGCCCAGCCGCTGCTGTCGGTGCGGCCCGTTTGCGTGGTGCCGTCGGCCAGCGTCAGCGTGTAGGGCACGTTGGGGATGGGCGTGCCGTCCCAGTAGGTGCGGCGGAACTCCACGTTGACTGGTTCCGGCTCGTGGCTGTCGATGTGGGCCGAGGCGTGATTGCTGCGGAGGTGCACACGGCCCGCGGCGCGCAGGATGATGTCGCCCTCGGTGCCCATGGCGATGGCAGGGCGGCCCGTTTCCGCCACGTGTTCCGACAGGATCAGGGTGTTGCTGCTGGGTGTGGCCAGTGCAATGGATTCCTTGCCGGGCGTGTCGGTGATGTGGATGCGGATGCCGCTCTTGGTCACCAGCCGCTTGACGTAGTTGTTGCTGTCGATGCTCTCGTCGGCGGTGGCGAACTGGTCCCGTGGCGGCGGGTGCAGGGCGTTCCACAGGCTGCCCAGGATGACGGGGCGCTCCGGGTCTGCGTCCTGAAAGCCGACCAGCACCTCGTCTCCCACTTCGGGCATCCACGCGAAGCCGAAGCCCGCGCCGCAGTGGAGGCTGGCCATGGGCGCGTGCAGCAAGGTGTCGCCCTGCCAAAAGAGTTTGACCACCAGTCGCCCGCGTTGCTGCGGGTCCACATTGCTCACCACGCGGGCCACCTGCACACCCGGCGCATGGGTGCGCTGCGGCGGATGCGCACTGCGCCACGTGGTCCACGGCGTGGCGGTAAAGGTGTTGCTGTACTCCTGCTGCGTCCAGGTGTGCGTCACTTCCAGCAGGTTCCAGGTGCCGTCGGCCTCGCCGAGATTTTGCACGTTCACCGCGCCGCCCGCGCTCAGGCCGAGGGTGCGGCTGGTGCCGCCCGCGGTGACCGCGCCACCCTGTGCGCGCTCCGCATCGAACTGCGCGCGCTGCTGCATGTCGGCGTTGCTGCCGGAGCGGGAGCGGGCGGAGAAGCCCAGCAGCGCCTGCGACGACGATCCACTTTGCACGGCAGAGGCCATCTTCTGGCCCGGTTGCTCAAAGGTGGGCGTTTTGCTTTCGCCAGGCAGCACGGAGCTGGTGGCCACGGAAGAGTCATACTGCGCAGCCGCGATTTTGGCGGGCCGCAGCTGGCCTTCGATGTGGAACTCCAACAGTCCGTAGTGGTCGCGGTAGACCAGCGGCACGGCTGTGTCGAAGGTGTTGCGCACCTCGGTGCCGCCCAGCGCGGTGCGGATCCAGCCGCCGTGGTCATCGGCCACGCGCAAGAGGAACTGCCAGTCGGTTTCGCCGTACTGCACGTACTCGGCGGGCGTGGGCTTGTCCGGCACGGTACACGCCGCGCTACATGTTCCGGCAACGGCAGCCAGCGACCCGGGAAAGCGCGCCACCCGCGGTGCGCGGTCATGCAGCCATGAGTCGGACGCGGCGCGCACCACGCAGGTGTAGCTGCCGAAGACCTCGTGCGTCACGGCTACATCCATGACGGTGCCCTTGAAGGCGATGTGCTGCGCGCCGTCCTCGCCCGTGGTGTTGACGGCGCAGGCCGCACCCAGAGCGTCCTCGCCGGGGATGGGCCGGTCCATGGTGCTGCGGCAGCGCAGTTCACAGAAGGAGTGCGCATTCAGCCGCTGCTCGACGACCACGCCTGTCAGGATGGCGTCGTCGATCAGCAAGCCGCCCAGCGACACCGCCGCGCCCTGCACTAGCGCGAACCTCGGCGGGGCGGCATGGGGCGAACGGATGGCATCGGCATTCTCGTGTGGGTCGGGGGATGTGCAGGCGCGGATTTTGGCGCAAACGTACTCGCCTGCCGCGTCGCCTCCTATAGTACCTGTGGTGTGAGGCAACAGCGGACGGATTGTGCCATCCGCCGGGCTATACAGTAGGGGTTGGTTGCGAGGTCAAAAAGGCAATGGATTCAGAACTGCCACTGGCGATGGAGCTGCAGCACCGTTTTGACCTGCTGGCGGCCGGGCGGCTCAGTGATGTCGAGCGGCGGGCGCGCCTGCGCTCCGGGGAAGGCATAGCCCTGCTGGCGGACCTGTGCGACGCGCTGGAAAGCGGCCACCTGCGCGTGACGGAGGGCAATGGCCTGGGCGAGTGGCGCTCCACTGTGTGGATCAAGCGGGCGCTGGTGGCGTTGAGCGGGGCCGGGGAATTGCAGCCGCAACCGGGGCCGCTCCCGGGCCGGGAATTGGATTCGCTGGGCTGGCGTGACGACCGTCCTGCAGGCTGCCGGGTACCCGCGGGCAGCTTTCTGCGGCGCGGTGCGTACCTGGCCCCCGGCTCCGCGGTGATGCCGCCGACCACGGTGCAGGCGGGCGCGGCGGTGCTGGAGGGTGCGCAGGTGGATTCGCACGTCCTGCTGGGCTCGGGCGTTCTCCTGGGCGAGGGCGCGGTGGTGGGCTGCGGCTCCATGCTGGCGGGGTCGCTGCTGCCGGAGCAAGCGCTGGCCGTGGTGCTGGAGCGTGGCGTGGTGGTGGGCGGCAACTGCGGCCTGTACGGCTCGCTGGTGGTGGGCGAGCGCAGCATGATCTATGCCGGCACGGTCTTGCGGGCGGCTACCGGGGTGTTCGACGCGGTGAAACGGCACTGGCTCATGCCGGACGCGGGTGGTACCCTGCGGCTGCCGAATGGGTGTACCGTCTTCATGGGCGTACCGCCTGCGGAGGCGTTCGCGGATGGCATTCAGCGCGCCTCTGCACTGCTTTTGAGCAGCTAAACGGTATTCTGAAGCGGCAAAAACGTGCCCGCAGGCGTACAGTTTTGGTCAGAAGTGCACGTTCAGGCACGGTTTTTGTCCGTTATACGCAGCATTTGTGTCACCAAAATGCAGGTTTGAGGTGCAGGATGGCAGTGTTTTCAGCCGATGTACAGACGCCGCTGGCGACAGCTGATCCAATGACGGATTACAAGCTGCCGACCCCCGGCCAGCTGCTCTACAGTGCCATTACCGCGGTCAGTGCGCTGGCCGGTACCATCGGCCATGACGCCCTCTTGCTGACCGGCGACCGCGACCGCCAGATGAACGGCAGCGAAAGCACCCGCATCACCCAGGACCGTACGCACACCGTAAGCGGCAACCAGCAAAAACAAATCGCGGGTAATAAGAACGAAAATGTGGTCGGCAATTTTGTCCAGCAAACCATTGGCAACTTACACCGGACCATCATTGGTGCGACCAACGATCTGCACACTGCCGCCCACACAATTGCGCACAAGGCCGACCAGATGATCCAGGAGCCGGTCAACTACATGCACGACGTGGCGACGCATTTTATGAAGAACCAGGAACACCACGACGAGTACCAGTTCTTGCAGCTCTACGCTGGCAATGCGATTAACGTGATTGGCATGAACAACGACTTCAAAGGCGCTCAGACTGCTTTAATCGGCGCTGCAGCGGAAAAGGCAGGCGCGTCCTGGTCTGAGCACCTAGCAAAGCTTCATGACGCAGCCGTCGACCAGAGATTTGAGGCGCTCGACAGCAAGATTGGAGCCATACAGCCTGTCGTGCACGTGGCGATGTTCCACGAGGTAGCCATTACGCAGAAGATCCTTGTGATTGGGGTCAATCAATTCGTGTAGTACCCCACCTGCGGTCGGATCGGTCCGGCGTTGCATAGCATGTGAGGAAGTAAATGCGCTCGTTACAGATTGTGGAAAATAGTCCGCAGCAGCTTGTTGCGGTGCAGACACCCTACACCGCTTCGTTTCTGCCGGTGCTTGGGATTCTTATAGCATTGGGTTTCGGTTTGTGGTTTGCGTTTAGCAGGCAATGGCTGCGACTGCTCATTCCGGGCATCGCAATCCTTGTGTTTGGCAGCCTCATGCTATTGCCGAAGAATCCCACCTACCACCTGCGGGTGGACCGGGCTGCTCATCAAGTCACATCAGAAGGACGTCGAGGAGATGCGGTGGTTCAATCCTTCACGGCTTCCGGTAGCGAGCTAGCGGGAGCAGATATGCAGTTCAATCGCGGTGCTAGCACGATTGTCCTTACCCGCCGCGATGGCTCACTGTTGTATCCACTCGGTGAGCAGCAGTTGCAGGACGAACCGGATCAGTACATCGTGCTTACCGCGTTACGCGATGTAATTACCCTCGCAGCCAACCCCCACTAAGAGAACTCCAGCGAACCCTCAGTTGCGGCTGCTCATACAAGTCGACACGCCCGTAAGCCTGATTGCACTACAGGAACCGCAGCCGACGGTGCATATTTTTTGGGTCTATGCCGTGCTGGTGGCGGTGTTCGGAAGCATGGCGTTTCGCCATCGTAGCTGGAGGCTGGCCACGTTTCCGATCTCAATTGGGATATTCGGTACACTGCTGTCTTTCCTGCCCAACACGCAATCGTCCTATCGCATGTCGGTTGACTCACCAGCGCACACTCTTAAAACTGAAGAGTTTGTGAAAGGCAACTGGCAACAGGAGCAGTCCGTCGCGCTTGCGGACGTGGCCTCGGCAGAGATGCAGTGCAACCGCGATGCTGCCCGTATCGCCCTGATTTTGCGCAATGGCGAGCAGCGTTTCCCGCTAGGGCATTTTCATTTCAACGACGAACCACAGCAATATGTCATTCTGACTAGGCTTCGCGAAGAGGTCCGACAAGCGGCTCAGGCTGCCAGGTAGTTCGTCGGCTGTTCAGTGCGAAAACCGCGCGGAAAGGTTGACCAGGTAACGCATGCCGTACAGCCCAGAGCAGGGAGAGTTCGCCGACCCGCGCCGCCGCCGTCTTGAGGACGCGGACGACCGCCCACGCTTCTACCCGTGGACCCGCGCAGCGGAGTATGAGAGTTGCCAGCTGTACTGGATGCCGGTCAGCCGCTTTCCCATTGGGTACCTGCAGCGGCAATGGCTCTTGCGCTTTCAGCAACTGCTAGGCGCACGGCTGCAGAAGAAGCTGGGCGTGGGGCCACAAGTATTTCTGCAGATGAACGCGCTCGATAACAACAACCGCGACCTGTTCATCCGCGAGTCACGCCGGCTGCACCCCATCTTTGGCCTGGGCCGCCACCCCGGTCGCGCTCTGCCGCCCACGCCGGACGAGAAATATGCGGAGGACCTCGGGAAGGGCCGCGTCACCTACGATGCCCACGCCCTGCGGCCGGAATATAGCTACTGGTTCCTGGAAAACAACACGGAGGAGCAGCTGCACCTGTTCTTCGGCAATGGCGGCAGCACCACGCTGTACCTGGAGCCGGGCGAGCCCGCACCAAAGGCGCCTAAACCGCGGCTCGGGTCTATCCGCGATCCCAAGATGCGGGAGATGGTGGCGAATGCCGATGTGGACAGCATGCTGGGTCGGCTCCACGCGCTGCAATCGCCGTTTTTGAAGCAGAGCAAGGAGATGTTTGCTGCCGACCTGAAGGAAGACCCGCAGTACCCGGGCCTGCTGTTCACGCTGCCGCTGCTGTCGTCGCAGGATTTCTTCGCTGCCACACCCGATGCGGTGGGGCAGTGGTTCGGCCTGTTCAAGCTGTACCTGCGTGAAAGCCCGGAAGACCGTGGCGTGCTTCTGGCGACGGCGGAAGACATGGAGGACGACATGGACGAGTTGCTGCAGATCATGCGCGACGAAGGTCTGGAGTACATCGCGTGAGGCCGGTGTAGAAAGGAGCAAGGGCTTGGATCACTCACTGGTCTTGGTGGAAAACAACAGCAGAGAACTGGTGGTGCAGCAAGCCGCGGCAAACTCTTTTCTTCGGTTCCCGATGCATGTCGTGCTGGTTGCAGCGGTTGTCGCGCTGATCGTTCTGGCTGTAAAGCGTCGCTGGTCCTGGATGCTGGCACCTGGTATCTGGTTGGTACTTGCTGTTGTAACGTTGCGTCCTATGCCGGCCTATCGACTAACGGTCGACAATACGACGCGACACATCGTCTGGACCGTGACAGAGGGCGGCAGCGAACGTGTGCAACCCGCTGTCTCTCTGGAAGAATTGAGCGCTGCGGGATTGCAATCCGGTAAGTCTGGCAGCCGGCCCGTGCTGGTGCGCAAGGATGGAAGTGAGCTGCTCCCTCTGGGCACCGACTACTCCTTAAACGAACCGGTGCAACTTATACTCACGCACCATATTCAGTCGCTGATCGATGCTGGCAACCGCCCATGACATTGCCGGTACCTAACTAGTCTGCGCTATACATGTTCAGGAGCTTTGCCCATACAGTGAGGAACACGTCCCAAAACCTGAGTCTCCAGGAGGTGCCTGCGCCGGCTGGGTGGACGGCCCTGCTGCTGCGTCAAGCACTACCAGTGGAAGACGAGGCCGACCGCGAACTCTACCTGGAAGCGGTTGCCGCCGTGCTCGGGCGCTTGCCGGTGCCGCAGCTGGTTCCGGCCGAGGAGGTGTTGCTGCTGTTCGAGCGGCTGCGCCCCGCTGTGGAAGTTCCCGTGTTCCAAAATGAGGCACGCCGCTGGATGCCGGAGTTTGGCATGGGTGTGTGGCTGCACGGTGAGGCACCCGCCACGTGGACCGCGGACGAGTTTCTGGATGCGGAGCCGGGTACACTGCGGCCTGTCATCGACCGTGTGATTCGAGTGGCACGCACGCCGGAGGCACAGCGCGGCGCGTGGGACGCGCTGCTGGGGTCTGGCGCGCTGCTGCGCACGCTTTCTGCCGATGCGCGTTTTCTGCCCGGTGCCACGGCGGTGCTCAAGCCCACCATCGCGGACCGCTCGCTGACCGGCTTTCCGTTTTACCTGCCACTGCTGCGTGCTGGGGAGTTGGACCGTGCCCGGCCCGTGTACGACGAGCCGCTGGAGGAGTACCTGCCGGGCGTGTACGCCTACCTGCGCGAGAGCGTGGAGGACGGCGGCATGCTGCTGCTGATACATCAGCCGCCGGACGCCTTCTGGAAAAAGTTTGGTACGGCGTCAATCACTGGCGTCACAGTGCGCCGCAGGACGCTGCCGGCGTCGTAGAATCCTCTGGAGTTCAGGAAGGCGCATTTGCAGGCACCCTTCATCAGTCTTGGATCCGAACAGCTGTCCTCAGCCCTCCTGCAGGAGGTCGATGTGGTGCAGCGGTTGAACGACCACTGGACCTGTCGCATCGTGCTGCGCGACACGCCGGACCGCAGGCCGCCGGTGGAGGACTACGCGGGCAAGGAACTCAAGATCACCACAACGGAGCTGGATGGCTCGGAGGCCGTGGTCTTCCACGGCCTGGTGCGTGGCATGCGCCTGATCTACGAAGTGACGGGTGCGTGGGGTGCGGAGCTGGACGCGGTTTCCGCCACGTGGAAGATGGCGCAGGGCACGCGGCTGAAGTACTTTCGGCAGCAATCCGCGCAGGCCACGGCGAACACCGTCATCAGCAACGCGGGCATGCAGATGGGCGGTGCCATGCCTGCCGGTGCCACGCTGTCGTACGTGCAGTGGGACGAGACGGACTACAACTTTTTCGCGCGGCTGGTGGACGACGCTGAGGCGTGGTTCCGCCCGGCGGTGGACGGCTCCGGCGGCGTGGATGTGGAGACGGGCTTCCAGAGCGGCACCACGGTGAACTGGCGCGAAGGCGAGTACGGCCTGCTGGAATGGACGACGCAGGGATTGCTGCAGCCTGTGACGGCGAGCGGCGCGAACTACGATCCGCAGAAAATGACGAGCACTGTGGTGACCGGCACCGGCTCGTCGGTGGGCTGGTACGGCGGTGCCGCAGACAAGATGGTGGCGGCGGCGCAGGCGGCGTCCGCCTCGGTCGAATCGGCATGGGTAGACCGGCACCGTGCCGCCACACTGCCTGACCTGGACACCCGCATGCAGCGCGAGGCGCGCCGCGGCATCAGCAACACGGTGCGCTGCACCGGCATCAGCCGCAACCCGCGGGTGCGCGCGGGCGACACGCTGGCCGTCACCGGCCTGCCGGGTGTGGACGCCACCTACGGCGTTATCGAGGTACGGCACGCGTGGACGACGCAGGGCTATGAGAACCACTTCACCGTGACGCCCGCGCAGCGCTGGTCGCCACCGGTGCGCCCGGCCCGGCCGCAGCTGGATGGGGTGTTTCCGGCGCGTGTGGTGGACAACTACGACCCGCACAACCAGGGCCGTATCCGCGTGCAGTACTACTGGCAGGAGGACAACCAGAGCACCTGGGTCCGCCTGATGACGCCGCACGCCGGCGCGGGCCGCGGCACGCTGTTTCTGCCGGAAGTGGGCGACGAGGTGCTGGTCACGTTCGAGGAGGGCGACGCCGAGCGCCCGTACGTCGTGGGCAGCGCGTGGAACGGCGTGCACCAGCCGCCCGCAACGGGCTTCCACTCGCCGGGCGAAACCAACGGCTCCGAGTTCGAGAAGAACTACATCAAGCGCATCGTGACCAAGAGCGGCCACCGCATCACGCTGGTGGACACGCCGGGCAAGGAGACCATCTCCATTGCCACGCCCACCAGCAACCGCCTGATGCTGACGGAGTCGCACGCCGACACCGGCAACCGCCCGGCCATCGTGCTCGAAAGCGCGGGCGACATCATCATGGCCGCGCCCAACGGCCGCATCCACACCCAAAGCATGCACCGCAGCGCGGAGGTGGGCGTGGGCGGTGCCGCGATGATGCTGGCGAGCGCAAAGGGCGCTGCACCCGCTGCGGGCACCGCTGCCAAGGCGGTCGTCGTACCCGCAGCAGCAGCGGCAAAGAAGTCCGCCGCCCCAAAGGTGAACTGTACAAGTGCATGGGCAGACTTGGACGGTAAGGCAAAGCAAACCTGCGACAGCTTCGGCACCGACATTCGTGCCAGAAACAAGAAGATATCGTCGGACTACGCAAACATGTACCTACAGGACAAACGGCTCGAGTGGGCGGGCATGGCGGGGTTTGCGTCGAAGCAGGTCGGCTGCGGCATGGATGCCTGCGACGACATCGCGAAGAAAGGATCGTTTGTTTCCTCGCTGCCGCAGCCGCTGGGAGCGGCTGGAACGACAGCCGAGGTCGAATCGGCGCAGATGAAGGCGGCGCTTGGCCAGGGTAATCGTGCGGTGTACGAAGAGATTTACCCGGTACACCAGTTTTACGAAAAGTACGGTCTGCAAGCGCTGAAGGACTGCGCAAGTGCCCGCAATCCAAAGGTTCCGCCCACCGTGGTCCAGGGATTCGAGAAAATCGACGCGGGTGACAGCAAAACCGGCTCCCTGCAGATTCTGCAGCACGAGCAGCATGCCGTTCTGCAGCCGCTGGTTTTTGACCGGCCAGACGT
>CALMRM010000076.1:0-499 GCA_937871605.1 uncultured Terriglobus sp. | reverse complement strand
CGCCACCATGATGACAGCTAACCAGGAAGCCTCACTGCACGGCGTTCCCGGTGCCCAAGAGACAAAGCTGGCGCTTAGCTCGCGCTGCAACGGCCAGACAGAGGTGCTGTTCACCGGCAGCGATCCTGCCAGCTTCTCGCAGCGGTGGCCGTTCGCTTCAAAGGTTGGCGAGACGTTCGACTACTTTGCAAAACGGCCTACCGACTCTCAACTCCTGGATAAAGGGCTCGGAGAAATTTATGAGAACGGCAAATAGCTCCGTCTGGAAATGGTTTCCGATCGTGGCCTGCTGCCTCGTCGTTTTCAGCCTTATCGCCTATGGGAGGCACTTGTTGCAGACCTCTAAGCCTCAGCATCTGACACTCAACCTGGGAGCGACGATCGCCCAGATTGAACAGCGTTCTACGTACCGCTTCGATCCGAAGCATGTGCCGCTGGAAATCGATATTTACGCGGTATCGACGCCAGTCATCATCACCGTTGCCACCCCGTCCTGTTC
>CALMRM010000075.1 GCA_937871605.1 uncultured Terriglobus sp. | reverse complement strand
GTCCGGCAGCCTGGGCGCGCGCAGGCTGCCGGACGAGCGCCGCACCGAGATCGCAGCGGAAACCAGCTTCAACGGCCGTGCGCACCCGGTCACGCTGGGCGCGGACTGGAGCGCGGTCGATGACCGCATCGGCAGCCGCGAGGCTAGCGCCGGGGCATACGACTTTACCAGCGGCACCACCGACGGACGCGCGGGCGGTCTGGTGGACTTCATTACCGACTACACCTACAGCGCGACCACCTACCCCAACGGCGGCTGCCCGTCCATTTACGCCGCGGTGCACCTGTTCTGCTTTCAGAACTTCACGCAAACCTTTGGCACGGTGCCGGAGACGCGCTTCCACACCGGCGAACTGAGCGCCTTTGCCGGCGACCGCTGGCGGGCGACCACGCGGCTGCTGCTCTCCGCCGGTGCGCGCTACGAGTACAACCGCCTGCCACCCGCGCAGCACCCCAACGCGGCGCTGGATGCGGTGCTGCAGACCTCGACTGGAGGATTTGCCTCGTCATCCACCCTGCCTGCGGACACCAACAACCTGGCACCGTACCTGGGCATCGCCTACGCGCCGGGCAGCCGCACGGTGCTGCGCGCGGGCTATGCCGTGCACTTTGGCGAGGTACCGGGCCGCACGCTGCAGGCCGCGCTCGAGAACACGGCCATGCCCGCCAGCCAGACGCGCCTGCGCCTGACGCCGCGCACCGTCATCGACCCCAGCTGCGCCTCTGCCGGTACCAACTTCGGCTACCCGGCCACGTACAGTTGCTCGCCGTTCGGCCCGCTAGCAGCGGCGGGTGCGGCGACGGTGTTTGCAAGGGGCTTCCAGATGCCCTTTGTGCAGACGGGCGAGGTCTCCGTTTCACGCGAGGTGCGGCGCGGTACGGAGGTAGACGCGAGCTACGTCTTTGGCTTGAACCGCGAACTGCAGAACACGACCGACCTGAACATCGCACCCTCCACGTCGAAACTCGTCTTCCAGATCGTGCGCACGGCGGGCGGCGAGCCGGGCGCGCGCAACGGCGAAGTCTTCAACATTCCGCTGTACACGGCACGGCGCTCGACAGCGTACGGGCCCATCACCGGCATCCTGTCGAACGGCAATGGCACCTATAACGCGTTTGCGTTCCAGCTTCGCCAACGTGCCAACCATGGGCTAAGCGGCCGGCTGGCCTACACCTACGGCAAGGCGCTGGACACGGTGCGCTCCACCGGCGCGGTGCCCAACGAGAACGCGCAGCTGGATCCCAACGAGCCGCTGTACGACCGCGCACCGTCGAACTTCGACCGGCGGCACCGGGTGGTCACCAGCCTCATCTATGCGCCCCCGTTCAGCCCGAAGAGCCGCACGCTACGCAGCGTGGTGAATGGCTGGAGCCTTGCGCCGGTGGTGCTGCTGACCAGCGGCAGGCCGTACAGCTATGAGATCAGCGGCGGCTCTGCGCTGGCCGGCGGGCGCGAAAGCCTGAACAGCTCTGGCGGCTCCACTGCGCTGCCGTCAGTGGGCCGCAACACGCTGCGCCTGCCCTGGACGAAGAACGTGGACCTGCGGCTGCTGCGTACGATGGCAGCGCATGACCGGTTCACGGTACGGCTGAGTGCCGAGGCCTTCAACCTGCTGAACCACGTCAACGTGACCGGGGTGCAGCAGCGCGCCTTTCTGCCGGGTACGGCGGTCAACGGCATCACGCCGCTCGTCTTCCAAGATGCCGCCACCATCGCCACCGAGGGCCTCACCGCGCGTGCCTTCGGCGTTGCGACTGCTTCGGCAGACAGCCCTACCCGCGAGCGCCGGGTGCAGGTGGGCGTGCGGCTGGCCTGGTAACGGCGTTACCGGTTGAGGCTCGACGTCTGCGCCACCTGCGCTGCGAACGAACCCACCAGCGGCAAGCGGAAGGGCTCGCCCTGCAGCGCCTTCACCACGGCCACCAGCCAGCCCGCAAACAGCAGGAGCAGCAGGAGGCTGCCCAGCAGAAAAGCGATTGGCGACGGCAACATGGACGCCAACACCTGCTCCACCTCTCGCAGCGCCACGGCCAGCAGGAAGTAGAAGATGGCCTGCCAGCTATGGAAGCGCAGTTGCATTTGTGACCGGTAGGGCGGCAACAGCAGGAAGAACACCGCCGGGGCAACGAAGTATGCCAGCGCAGCAGCCGTACTCAGCGACAGCGGCAGCGCTTCCGGCTCGTCTGACAGGTAGGGCGGATAGGGCGCAGTATACGGCGGCGAGACCGCATCCCTTTCGTCGCTGCGATCGCGCAAGGAGGAAGCGTCACGGCCAGCTGCACCGGGCACCGGTCCATACACGGGCTCGGACGCGTCTGCACGTCCCCGGCTCTCTGCGCCCTCATCTGCCATGGCCTGTCTCCACAGAGACTGTTGGATGCAGCTTTGGAGCAATCCAGGCTGCAGGGGGCCGCCGCACGCGACTTCCCGGCAAATCCGCATCAGAGTATGGGTTACGGTCAGGTGGCGGTATGAGTCTTGCAGCATGGATTGCGGCGCACGGATACCTGGCCGTCGCGCTGCTGCTGCTGGTCACATCGCTCGGCCTGCCGCTCCCCGCGGGTTTGGCCCTGGTGTTGGCAGGCGCGGCCGCGCATGGCGGCTCACTGCACCTGTACTGGCTCATCCCGGTTGCGGTCGCTGCTGAAAATATCGGCGCGTCGGTGCTCTACTTCGGTGGCCGCGCTTCTGGCTGGTGGCTCCTCTCGAAGCTGTGCCGCGTCACCATGGACCCGGAAAACTGTATCTTCCGCTCGGCAAACTTCTTCTACTCGCGCGGCCCCCGCGTCCTGCTGGTGGCGCGGTTTATCCCTGGCCTCAACAGCATGGCACCGCCACTGGCGGGCAGCCTGCACATGCGCGCCGGCAAGTTCTGGCGCCTGGATGTGCTGGGTGCCCTGCTGCACGTGCTGGCGTGGACCATGGCCGGATTCTTCTTCAGCCACTACATTCGCGAGCTAACGGGCGCCTTGGCCATCGTGGGCCATGTGGCATTCAGCATCGTTCTGCTGGTGCTGGTCGGATATGCCGTGCTGTGGGGCTTTGTTAAAGTGCGCGACCAACGCTACAGGAACGTGAAGCGCGTGTCTGCGGCAGAGGTGCGCGAACGGCTGGAGAACCCTGATCCCGAGCGGCCTATTGTGATCGCCGATGTGCGCTCCCACGGCTACTACGATCCCGGCATGCTGCGCATCAAGAACAGTATTCGCGTGGAGCCAAATCGCCTCGGCTTTGAGCTGGACGCACTGCGCGAAACGCTGGCACCGGAATGCGACATTTACGTGTACTGTTCCTGCGTGCGCGACGCCACCAGCATTCGCATAGCGCATGCCATGGAGCAGCGCGGCCAACACGTGCGCGTGATCGAAGGCGGTCTGCGCGGCTGGCTACGTTCCGGCAACCCCACAGAGCCGGTGCCCGCGCACGAGCTGCGCAACCTGCCCCGCTTTGACTAAGCCAGCCAGCAGGTTGCTCGATGGGCGCTGCCCTACCATTTAGATACCGCCGTAAAATAGAGCGTGTGAGCGGGCAGCAGCAGTTCGACATTCTTGTGGTGGGCGGTGGGCACGCCGGGTGCGAGGCTGCCGCCGCTGCCGCGCGCATGGGCCTGCGGACCGCGCTGCTGACGCTGAACCTCGACCTGATCGCACAAATGAGCTGCAACCCCGCCATCGGTGGCGTGGCCAAGGGCCACCTCGTCCGCGAGGTGGATGCCCTGGGCGGCTTGATGGGCCTGGTTGCCGACGC
>CALMRM010000074.1 GCA_937871605.1 uncultured Terriglobus sp. | reverse complement strand
GCCCACCACGCAACCCCTGGGCCCGGACGGAAAGCCCGACCTGAAGGCAAAGCCCGTGCCGCTGCCACCCGCCATGGAAGACTGGTGGCTGGTAAACGATCAGCATGGCCGCACCGGCTGGATGCTGAGCCGCATGCTCGACACAGACGCGCCGGACGCCGTGGCCAAGTACGCCGAGGGGCAGCGCATCGTAGGCACCTACGTCCTGAACAAAGTAATAGACCCGGAACTGCAGGGTGCAAGCCAGGAAGTGCCCAACTACGTGATGGTGCTCAGTCCATACCAAGCCGGCCTGCCGTACGACTTCAACCAGCTGCGCGTCTTCTATTGGAACCTCAAAAAACATCGCTACGAGGGCGCCAACCGCGACAAGAACATCCTGGGCTACCTGCCGGTGAAGATCGGCGTAGACCCCGGTGTGGCCAACCCGGGCCGAGGCATTCCGCCAACCGGGCCTGCTCCCTCGTACACCTACACGGTGTTGGCAGCGGGTGTGCCGGTGCCAGCGACGACCAGCGGCCAGGTGCATCCGGCGGCTAACCAGCTGGTGACCAAGACGTACCGGCTGGAGGGCAACAACACCCGTCGCGTGCTGCAACCGGGCACCATGGCGCCCGCCGAGGCGCGGCTGGAACCCGAACCGGACAAGAAGTCGAAAAAGCGTCGCTAAACGCATGCCAAACGCGGCGTTTAGCGCTGCAAAAGCGTGTCTGAGGCGTGCAAAAGTGACGAAGTGCATGCACTTTCAGCATGTTTGTGCAGCCTAATTGCTGCATAGTGTGCCTTGTTGGCACCCATTTGCACGGTAGTTTGATGAAATATGTGCCAGAGAGCTCCCCGGGCAAAACTCCGCCGCAGTTTGTCCGTCTACCACCCCATGCGGCAGCTGTGTTCCCTTGCGATCTTCGGCATCCTTGTGTGCGTGTGCCAGGCCGCGGGCTATGCGCAAGAGGTGGGCCTGCCAGACGCACCCGATGCCGCCCAGACACATCCGCAGGCGGACGGCGGCTCCATCACGGTCACGGCGACTCAAAGTGAGGTCGCCGCGGCTGAGGTGGCTCAGGAAGAAAAGCAGCGGGTCCTGGGCGTGGTGCCGAACTTCTACGTGGTGTACTCGCCGCACCCGACGCCGCTTTCTGCGGGACAGAAATATCACCTGGCGTGGCGCTCTACGGTCGACCCGTTTACCTTCTTGGCCAGCGGCCTGTCTGCCGGGATCGAGCAAGCCAACGGCAGCTTCTCTGGCTATGGTCAGGGAGCCACCGGCTACGCCAAGCGGTACGGCGCGTCGTTTGCGGATGGTGCAATCAGTACCTTCCTAGGCGGAGCTATCTTGCCGGGCGTCTTTCGCCAGGACCCGCGCTACTACTACCAGGGCACGGGCAGCACGGCCTCGCGCGCGCGGCATGCCGTGGCCAGCGTGTTTGTGTGCCGGGGTGACAACGGCAGGCGCGAGTTCAACTACAGCAGTATCCTGGGCAATCTGGCCTCGGCGGGCATTTCAAACGCCTACTATCCGACCAGCGACCGCCACGGCGCAGGGCTCACATTCCAGAACCTAGGCACCGGGACAGCCTTTGGCATGTTTGGCGCGCTCATGCAGGAGTTTGTGGTGCCACACCTCACACCGCACCTGCCCAGGCGCACCAGCGCCTTGCCACACCAGTAGAGATACCGCGTGTCAGGCCAGGCCAGCGCGCAGCAGGTCATGAATGTGCAGGATGCCTTGGATCTGGCCGCCTTCCACAATAAACAGGCTCGTGATGCCCTCGGCATTCATACGGGCCAGCGCGCTGACGGCCAGGCTGTCCGGTGCAATGACACGCGGGCTCAGGCTCATGATTGCGCGCACCGGGCGGTCCTCAAATCCGTCGGCAAAGGCCCGACGCAGGTCGCCGTCCGTCACCACACCGACCAGGTGGCCCGTGCCATCGAGAACGCCCGTGATGCCGAAGCGCCCACCCGTCATGCGAACAATCGCCTCGGCCATGCTGGCTGTGTCCGGCAGCAGCGGCACCTCGCTACCGGTGTGCATCAGGCTGCGTACCCGCAGCAGCCGCGCCCCCAGCCTGCCGCCGGGGTGCAGGTGCTGGAAGTCGTCACGCCCAAAGCTGCCACGCCTCAAGAGCGCCACGGCCAGCGCGTCGCCCAATGCCAGCTGCATGGCCGTGCTGGTGGTGGGTGCATGCAGGTCAGGGCAGGCTTCGTCGCAACGGGGCAACAGCAGCACGATGTCTGCCGCGCGCGCCAGGGCGCTACCTGGGGCGGCGGTGCTGGCGATCAGCGGGATGCCGAAGCGGCGGGTGTAGACCACCAGGTCGGACAGCTCTGCCGACTCGCCCGACCAAGAAAGTGCCAGCACGACATCGCCCGGCTGCACAGTGCCAAGGTCGCCATGGCTGGCGTCTGACGGATGGAGGAAATGCGCGGGCTTGCCGGTAGAGGCCAGCGTGCCCGCCAGCTTGCGGGCGATGTGGCCGCTCTTACCCACGCCCGTCACAAGGACGCGGCCTGCCGACGCTGCCAGCGTGTTGACCGCTGCGTGGAACGGCGCGCCCAGTTCGCCTTCCAGAGCGCCTTGCAACCGCTCCAGCCCCTGCCGTTCGCAGCGGACCGTGTCGATGGCTGCGGCAATATCTGTCAGCTGCTGCTCCGGCAGACTCACGCGGTCACGTCACGATTCGCGCCCGCCTTGGCGAGCCGGTCAAATGCCATCAGCTCGCGCAGCAACGGTTCCATCGCTCGCAGGGGCAGCATGTTGGGGCCGTCGCTCGGCGCGCAGTCCGGGTCGGGGTGCGTTTCGAGGAAGACGCCCGCCACACCCACGGCGACGGCGGCACGCGCCAGCACCGGGACAAACTCTCGCTGGCCGCCACTGCTGCCACCCAGGCCGCCCGGCTGCTGCACCGAGTGGGTGGCGTCAAAGATGACCGGCGCGCCGCTTGCAGCCATCACCGGCAGCGCCCGCATATCCGTGACCAGCGTGTTGTAGCCAAAGGTGGTGCCGCGCTCCGTCAGCAGCACGCCGCCGGCCGCACCGGAAAGCTTCTGCACCACATTGGTCATGTCATAGGGCGACAGGAACTGACCCTTCTTCACATTGACTACGCGGCCCGTAGCGGCAGCAGCCAGCAAGAGATCGGTCTGGCGGCACAGAAAGGCGGGGATTTGTAAGACATCGACCGCCTCGGCTACCGGAGCACACTGCCAGCTCTCGTGCACATCGGTCAGCACGGGCAGGCCCAGCGTCTCGCGAATCTCTGCAAAGACGGGTAGTGCTGCCTCCATGCCAATGCCACGCTGGCTGCCCGCGCTGGTGCGGTTCGCCTTGTCGAAGCTGGATTTATAGACCAGGCCGATGCCGACTGCGGCTGCAATCTCTTTGAGCGCGGCAGCCGTCTCCAGTGCGTGCGCGCGGCTCTCCATCTGGCACGGGCCTGCAATCAGGGCCAGTGACGCAGTGTTCGAGAAGACAGCGTTGCCCACAACGACCCGTTGCTGTTCTGCGGCCATGCCCACCTATTCTACGAGCCAGTGCAGCTTACAAGGGGCCGCTCCAGTTCGGCTCTTATACTAGACACAGGAGTACAAGGTATGTCAGGAGAGCAGATACGTCAGGAAGCGCACGCCCTTATCGACACGATGCCGTCGTATCAGATGGCCGCGGTGTTGGGACTGTTGCAGACCATGCTCGACCCTGTGAGCCAGGCGCTTGCCAATGCTCCGCTGGATGATGAGCCGGAGAGCGAGGCTGAACGTGAAGCCGTTGCTGCTTCCAAGGCATGGCTAGCTCAACATCCAGGCCAAACTATCAGCCACGCAGACGTTATGGCGGAATTTGGTTTATCCCCACAGGGTGACGAGGGCTGACCGGCATCCATGAAGCGTATCGAGTGGACCCAACCAGCACGCACTGACGTCCGCCGAATGGATCGCACGGAAGCGATGCGTGTTTTTACAACGCTACACAAATTTGCTTTGACAGGCGAAGGTGACATCAAGAAGCTGCAAGGCAATACGGAGGAGCTACGGCTCCGTCTTGGAGACTATCGCGTCCGCTTTACAGAGGAGCCGCAGGACACGCTGGTCATCCATGCTGTACGGCACCGGTCAGAGGCGTACCGCTAAGTTCTACCTGCTCAAGAATGTCGCCATCGCATCCACCACGCGTTCCTGCTCGTTCGGCCTGAGTTCAGGGTAAATGGGCAGCGCGAGCACCTCGCGGGCGGCGCGCTCACTTTCCGGAAAGTCGCCCTCATGGTAGCCAAGGTCCTTGAGCGCGGCCTGCAGGTGCAGCGGCACCGGGTAATAGACCTCACTGCCGATGTTCTGGCTGGCCAAGTGGGCGCGCAGGTCGCCGCGGCGAGGCGTGCGGAGGACGTACTGGTGCCAGACGTGGGTGCCGCGCGGGTCTGCCGTGGGCAGCACGATGCCGCCATCTGCTACTGCGCCGACCAGGCCAGCTTGCGTCAGCAGTGATGTGTAAATAGCTGCTACGCGGGCGCGGTCTTCGTTCCACTGCCGGATGTACTTGAGCTTGACCAGCAGCACGGCGGCCTGCACGGTGTCGAGTCGCGAGTTCCAGCCGACCTCGTCATGGAAGTAGCGCTCCCGCATGCCGTGAGCGCGCAGGGCGCGAGCGCGTTCGCCGTGGCCGGCGTCGCGGAAGGTGGAAAGGCCGGCGTCGCCCCAGGCGCTCAGGTTCTTGGTCGGGTAGAAGGAAAAGGCGGCGGCGTGGCCCAGCGCCCCGGCAGGTGTGCCGCGCCAATTTGCGCCGAAGGCCTGGGCAGCGTCCTCGATCAGCAGGAGGTTGTGGCGGG
>CALMRM010000073.1 GCA_937871605.1 uncultured Terriglobus sp. | reverse complement strand
CGACAAAACGGCGCATTTAGAGCTTCAATCTGCATTCAAAAGGGCACATTGCGCACACTCCCATGCGAAAACAGCACGCTGTTGATCACAAAGTGCATGCAAAACACACGTTCTAGCGCACCAAACTTGCACTTGAGGCGGTGCAGAAGACCGCTGCAAGCGGGTTCACTTTTCTGAACCCGCTCACAACGCAGTGGAGCTACTTGTCGGTGGGAGTAGACGCTCCCCACAGGGCCGTGCTGCCGGTGACGCTGCTGGCGCCCCACAGGGCGGTTGAGGATTCCGTGCCGCTGGCACCCCAGAGTGCGGTGGCGGCAGCCGGTGTTCCAGCGCCCCACAGGGCCGTTGCGCCCCACAGAGCGGTAAAGCCAGCGGGGTCATTGGCACCCCAGAGTGCTGTTGCACCCCATAGGGCCGTTTGGCCGCTGGGCGCGTTGAATGCGGACGCGCCATAGACGTTCGAGGCACCCCACAATGCGGTTGCGCCCCACAGCGCCGTCTGATCCGTGACAAGGGTAACCGTGCCCGAGTCCGGGTTGTACGCCGCCACAGGAGACATCGCCGTGCCACTGGGCAGGGGCGTTCCACTGTTAAGTGCGTTATAAGTAGCAGCAACATCGAGATAGCCCGCGCCCACGGTGAAGGCGTCGTCATAGTCGATGTAGGTCATGCCGCTGGTGGCATCCGTAACGGAGCTTTGTTGCGGCATGACACTGTGGTTCGCGTTCAGCATCAGGAATGCCTTGAGCTGATCGGGAGTGACGGTGGGATTAGCCTGCAACAGGAGCGCTGCCGCGCCGCTCGCAACGCCTGTAGACATGCTGGTGCCACTCAGCGGCATGTACACCATTGATGGCTTAGCGCCCTTGACGTTCGTGTAGAACGAAACCGGCGTAAAGAACGTTGGATTGTTGATCTGCAGGTTGGACGTCGCGTTCAGAACACTTGTGACCAGGTTTCCTGGTGCAATAATGTCCGGCTTACTGACGTGATCCAGAAACGAGGGTCCCTTGGAGCTGTAGCTGGCCATGACATCATCGGTGATGGCGGCGGTATTCATCGTGTTGAGAGCGCCTACAGTCAGCACATATGGATCGTTGCCCTGTGCTTCGATCGTCCCGTAGCCCTCAGTGTTCAGCGCCAGGTTTCGGCCGTCATTGCCTGCAGCAACCACAACGACGATGCCTGCCTTCCAGGCCTTTTCGACTTCCTGGCACAGCGGGTCGATGGCATAGCTCTCCCAGATGGGCCGGCCCAGCGAAAGATTGATGACACGGATGTTGTACTTCGACTTGAGTGAGATAGCCGTATCGATCGCCTGAATAACGGCAGAATCCGATCCAACACCGTTCTCATCGAGTACGCGCAGGTTGATCAACTGGACGCCAGGGGCAACGCCCTTGAACGTCCGCGTGTAGACCGGGCCCGTTGAGTTGAAACCGCCACCCGCAATCAGTCCAGCCACGTGGGTTCCGTGCCCAAACGCATCTGTGGTGATGGCAGTCTCGTTCGGCACGAAGCTCTGGCTATACACAATGCGTGAACCAAGGGAAGGGGCTGGTGGAGGTAGTGGAGCTGGTCCATTGGTCACTGCACCAATCGGTGCCGCCGCGTTAAAGTCAAGCGAGTTATTGATACCGCTGTCGATGACCGCAACACCGATGCCGGAGCCCGTGTATCCCTTGGCCCAGACCGCCGGAGCATTGATGGGATCGGTGGTGTACTCAGCACTGGTGGCGATTGAGGTGACGGGGCCTGCACCTCGTGCGCCCAACGGGTGATCAAGCGACACGTGCTTTACATTCGGATCGCTTTCCAACGATTGCAGGGATTCGGCGGGCACCGTGGAGGAAACCGCACGCAAGCTCTGCAGATGAAGACCGAGGCGGCCACCCATCCGTGTGAGTTTTACGTCGGAAGTGTCGTCAGGTGCATTGTTGTACTGCACGATTACCGGCAGTTGTCCGGCGCCAACGCTGGCCTTCTGCAAGTCATCGGAAAGCTTTGGATGCAGACCCGCTAAAGCGGCCTGAGCGGACGAATTAAGAACCGCAGACGTTGCAAGCAGTAATGTGGCGGAAAGATGATTCAAGCGTTTCATGAGTGTCTCTCTTAAGATCTTGCTGTCGCGAGCGCAAGGGGCGGGTGGGTTGTGTTCCCTTGTGCAAGGTTGAGTGGTCAGCTTTCTTTGTCTAAAAAGCTAAGGTGCTTCTACGGCCTGTAGCAGGGTGATCGCGTCACAGCGCGTGGCGACGCAGCACCTCCGGTGGAGCAGGCAATGTCTGTAAAAGGCGCCTGGTAACGGGGTGGTACTCCAGACCCGCAGTCAGTGCATCGCAGTGCAGGGTTTGCACCGCAACACCTTCACTGAGCACAAGCATCCGCTCACACATCTGCACCACAGACACAAGGTCGTGCGAGATGTAGAGCAGGCCCATATCGTTTTCTCGGCTTAGCTCGTAAATCAGGCGCAGCGTTTCCTGCTGGTTGCACACGTCCAGGGCGCTGGTTGGCTCGTCTGCAATCAGCAGGTGCGGGCGATGCAACAGTGCCAGCGCAATCAGCAGCCGCTGCGCCTGCCCGATACTTACCTCCGATGGCTTACGCTGCAGAAATTCTTTGGTGTCCGGCAGGTCCACACGCTCCAGCAGGGTGCGCATGCGCAGCTGCAGGCCTTCCCTGCCCTCTGCGGTGTGTGCCCGCCACAC
>CALMRM010000072.1 GCA_937871605.1 uncultured Terriglobus sp. | reverse complement strand
AAGACGCGATTGCGAACGTCGAATGATGCGCGACCATAGTCGGCGCGCAGGTTGCGGATATCCTGCGGCGCGGGCGTCGCGCTTTCGAGCGATGCGCCAGCGTTGTCCAACGCATGGCCATACGTGAAGCTGTTCAGCAGCGTCAGGCCACCCACCATCTGCTGCTCGTATTTGACCTGCACCGAGTCGTAGTGCGAATACGCCTCGCGAATGGGATAGGTAATGTCGCCGAAGGCAGGCAGCGGCCGCGCGAAGTTGTTGTTGGGATCCTTCTGGTTGTAGTTCGCCAGCTGCAAGAGCTTCAGGCCGTGGTTGCCCACATAGGCCACGTCAAGCAGGCCGTTCTTGAACAGGCTGCGCTGCACGCTCAGGTAGTAGCTCTCCACGTAGCTGTCGCGGTAGCGGTGGCCGTCGATGTAGCTTGGATTGGCCGTGACAGGATTGAACGAGAGGGTGCCCGAGGGAAAGCCCGTGTCGAAGCGCGTGTACGTGGTCGCATTGCCGCCGGCACGGGGCGCGACCTGGGACGTGTTGACGAAGAGGGCGTTGGGCGGGTTGATGGAAAGCACATTACCCGAACCCGCGCGGTCGTAGTGCGAGAAGCTGATGCCGAAGCCGCCCCGCACCGCTGTCTTTGGGTCTGGCGCGTAGGAGAAGCCGAAACGCGGTCCAAGGTTGTTGAAGTCTGGGCTGAAGCCGTACTTGTTACCACTGCTGGCCGGAACAAACGCGCTGATCGCATTGACACCCGTCTGCGCGGCTGCGGATGTGGGATCGAAGTTGGTCAAACGATTCCCCGCGTCGGAGTACGGCGAAACGTACTCATAGCGCAGGCCGATATTGAACGTCAGGTTTTGCGACACCTTCCAGTCATCCTGAACATAAGCAAAGTTGCCGACCGTGCGCAGCTTGGCCACAAAGTAGCTGGATAGCGAATACACGCTGGACGCACCGAAGAGGAAATCCGCGAAGTAGTTGTCGCTGGTCGCCGTCTCGGTCGTCTTGCCGGCGGTGTAGGGCCGGGTGAAGCCGCCGCTGAAGGTAAAGCCGCCATACAGCGGATTGGTGTCCTGCACGTCCATCCACACCTTTTGGAACTCGTAGCCGAGCTTAATGGAGTGGTTGCCGCGCAGGATGGAGTAGTTCACCTTTGGATCCAATACGGCAGGGTTCTGGAACTGTGGATTGGTGGTCTGGCGGCCCAGCGCGCTGAAGCCCGTAATGCTGATGCCGGGGATACCACCCGCCACGGTTGGATCTGTCGGCAGGCCCGGAAAGGTGAAGCCCGGATTGGTGCCGATGCTCGTCGAAAACTTACCGGCTTTGGTCTTGGAGATGGCGACGCGCACATCCAGCAACTGGTTGGCACCGATGATGCGCGTGTAGCCGGCGGCCAGTTGCTGATCCAGGATGCGCTGATTGCCGTTGCTGTTGCCGTCCAGCGGCAAGCCGAAGATGGGCGCGTCCAGCGCATTGGTCTTGAGCTGCGAGACGCGCACAAACACGCTGTTGCGTGGGTTGATGGTGTAGTCCAGCCGCAGGTCACCTTTGTCGCCCTTGTTGGTGGAGCGCTGCAGCGTCGTGAAGTTATTGCTTGCCGCGGTGCCCAGGTTTGGCAGCGCAGCAATGTCGCCCGCGATGGTGCGCGCAATCGGCGAAATATCGGGTGAGGTCAGTACGGAGGTGCCCGCAGCGTATGCCTGCCCGGTGTATGGGTCATACACGGTTTTGCCGAACCGCCCGTTCAGCTGTGCGGGCGTGGGCAGCGTGGCGCTGCTGACCTGTTTGCGCGCCTGCCGCAGCCCCTCGTAGTCGAAGAAATAGAAGAAGCGGTTGCGCAGGATGGGGCCGCCGATGTTACCGCCAAACTGGTTGCGGTTAAATTGCGGCTTGGTACCGCCCGGCGGCGCAAAAAAACCAATGGCGTTCAGGTCGGTGTTGCGCAGGAACTCGTAGACACGGCCATGCAGCGTATTGGTGCCCTGCGCGCTGGCCACGTTGATGGTGGCACCGCTGGCCCGGCCGTACTCGGCACTCTCGTTATTGGTCACGACCTGGAAGGCGGCAACGGAGTCTGGCGGCGTCTGGATAATCTGGTTGCTGAAGCCCTGGTTCGATTCGCCGTAGGCGTTGTTGTCCATGCCATCCAACAGGTAGTTGTTGAACATGGATCGCTGCCCATTGACGTTGAACGAGCCTTCGCGCACCAGGCCTGTGTTGCTGGTGGTGGTCACGCCGTTGGCGGTCTGGCGGACGCCCGGTGCCAGGCCCACCAGATCACTGTAGTTGCGGCTCACCAACGGCAGGCCTACCACCTGGTGCGCCGTCACCGTTTCGCCGCGCTGGCTCGTGTCGGATTCCACCTTGAGCGCAACGTCGGAGACCTCCACGGTGGTGCTTGCCTCGCCTACATTCAGCTGGAGATCGACGCGTTGGCGGGCGGCCACAGACACCGTAATGTTGGAGGCAGTCGCGGTGGCAAAGCCAGTGCGTGTCACGGTGACGTCATACTGCCCCACGCGCAGGGCAGGCACCTCATAGTCGCCTGTGCTATCTGTCTCGCGGGTGCTGACCACACCGGTCGCGCGGTTGGTCACGGTCACGGTGGCGTCGGCCACCACGGCACCGGAGCTGTCACGCACG
>CALMRM010000071.1 GCA_937871605.1 uncultured Terriglobus sp. | reverse complement strand
CTGCGCCTGCACCGGCCACTTACCAGGAAATGGTCACGTTATCGGCACGTGTAAAGGTGCCGGACGGGCCGTCTGGTCCGAGCATTGCCACTCGCACGACCTCACGCGATCCGTCCTCAAGCGAATCTGTGCCTGCATACCCGTTGAGGTTCGTCTTGGTGAAGCCCGGCGACACCAGGTTGACCTTGATGGGCGTGCCTTCCAGTTCCACCATCATTGCGAGGGTTATCGCGTTCAGGGCCGTCTTCGACGCGGGATAGACCGGGCCATAGAACGCGTGGTACGGATAGGTGGGATCTGCATTTGTCGTCAGCGAGCCCACGCCGCTCGACACGTTTACGATGCGTGCGTCCGACGACTCACGCAATAGCGGCAGCATCGCCTGGTATACCGCGAGAGGACCGAACACGTTGGTTTCCCAAACCGCGCGAATCTCGTCCAGTGACGCATTGCTTGCCTGAGAGATCTTTGCGTACTCCTGCAATGACAGATTGCCCTTTCGCGTATTTGAGATCGCGGCATTGTTCACAAGCAGGTCAAGCCGGCCAAACTCTTTGCGGATCCGTTCTGCCGCTTGAGCGATCGAAACTCGATCTGTCACGTCAATCTGCATGCCGATTGCACCCTGACCGATCTCTCCAGCCGCCTTGTCACCGCGCTCAGCATTCCTCGCCCCCACCAGCACGGTGACACCATCTGCAGCCAAACCTTTTGCAACTTGGTACCCGACACCTTGATTGGCACCGGTGACCAGAGCGATACGTTTGTGATCCATTCTTCCCTCCTTGCGCCCACAGTAAGTCTGCTATCCTTACAAGCGGAACGCTGTTCCATATAATAAGCGGAACGCTGTTCCGCTTGCAAGCACTTTGGTGGGCGGCGGAAAGAATCGTGAAGAACAAACCCAATCAGGCTGAGCCGCGAAACATGCGGGCGGACGGAAGAATCAACTATGCCGCTGTGGTACAGGCAGCGACTGAGGTGTTCGCCACATCAGGGGTTGATGCCCCAGTGCGTGAGATCGCCGAAAAAGCGGGAGTGGGGCTTGGTACTGTCTACCGTCATTTTCCGCAAAGGAGCGACCTGATTGCAGCAGTCATGCAGACGCAGGTTGATGCCTGCGCGGACGCCGCGTCCTCTTTCGCCGGCGAATATGAGCCAGGTGAAGCACTGTCCCGATGGCTGCATCGCCTCATGGATTTTTTCGGAGCGAAGCGTGGACTTGCCGATGCGCTGCATTCGGGCGACCCCGCCTACAGTGCGCTCCCCGCTTACTTTGCCAAGCGCATGCACTTGGCTCTTGAATCATTGCTCCACACCGCTGTCGCTGCGGGTGTGATCCGACCCGGCATCGACGCAGATCACCTTCTACTCACCGTCGCCGCACTCTGCCGGGGTGCCGACGGTCAGGAGCCGCAATACGCACGACAGATGCTGGAGCTGCTGTTCGACGGACTGCGGTATGGGAGTGGGCATGCTACGCTCTCCCGGCCTGCACCAAGGCCTTTCCAGCCCTAGCTAGTCGCGAAACTGTCGCAGCAAGCTATGCCCGTCTGTGTCCAGCCCGCTGTCGGCTGCTTGTGCGTCTTCCATCTTTTATGGAAGGACTCCGATACGGTCCTGTCCCTCTGGAAGCAGTCGCACCTCGAATTCAGGCATATACAAGCCGTCGACGAATAAGAGGTCGTGTGTCTGAAAAGTGTCAACAACCGTCTTCGCGACGAATCCGGCCTCTTCAGTTGACGCCCAAATCGCCTCGAGTGCGCATCAGTGCGCGAGTCGGTTGGTATTCAAACCTGAATCATTTCGCCATCCGGATCACTCTGTACCTGCCACGTTCCCCCTGATTTGAAGGTTGACGCGGTACCAAACGTGTCCTCCATAAATTGCATGTAGACGATCTTGCCGTTACTGACGCGAATGAAGATACAAAAGGGTGAGGTAACGGTCCGATGCTGCGTGTTCGATTCGTAAGTAAACGTGCCGAACACGGCGGCGCTATCGCTGGATTCGAGTCTGTCCGTGACACGTAGCTCATGGTTTTGCCAGTACTTGCCAACTCGGCTATATGTATCGATCACCGCTTGAGGGCCATGTGCCGTTCCCGCCCAGGGCATGATGCGTTTCAGCTCGGGATTGTCGAAGCTGAGAGAAACGTAGGTGATGTTGGGATCGCATAAACGATTGACCGTCTCGGGA
>CALMRM010000070.1 GCA_937871605.1 uncultured Terriglobus sp. | reverse complement strand
GTTGGCGTGATAGAGGTTGCTGGTGTCGTCGGCAAAGTTGGTCTTGAAGATGTCATAGTGGCCGTCACCGTCGTAGGCGGCCACCGCCACTCCCATGCCCGCCTGCTCCTGCCCGCCGTCGCTGTAGGCACAGCCCGCGGGCACCGCCACGTCGGTAAAGGTGCCGTCGTGATTGTTGCGAAAAAGAATGCTGGGCTGTGAATCGACCGCAATGTAGAGGTCGGGCCAGCCGTCGTTGTCGAAGTCGTAGGAGACAGACGTGATGGAGTAGCGCGGCCCAGGCTTGAGGATGCCTGCCTTCTCCGACACATCCGTAAACGTGCCGTCGCCATTGTTGTGGAACAGGAGGTTTGTGTCCGGCGGCAGGCCGCGTGGGCCGCACATCACCGGCACGCCCTTCCACTGGCAGAAGTGCTTGCTGTCCGCGATGGGCACGTGCGCCGGGTCGAGCTGGAGGTAATTGCAGACGAACAGGTCCAGCAGCCCGTCGCGGTCATAGTCGAGAAAGGTGCAGCCCGCGCCCCAGCGCACCTGTTCGCTGTGCAGGCCAGCGGCGCGGGTCACATCGGTGAAGGTGCCATTGCCGTTGTTGCGCCACAGCCGGTTGTGCCCCCAGAAAGTGCAGAAGAGGTCGTCCCAGCCGTCGTTGTTGTAGTCGCCCACGCACACGCCGGTCTGCCAGCCGGTGACGCCCAGGCCGCTGTGCTCTGTGACGTCGGTAAAGGTGCCGTCGCGGTTGTTTTTGTACAGGTGCGCGGTGGGTGCCTTGCCTGCGGGCCACGTGGTGCCGAGGCGGTCACCGTTGGTCAGGTAGATGTCCAGCCAGCCGTCGTGATCGTAGTCGTAAAAGGCCAGGCCGCTGCCCTTGGCCTCGATGATGGCGGTCTTATGGTCGATGCCGCCCCACACGTTCGTCGCGGTGACGCCGGCCTGTGCGGCGACGTCGACGAAATGCGGTTGAGCCGGGATGTTTGCCTTTGCAGTCTGCAGGAGGGCCTCGTCGCGCCACCGCCATACCGGCGTGGCCAGCGCCTCCGTCAGCGCGCCGCCGAGCAGGAACGCGGTGGAACCCAGGAAACGGCGGCGGGGCAGGTGCATGGGGCCAAGTATAGGCAATCGCGGGTGCTGTTCGCAGAAATGCAGATCCCTCCGCTTCGCTGCGGGATGGCAAGCTTTGGGTGCTGCGGGATGACAAGCTTTGGGGATGACTAGCGCTGCGGGATGACTAGCGCTGCGGGATGGTAAGCGCTGCGGGAGAACAACGCTGCACGTTGACAATCGCTGCGGAAGAACAACGCTGCACGTTGACAATCGCTGCGGAAGAACAACGCTGCACGTTGATAGACAATGCCCGATCACAACGCTGCACGTTGACAAGCGCTGCGGGAGAACAACGCTGCACGTTGTTAGACGATGCCCCACCACAACGCTTCACGTTGACAGACGATGCCCACCACAACGCTGCGGAGGGACACAAGGAGCCGCGCAAGGACACAATGGAGATGCGGAGAGACACAAGGAGCCGGTAGGACACAATGGGGCCGCAGCAGGACACGGGTGCGGGCCGAAGGTCCGCGTTGTAAAAGCCTGGGGCGAAGCCCCAGGAAAGCAGCGCACGGGACGTGCGGGCTGAAGGCCCGCGTTATGCCGCATCGCGGCTCTACACCACAGAGCTACGGGCTAGCGTCGAGAGCGGCCAAGCCCTGCTTTGCCGCTGTGTTATCCGGCTTGCGCTGCAGGAGCGCCTGCAGTGCCTCGCGCGCTTTTGCCTTGTTGCCCTGCAGCAGGTAGAGCCTCGCAAGGTTGATGTAGGACTCGTCGAAGTCCGGCACCTGTTGGATGCAGGTCGTGAACTGCGCCTCGGCCCCTGCGTAGTCGCGGGTGCGCACCAGCAGCACGCCCAGGTTGTTGCGCGCCTCGGGGTAGTCCGGCCGCAGTGCGATGGCGCGGTTCAGGAACTCCGCCGCGGGTGCGGGCTTGTTCCCCTGCGCGTACAGCATGCCCAGGCTGTAGCTGGCCTCCGGGTCGTCAGGCTGCAGTTGCAGCGCGCGCTTGAGTGCGTCTTCAGCAGCGGGATAGTTGCGCTGCCGGCGGTAAGCATTGCCCAGGTTCAGCAACGCGGTGGCATACGCGGGGCGCAGGGCAAGCGCCTGCTGAAAGCTTGTGACGGCTTCCGCCATCTGCCCCTGCTGACCGGCGAGCATGCCCAGGTTGTTCCACGCCTCGGGGTAGTTCGGCTTCAGCTGGAGTGTCTTTTGCAGGTACTGCCGCGCGTCGGCTGGGCGGTTGCGCCGCAGGTTCAGCGTGCCCAGGTTGTAGTACGCCTCCGCGTTGTCGGGCCGCGCAGCTACGACCTGTGCGAACGACTCCGCAGCCTGGTCCAGGTAGCCGTGCTGGAACATGGCGACGCCGTAGGTGAAGTCGTTTCGCGTGAACTGCGCGTCGTGGAGCACGCCGGAAAACGGCAGCGCCTTTGCCCTGCGCTCTGCCGGCGTGGTGGGGATGGAGCGGGCGTCCGCGACGGCCTCCTGCGGGTCCACCGGGCCGCTGTACACCTTGACAATCCTGCCGTTGCTGTCCAGCAGAAAGGTGCACGGCAGCGGCAGGTCGCGGCGGCGGTCGTACAGGTAGCGATAGATGAGGCTGTAGATGCCCGGCACATCCTCGCCACCCAGCAACACCGGAAATGCAAAGCGCTGCGCCGTGCTGTAGCTGCGCGCCTTTGCGAGTGACTCTAGACGATCGACTGTAACCGTTAACAAAGCTATCTTGTGTGCGTCGAGCGTGGCCATGGCTCGCTGCCACTGCTGCAGCTGCGCGGGAGAGGCGGGTGCGTCGATCGACCAGAAGTGCAGCAGCGCCACCCGGCCCTGCACGCCCTGCAGCGTGTGTGGAGAGCCGTCCAGAGCGGAGAGGCTGAACCCGGGCGCCTGCAACGGGTCCAGCAGCCACGTCTGCACCGGTGCCTCTGCCGCCGATGCGCCAGGGAGCGCGGACTCCATGCGCGCCGCCGCATAGGCTGCTGGTGGTGCGCGAAAGGCGCTCGATTGCAGCTCCTGCGAGCCCTCGGTGAGCTCGATGCGGCGGTTGCGTGGCAGCCCATCGAAGTGCTGCACGGCTCCGCTCGGCCAGCGCACCATTGCCTTAACCGGCGCATCGCCCCTGCCGAGGCCGAAGAGCAGCTCCTTCGTATGCTGCCCCAGAAAGCCCGAGCCCGCCTGGACCCATCGCGTCTGGCGCAGTGCGCCTGCCTGCAGCGTGACCGCAGCGCCGATGGCGTCCCGGTTGCTTTTGGTCCCACGAAGACGCAGTACGATGCTGTCGCCGATGCCTTCCAGTGCGTTGCGCAGGATGCGAACCTGAGGCGCGCTACGGTTCTTGAGAATGATCTCCAGCCGTCCGTCGCCATCGAGGTCGGCCAGCGCAAAAGACCGGCTGTCCTCGATACAGTCCAGCCCGAGCAGCCCGGCGACGTCCGAGAAGGTGCCATCGCCGTTGTTGCGCAGGAGCACGTTGCGCTCGCTGCCGCTCCAGGAATGGTCGGTGCGGATGAGTTCATTCAGCGCGTTCCAGCCGTGCTCATACGCCAGCGACGGCGTGGCGTCGTCTGGAGACTTTGCCACCACCTGCCGCCAGAAAAAGCTGGACAGGTCCACGCGCTCTGAGCCGTCGTCTGCCGTGCTATGCGTGAGGGCGTGCGCGGGTGCCGTGATGTAGCCGTTGGTCACGTACACGTCCTGCAGGCCGTCGTGGTCCACGTCGAGGAAGTCGGACGCCCACGCCCAGCGGCCCAGTTCCACCGCCGCAGCCTGGCTGACGTTGGTAAAGCTCCCCGCGCCGTCATCGCGGTAGAGTGCGTTGCCGCGTGCGTGCCGCCGGTACTGCTCGCGCACGGCAGGCGTGCTCTCCGGGTGAAAGATCGTCTGCTGCGCCACGCGCTGCCCGGCGGCGGACCACATATTTGCCACGTACAGGTCGGCGCGGCCATCGTTGTTGTAGTCGCCCCAGGCCGCGCTCATGCCCGCGCCCACATCCTCCACATGCGCTGCGGTGGAGACGGCCTGGAAGGTGCCGTCGCCACGGTTGCGGTACAGGTTGTTCCGGCCGAAGTCGTTGACCACGTAGAGGTCCGGCAGGCCTGTCTGGGTGGACTCGCCCCACGCGCACGCAAAGCTGTAGCGATCGTTCTCCGCGGTCAGCCCGGCGGCCGCAGTGCGGTCGGCAAAGGTGCCATCGCCTTCGTTGTGGAACAGGAAATTCGGCGGACCGTTGCGCGCGTCGAAGTAGGGTGCGGGATAGTGGTACTGGTCCAGCCCCAGGTAGTAGCTGTAGACGCAGAAGTACACGTCCAGCCTGCCGTCGCGGTCGTAATCGGCCACCGCCGCGCTGGTAAAGGTGCCCGCGGGTGGTGTGACGAAGTGGAAGGCGTCTGGCTTCTTCGCAAACGTGCCGTCACCCCGGTTCTGAAACAGCAGCGGGCCCGTGCCGCACACCACCAGCAGGTCCTGCAGGCCACAGTTGCGAAAGTCCGCGAACAGGGCAGAGGCCGTGTTGTCCAGCACGCCCACGCCCGCGCGCTCCGTCACATCCTCAAAGGTGCCGTCACCGCGATTGCGCAAGAGCCGGTTCGGCAGCCCCGCTGGCTGGCTGATATAGAGGTCATCCAGGCCATCGCCGTCGAAGTCGCCCGCGGCCACACCGTTGTTGCCGTACACGTCGATGCCGCTGGCCCCATCCAGCTGCGTCCGCCACTCGTCGGAGCCACGCTGCAGCTGCGCACTGTACGCCGGCACGGAACGGAGCGCTGCCGCCGTGACATCCACAAAGGCGGAGCCTTGCAGGGTGCTGCGCTCCTCCGTCCCGACCTGCCAGCGGTACAGCGTCCACGCGGGAGGCGCAGTGACAGGCGCGTTGCGGTGCCACTCCATCTGCCAGCTGCCGGTCCGTTGCTCACGCCTGACGTCTGCCGCGCCCGCCACCATGTCAAAGCGGACAGCCGTGCGCACAGCCAGTGGCGCAGTCTCCAGCACCTCAAGCGCCGTGATCTCGAAGTCTGCCCGTACGATGCGGAGACCAGCAGGCCACCAGTTGGCAAGCTGGGCAGTCAGGCTAGCGGCAGTGTGCGTGAGTGCCGGGTCGAAGGATCGCCGGGAGGCGTGGATGGGACCGCCCTCGCGCAGGGCAGTCTCCTGCACGGGCAGCAGGGACGCGGCCCGCATGGCCGTGTCAAAGGTTTGCCCAAGGGCAGCCAGCCGCCCCTGCAGCATGCTGGCAGACCACTGCCGCAGCACCGCGCCAATCTCCTGGGCGTAGACCTCCGTCACGTAGGCATCCGAGCCGGGTGCAATGTGGCGAAGCACGTCCTCAAGTGGCGACCGTGCGGGGTACTGCGGCGTGAAGCGCGCTTCTGTGTAGGCAGGCACCGCCAGGTTACCTGGGGGCGACAGGTACCACTCTCCACACAGCGGCGCGGCACGGTAGAGCAACGGAGACGCCGCCAGCCCTTGCAGCAGCCGTCGTCTGCTTACCCGCTGAGACGAAGTGGAAGGTTTCATTGCGAAGAATGCGGCAATCTTCCCAGGGCCGCCAGGTGCAACCGTAGCACAGCGCCCGCTCCGTCACGCGCGGAGGCATGCCCACGCGTGCGGCAGAACCTTTGCCTGTGTCAAGCTCCGACATTCACCATTGACACACTTTGCTGAGGCTGCCTAGTATGGCGGCCTCAGTCCATGTATGCGCACGTACGTTTTCAGCGCAGCAACTGCAGTTTTGTTTGGCTCTAAAAGGGGGCTTTCGGATGCCAGTGGTACGCAGAGCGATCTTTAACTTTCGTCAAATTCATCTTGTCGCGTGGTTTGCAGCGCTCACGCTACTGCTGGCAGGGGTACCTGCCTTTGGCCAGGTGGATCAAGGATCCATCACCGGCAACGTGCTGGACAGCACCGGCGCGGCAGTGCCGAACGCAGATGTCAAGCTGCTGAACACCGATCAGGGCCTCTCTCTGGAGACGCACACCGGTGACAGCGGCACGTACACCTTCTCACCCGTCCGTATCGGCCACTACCAGGTCACTGTTACCGCGCCGGGCTTTGCCTCTACCACGCAGCAGAACCTGACCGTCACCGTCGGGCTGGACCTGAAAGCCGACATTCAGTTGAAGGCGGGCAGTGCGGGTGAGTCCGTCACGGTCTCCACGGCACCGCCACAGCTGCAGGCTGATGAGTCCTCCGTGGGCCAGACCATCGACCGCGAAACCGTCAACAACCTGCCGCTGAATGGACGTAATTTTACGTTCCTGGCGCAACTCAGCGCGGGCGTCAACAGCTCGCAGGCTGACACCCGCGGCAATGCCAACTCTGGCGCGTTTACGGCCAACGGCTTGCAGCCCGCACAGAATAACTACCTACTCGACGGCATCGATAACAACTCGAACGCCGCCGACTTTCTGAACGGCACGAACTTCGTTATCCTGCCGCCGGTCGACGCCATCCAGGAGTTCCGTGTGCAGACCGCGGACTTCAGCGCCGAGCTTGGCCGCTCTGCCGGTGCCGTGCTGAACGCTACTATCCGCTCCGGCACCAACGCCCTCCACGGTGCGGTGTGGGAGTTCTTCCGGAACGACAAGCTCGACGCAGCCGACTGGTTCGAAAACAACGCCAGCCGCCCCAAGGGCCGCCTGCGCCAGAACCAGTTCGGTGCCACCATTGGCGGTCCCATCTGGAAGAATAAAGCCTTCTTCTTCGGCGATTACGAAGGTTTTCGCCGCGTACAGGGCACCGTGCTCAATGGCACCGTTCCCACGCTGACGGAGCGCAATAGCGGCTATACAAACCTGGCAGAACTGATTACTGGTCAGACCGGCGCAGCCCGAACGGACGGCGTTGGCCGCATCATCCCCTTCGGTACTGTGTTGGACCCGGCCACCACTCGCGCCGTGGCAGCTGGCGCAGTCGATCCCGTCTCCAACTTTCGCAACAGCTCTAACGCGACGGTCTACTTGCGCGATCCGTTCGGCACGTGCGGTCCCGGCACCCAGACCTTCACTCTTGCCGGCTGCAACCTGAACCAACTGCCTGCCAACCGTTACGACGCGAACGCAATCAAGCTGCTGAACCTGTTTCCGACGCCCCGCACCAGTGGCTTCTCAAATAACTATACGAACAGTCCCAAGGTGTTCGAACACCGCAACTCCTTTGACGTCCGCCTCGATTACAACCCCGAGGACAAGGACCAGATCTTCGGTCGCTTCTCCTACGTGGACGATCCGCAGTTCATCCCCGGCATCTTTGGCGGCATTGCCGACGGCGGCGGCTTCCAGCAGGGCATTCAGACGGCCAAGTCGGCGCAGGCCGTGCTTGCGTACACGCACGTGTTTACGCCCAGCGTCATCAACGTGGCACGCATCGGGTTCAACCACTTGCACACCACCCGCTCCGGACCGGAGAGCAGCGTGGATGGTATCCCTGCGCAGTTTGGCATCCAGGGCGTGCCGCAGGGCAACCTGAACGGCGGCCTGCCCAACATCTTCATCGGCAACCTTTCCAACCTGGGCACCAACGACTACCTGCCCTCGGACGAAACCAGCCAAACATTGCAGTTCGTGGACGACTTTACCAAGGTGGTGGGGCGCCACAGCTTCAAGATGGGCTTTGAGTACCAGGACGTGGGATTCAACACCCTGCAGCCGCCGCAAAGTCGCGGTGACTACAGCTTCAACGGCAATTACGCCGGTGTTCCCGCTCCCCAGGGCGGTGGAGACAACACCGGCATTGCGCAGCTCCTGCTAACCCCGACCGCCACCACCGTACCGGGCGGCATCAGCTACGTGGGCGGTGCCAACTCGGTGAACGCCTCCACCATCAGCAAGACGTACGATCTGCGCAAGTATTACGCCGCCTACTTCCAGGACGATTTCAAAGTGTCTGAGACGTTGACCCTGAACATGGGCCTGCGCTGGGACTACTTCAGCCCCATCGGTGAAACCAACGGCGCGCAGGCGAATTTCGTCCAGGGTGGCCCGCCCAACGGCACCCCAACGTACCTCA
>CALMRM010000069.1 GCA_937871605.1 uncultured Terriglobus sp. | reverse complement strand
TCTGCATCTCGATCTGCCGGGGCTGGTCGGCGCGGTCACGCGCGGCGCGGGCTCGCGCCTGCTCGAGTTCGGCCCCGGTCTGCGTCATCACGCGGCGCGTGGCCTCTGCCTGTTCGCGGCGGCTGGCCACCTGCGCGGCCTGGGCGTCGCGCGCGGTCAGGCGCCGATCATACTGCTCGTGCGACACCTCATCCTTAACCACGAGCTTGCGGTAGCGCACCTCTTCACGGTCGGCATTGGCCTGGTTGACCTCGGCTTGGTGCAGGTCGGCAATGGCGGCGTAGTACTGCCGCTCGTTCTGTCGCAACTGCGCCTCGTAGCGCACCACATCCAGGTCGGAACTCACGGTCTGCGTGCCCTGCTGATTTGCTGTGATGGGCACCTGCGGCACCTGCGCGCGCACCGCGGCTACGGACTGGTCGTAGTTGGCGATGGCCTGCTCCTTCGCCACCTGGTTGTCGCGCGGATCCAATTGCAGCAGCAGCTGGCCCTTCTTTACGCGATAGGTGTTTTCCACGTACACGTTCGCCACGGTGCCGTTGATGCGGGTCGCAATGGGGTCCGTATGGCCGTCGATAAAGGCGTCGTCCGTATTCTCATACCCGGCCAAGTACCACAGCAGCCATGCCGTCAGCAGGATGAGCGGGATGAGCGCAAGCACGCCAAGGAAGGTGTACCGCGCGCGCTGGCGATGCTGCGTCTCAACGTCACCGCGGTTCTTTGGCTCCTTCTTCTTGTCATCGCCGCTCTCTTCGCCGCCAGACTTTTCGTCTCCTCCGCCCTTGTCGCCGCCCCCACCCTTGTCGTCCTTCTCGCCTTCTTTGCCCTTATCGTCCTTCTTCTTGAGCTGGTCGAGCTCCGCCCGTAGACGTGCCTGCTGGTCGTAGAGCATGCGCATGGCAAGCGACGGGTCTTCGGCGCCCCCGGCAGGCATCACGCCAGCGGGCGAGGACGTCGGTGCGGTTTGGCCGGGCGCGGGCAGCAGGTGGTCCTCTGGCGGCGCGGGCAGCTGGTGGTCAGGCGGTGCGTGAAAGTCGTCGGGCATGGGCCTACTTTCGTAGCAGTTGCGGCAACGTCTCTTCCACGGAGCCCATGGCCCGCGACAACGAGAGCTTTGCTAGGTTGTGTTCATACAGCGCAGTAATGGCGTCGTCGTCGGCCTGCACAACGGCCTGCTCCGCCTGCACCACTTCTACCGTGTCAGTGATGCCGGCCAGAAAGCGATCCACGGACTGCGTCAGCGACTCATGCGCCAGGGCCTGGTTGCTGGTGGCCAACTCCACCTGCCCGTTGGCCGCGTTCAACTGAATCACCGCCTGCCGCACGTCCTGGTCCACTTGCGCACGGGCATCATCCAGTTCGGCGCGGCGCTGCGTTTGCGCGGCCTCTGCCTGCTTTACGTCTCCCGCGATGTGGCCACCGTTATAGACCGGCACCGTGACAATACCCTGCACCGTATACACACCCAGCGAGGTCTGCGTGGGCGCGGTCCCGGCGATGCCCGCATCCGCGTGGATGGCGATCGAAGGCAGCCGCTCGCTGTGAGCGGCCTTCACGGCGGCATCCGCGGCGCGCACACTGGCCGCGGCTGCAACCAGGTCCTGTCGATGACTCATGGCGCGGCTCAGCGCATCGTCCAACGTGAAGTCAGTGTTCGGCTGGTAGCGGTACACATCAACCGCGGCAAATGCCTGGCCGGGCGGCAGCCCGATGATGCGCGCCAGCCGCAATGCCTCCGTGTCCAGATCCGCTTGCAGAGACAGGGTGCGCTGCTCCTCGGTTTGCAGTTGCACCTGGGCACGGGTGGCGTCCAGCCGCGGCGCGAGACCTGCCTCAAACCGGTCGCGCGCCTGGATGTACACCGCGCGAGACGACACTGTCTGTGCCTTGCTTGCTTGTAGCCGCGCAGCCGTGGCGGTCACTTGGAGGTAGGTACCGCCCGCCGCCAGCACAATCAGGTCTCGCGCATTGCGTGCGCTGGCCATGCTTGCCTTCAGCGCCTCCGTGGCACCGTGAAACTGATGGATGCTCACCAGGTCCAGCACCGACTGCTGCAGCAGGCCGCGCAGGTCGTCGTAGTTGTACACCACAGCGGCTGGAATAATGCTGGTCTTGAGCCCGGCCGTGCGCAGGTTCGCCTTGGCAAAGACCTCTGCCGCGCCCACGTTCACGTTGGGCAGCAGCGCGCTGCGCGCCACCAGCCGCTGGCCTTCGGCCTGCTGCACACCGGCGTCTTCTGACAGGCGGCCCAGGTTGTTGCGTAACGCCATCTTCAGCGCGGCATCCAGCGTGAGCTGCAGGGGTTCGCCCGTTGCCTTGCCTTCGGGCCTGCCGCCCGCGTAAGGCCCCTGCACCGTAACGGTGCTGTTCAGCACATTTACGTCACCCGGTGTGGACGCGGGTGCGGTCTGCTGCTGGATAAGTACCGGATCCGAGGGCTGCGGGCGACCAGACAGGGGTACAGGCTGCGGACGTGTGGGCCCGGTAATGCTCTGCACGGGCGTTTGCGCCGGAAGAACAGCGCAACACAGCACCCCAACCCAAGCCAGCCATCTACACCGCGTTCGCTCCCGCACCGCATCCCTCATCGTGCTAACGACATTCACTTGAAACAGGTAAGTCAACGGTCCGCAATACGCGATACGCAATACGCGACACCTGGGCATTCATCACGAGATGCCAGTTGGATGCATTCGCTCCCCTTAGGATGCGAGCAGCGCATGCACAACGCTGCCGTCCATGACGACAGGTTGTTCACATCCGCCGCGACCAGGAGCCAAGCCGCAGGGCCAGAGGCCCGACACAAAACAGCCTGGGCCGAAGGCCCAGGTACCCGCAGCACGTCCGTTAGAGCGCTGAATGCGCGACACATAGATCCCGCATGTGCCTTTATGTATCGTGCCTTTGGCACTCGGCTCTCTCTGCTACGATCTCTACCCAGCCCTGCGGGCTGGGCTGTTATGAGGCGGGCCTACAGCCCTCTAAACTAACCGCACCTCAGTGGACGCTTTCTCAGCGCAACATGCTACGAAGAGGCTGGACGTTACAGGCACGAACTTTCGCAGCCAAGTCGATAAACGAAACAGCCGATGCTAGGCTCCGCACGACCGCAAGCGAAATACTCTTTTGCGCAGGGAAGCGTTCGTTCATCAGCAGTGTGGAGACTACATAGAACTCCCATTGTTCCAGCGCCATCGGGTTGACGCGGCTCCGCTCCGATTCTTGCAGCAGTGAGAAGACGTACACGTCGGATCTTCGCTGAGAGACGCGGCGGCTCTCAGCGGTATCACCAAGAAGCGCAGTACACTGGCATCCAAAGCTGATGCGTGAAGGTCTGGGCTGTGCCCACGATTGGACGTACGCAGCTGATTTCACCTCGACCTTGATGCCGTCCCGTGTTTCCAAATCGTAAGCGTCCCACTCGGCACGGACTTCACACGGAACATCAAGCGCCAAAGCCACAATGTACTCTGCCAACCTTCCTCGGCTAGCATTGCTCAACAAAGATACCGACCACTGCCAAAACGCCAACAGGTCAGCCTCAAGGTGCTGCCCAGCAAAGCTAAAACGTTCTCGTCCTGTTTTGCGCACGGAAGTCATACCTCTGAGCCCACCTTCAAGCTCATCCTGCTTCACCTCTACATGAAACTGCCATTTCTGTTAGGACGGACAAAGGCAGTGCCTGCTGGCATGAGGACGATTGGAGGAGAAGAAGCATGCATCAATATGGACCTATGCTGTTGCTGTTTCTCGGCATCCTGGTGGCATCTGGTTAAAACACCGTAAGTATGAGCTTGTCATCGAGACAGTGCGCCGCCGCCTGCGCTGATACATCCAATAGGGTATGGACACCGTCGCGCCTATTGCAATCCCCTTTGACAACTCCTACGCGCGGCTGCCGCAGAACTTCTTTGCGCGGGTAGAGCCGACGCGGGTGCGTGCGCCGCGGCTGATCCGGGTCAATGACGAGCTGGCGCGCTTCTTGGAGATCAACCCCGAGGCATTGCACTCGCAGGAGGGTGCAGAGGTGTTTGCGGGCAACCGCATTGCAGACGGGTCGGAGCCGCTGGCCATGGCCTATGCCGGGCACCAGTTCGGTAACTTTGTGCCGCAGCTGGGCGACGGGCGTGCGTGCCTGCTGGGCGAGGTCGTCGCTCAGGACGGCAAATGGTACGACATTCAGCTGAAAGGCTCCGGGCAGACGCCGTTTTCGCGCCGGGGCGATGGCCGCGCGGCGCTGGGACCGGTGCTGCGCGAGTACCTGGTGAGCGAGGCGATGCATCGCCTGGGTGTGCCCACCACGCGGGCGCTGGCCGCTGTGCTGACGGGCGAGGCCGTTGTCCGCGAGGAGATGCTGCCGGGCGCGGTGCTGACGCGCGTCGCCAGCAGCCACCTGCGCGTGGGAACCTTTGAGTATTTCGCCGCGCGTGAGGATACGGCATCGCTGCGCACCCTGGCCGACTACGCCATCAGCCGCCACTACCCTGCCGCAGCGGGACAGCCCAAACGGTATCGCGCGCTGCTGGAAGGTGTGGTGCAGCGACAGGCGAAGCTGGTGGCGCAGTGGATGGGGCTGGGCTTCATCCACGGCGTGATGAACACGGACAACACGGGCATCAGCGGCGAGACGATCGATTACG
Source organism: uncultured Terriglobus sp. (assembly GCA_937871605.1). Taxonomy (GTDB): domain Bacteria; phylum Acidobacteriota; class Terriglobia; order Terriglobales; family Acidobacteriaceae; genus Terriglobus. Next base: position 9,529 of record CALMRM010000069.1, on the reverse strand, counting down.
GGCCGTGCGCCTTTCTAGAGGCATACGACTCGGCAACGGTCTTCTCTGCCATCGACCGGCAAGGCCGCTACGCCTATGGCAACCAGCCCGGCATTATGGTGTGGAATCTGTCACGCCTCGGCGAAACCCTACTGCCGCTCATGGCGGAGGAGGAGGGTTCGCAGGACGGTTCGCTGGTCGCCGCGTACAAGGTGCTGAACGGCTTTGCCCCGCTGTATGAGGCGGCGTACCTACGCGTCTTCCGCAGGAAACTCGGGTTGGTGCAGGAGCAGGCGGAGGATGGAACCCTGATTGGAGATTTGCTGGAGGCCATGGCGGCGGGCCGGGCGGATTTCACGCTAACCTTCCGGCATCTCTCGGAGGAGGACGGCTCCGGTGCGCGAGAGCAGTTGAGCGACCCGGCGGTTTTCGATGCGTGGCACAGCCGCTGGCTCCTGCGGCTTGCCTCGGGCGGCACTTCGCAGGAGTAACGGAACGCAGCCATGCAGCGAACAAACCCGGTGTACATCCCGCGCAACCACCTGGTGCAGGAGGTGATCGACGCGGCGGTTTTGCGGCAGGACTTCGGGCCCTTTGAGCAGCTGCTAAGCGTTACAGGCAGTCCGTATGTCGAAAAACCGGGGCAACATCGCTTTGCGGCTCCGGCGCGTGCAGAACAGCGCATTTTGCAGACATTTTGCGGCACTTAGGCGTGCAAAAACGCTGCTTTAACAACCACGTGCGTGGTGTTTTGGGCGCTCCAAACATGGTTTCTGCACGCTATCTGCGCACTTCTGCACGCAAACTGCAGCGCTTTGTGCATCACAGTGGACGGCGCACGCATTCTCACCAAATTCACCCCGCTCAGGAGCCGCACGCATGGCCTTCCCCGACGTGTACACCGCAAACGCGGACCGCTACTCCGATGCCACCTTTCGACGCTGCGGCAAGAGCGGTGTGCAGTTGCCGCCGGTCGCTCTGGGGCTGTGGCAGAACTTCGGTGGAGCGGATGTGTTCGAGACCGGCCGGGCCATCTTGCGACGCGCCTTTGACCGCGGCATGAACCATTTCGATCTGGCCAATAACTACGGGCCGCCGTACGGCAGCGCCGAGGAGAACTTTGGCAAGGTGCTGCACACAGACTTTCGCACGCACCGCGATGAACTGATCATCAGCAGCAAAGCGGGTTGGGACATGTGGCCGGGGCCGTACGGAATTGGTGGCTCGAAGAAGTACCTGGTCGCCTCCCTGGACCAGTCGCTCAAGCGCATGGGGCTTGAGTATGTGGACATCTTCTACACGCACCGGCCGGACTTCAACACACCGATGGAAGAGACAGCGAGCGCGCTGGCGGGCATTGTGCGGTCGGGCAAAGCGCTGTACGTCGGTGTGTCGTCGTACTCGCCGGAACGCACGCGGATCATGCACAAACTCCTGGCGGATGAAGGCGTCCGGCTCTTGATTCACCAGCCGTCCTACAGCATGCTCAACCGCTACCTGGAGCAGGGCCTGCTGCAGACGCTGGGCGAGCTGGGTGTAGGCTGCATCGCGTTCTCGCCATTGGCGCAGGGCCTGCTTACGAACAAGTACATCAGCGGCAATGCAGTCGCGACGCGCACGGATGCCGAGGGCACCAGCTTCAGCAAAACGCTGCTGAGCGATACAAATCTGGACCGCGTGCGCGCGCTCAACGTAATTGCCAAGAGCCGCGGGCAGACGCTGGCGCAAATGGCCATTGCGTGGACGTTGCGCGACTCGCGTGTGACCACGTCACTCATCGGCGCGCGCACCGTGGCGCAACTGGACGATTCGCTGGATGCGATTAAGAACCTTAACTTCTCTACAGACGAGCTTGCGGAGATCGACAGGTACGCCGTGGATACGCCCGACATCGATTTGTGGCGCTCCGTGAACAGCCGCGACGCTTAGCATGGCGACCGTTGCTTACAACAAGGGACTATGTGTCGCGCCTTTGGCGCTCAGTATTTACAACGCCTGCTACCTAGTCCTGCGGCCTAGGCTGGTATGCCACGGGCCTTTGGCCTGGAAGCCTCTGCACCTTTGGCCCTGAAGCCTCTGCATAGGACCTGGGTGGTGGAGCATACAGTAAAACGTCCGCAAACTTGGGTGCATTGTGCGCAACGTCCGCGGACTTGGTGGCGCGGGCGGAACGTCCGTGAACTTAGTGGCCTTTGCGCAACGTCCGCGGACTTGGTAGTGCGTACGGAAGTCCGTAAACTTGGCGGCGCGTGCACAGGTTTACTGGTAACCGACGAGCTTCAGCTCGCGTACGCAGCAGTGCAGCTTGCACGTACGCAATTAGCCCGAGGAACGCTCCCGCACGACGACCTTTACCTGTTCGCGCCAGCGTTCCCCCAGCCCCAGCACGGTCCACTCCACCTCTGGCTTAACGTAGCGCAGCACCGTCTGTGTCGCAGGGTGGATGCGCAGCGAGGGCGCGACCAGGTACAAACGTGGAGGCTCCGGCGAGAGCCGCAGGCCGGGGAAGTAGCCGTGGTGCTGGAACGCTCCAAGGCCGGTGGAGGCATCCACCGTCTGGGTGTGATGCCAGCGCACCCGCAGCCAGTAATCGAGCCCCTGCAGGGCAAAGTGCAGGTCCTCATCGGCTTTCAGTTCCAACACAGCCAGCCGTCCGTCGCGCGTGACGGTCAGCAGGTCTAGCATGCCGCGGTCGCTGGCCTGGAAGGCGGGCACCTGTGCATACACGTGTGCCGCGTCGAACTGCGAAAGGCTCCCCTGCCCCTCTGTCAGCGGGCCGATGTTGGCGCGCAGGGTGGACTCAAGCCAGGCCTCGGGTGCCATGCGGAAGAGCGGATCCTTGACCGAACCGCCCGCGTGGCGTCGCTCGAATAGGCGCTGCACGAAGTTGCGCAGCATGGGTTCGTTCGCCTCGTCCAGCGGCGTTTCCTGCGCACCCGCACCAAAGGTGATTGCCGTCGTGCGAGCGAACGAGTTGGCCGCCGCACCTATGCGGATGCGCGCGAACTCCAACCCATGCAGCAGCAATGCGAGCTCCGTGGACGAGCGCAGCCGCTGCTCGACATGGGCCTGCATGGCAGCAGGTACCACTTGCATGGCTTCCGCCACCGCCCCACCGAAACGCTCCCTGGCCAGCGAGGTGTCCGGTGCGTGCAGCAGCCGTGTCACCAGGTTTCCCGTATCCGCGGCATCACGCTCCACCAGTTCTTCCGTGTGCTCGTTCAGCTCGTACAGTTCCCACTGTGCGGCATCCGTCCGCAACCATTGCAACCGCGCCAGCGTGGTGGTAGCCGTGCCCTTCGGCAGCACCAGGCGCAAGCCGCGAAACAGCCGCTTGCCGCCTGCGCGTTCACGCTGCAGGTGCAGCCACAGGATGCCGACCGTCAGCACGCCGTCGATGATGGCCTGCGACTCCTCCGCGTTGACCCCGACGACGGCCCAGGCGTCTTGTCCGCGGTGCAGCACGCCGCGCGCGTACGCCGGACCGAACGATTGCTCCAGATCCATGCTCACGCGAAAGCTGTCGGCCTTCCACTCCGGGCTATGTCGTTGCATGGCTCGTTCCAGCAGCGCGGCATAGCGGCGTCGCGTGGTGTCGCGTGCGGTGGGCGTGCGACGGTCGCCCTGCACGGTAAGCTCCAGCATCTGCGGCTCACGCTGGCCAAAGCGTGTCGTGGCCAAACGCAGAGAATGCTTTCGCGCGGTTGTCGAGACGACGCGCCGCAGGAGGTTGCGCTCGTCACTCCACAGGTGCAGCGTGCAGCGGCCATGCTCCTGCGACAGCGAGTAGCGAGCCTCGCGTAAATCGAATAGGATCTTGCCCTCCTGCAGCAAGACGCAGGCAGGATTTCCGGCGAGATAGGACTCAATCTCCTGCGCAATCTCCGCAGGTGGCTGCTCGGGTGCGGCTGGCACGCTACCAGCCTTGGCGCGTGCGCAGTGCGGTGATGTGGGCCACGTGGTGGCGGCTGTGCCAGGCATACAGGGTGGCCACCTCGTCCAGCCGCATCACACCGCTTTCCGGGTGGATATACGTGCGCGCCCACTGTGCCGGTGTCAGCGAGCGCAGCAGCATCAGCAGCCGTGCGTGCAGCGCCTCCAACAATTCCAGCGACCACTCCACCGGTGCGGCCTCCGCGTCGTGCAGGGCGGCCCATGCCTTCTCGTCGTATGGGCGAATGGTCGGCGCATCTTCAGTGAGCGCCAGCCGGATGCGGGTGTACATATTGAGGTGAGAGTCGGCAAGATGGTGCACCACCTGCCGCACGGTCCAGCCACCCTCACGGTAGGGCGTTTCCAGTAGGTCGTCTTCCAGGTCCTGGACGGCAACACGCAGGTTCTGCGGCAGTTCGCCTAGCATGTCCAACGCGTACAAGAGCGTGTCGGCATCCACGTCTTTCGGCCGCTGCCAATGGCCGACGGGATAGCGCGAATCGGATGGGCTCGACGGTGTCGCTTGCATGTGTCTGACCGTAGCACAGGGCCTAGGCAGGTGTGCCGGGGCGACGCGTATCCTGTTAACAATGAGCAGTTCGGCCATCCTGCACACCGCGAACGATTCCTCTCACGTCCAGTCACACTTCGGTATCGATGCTGCCATGGCGCACCGCTGCCTGGCCGCAGCGCTCGTCGCGGGTGGAGACTTTGCCGAACTGTACTTTGAATCGATGACGTCGTCGTCCATCGGCATTGATGAAGGCATCGTCAAGTCCGCCAGCGCGAGCCACAGCCGTGGGTGCGGCGTACGCGTCGTCAGCGGTGAGCGCACCGGCTACAGCTATACGGATTCGCTCGAGGAAGACCGGCTGCTGCACGCGGCCAAAACAGCGGCGCTGATTGCTAGCGGTCCCGCAACGGTGCAGATACAGGGCTTTGTGACGGCTGCCGTGCACGACCTCTACCCGGTCGTTGGGCTGGATGCGGAGATTACGGCGAAGCTGCAGTTGGTGCAGCGGGCCGATCGCGCAGCGCGCGCCTACGACAGCCGCATTACGCAGGTGCGCGCGGGCTTCAGCGACGAGGTCAAGCACATTCTGGTGATTGGCAGCGACGGCACCTGGGCCGCCGATACGCAGCCGCTCAGCCGCTTCAGCGTGTCGGTGCTTGCGAACGACCCCGCGGCGGACGGCGGCAAGGGTGCGACGGCGCGTGGTTCTGGCGGTGGTGGCGGGCGCGTGACGCTGGACTACTACACCACTGTGCGCACGCCGGAGTACTTTGCAGAGGAGGCCGCGCGGCAGGCCATCGTGCAGCTGACCGCGGAGGCAGCACCCGCCGGTGAGATGGAAGTGGTGCTAGGGCCGGGCTGGCCCGGCGTGCTCATCCACGAGGCTGTTGGCCATGGGCTTGAGGCCGACTTCAACCGCAAAAAGCAGTCGGCCTTTGCCGGACTCATGGACCAGCGCGTTGCGACAGACCAGGTGTCTGTCGCAGACAACGGCACCATGCCAGGCCGTCGTGGCAGCCTGAATGTGGACGACGAGGGCACGCCCACGCGGAACAATCTGCTGATCGAGAACGGCATGCTGCGCCGCTACATGAGCGACAAGCTTTCGGCGAAGCTGATGGGCCTGCCCGGCACCGGCAGCGGCCGCCGTGAAAGCTACGCGAGCATCCCCATGCCGCGCATGACCAACACCTACATGCTGCCCGGCCAGGACGATCCGGCGGACATCCTGCGCAGTGTGAAGCGTGGCCTGTTCGCGGCGAACTTCTCCGGCGGTTCGGTGGACATTACGAATGGCAAGTTCGTCTTCGCGGCCAGCGAGGCCTACCTCATCGAGGAGGGCAAGATTACTGCGCCGGTCAAGGGTGCCATGCTCATCGGCAATGGGCCGGAGGCGCTGCAATACGTCAGCATGGTGGGCCACGATCTGCAACTCGATGAGGGTGTGGGCACCTGCGGTAAACGCGGCCAGGGCGTGCCGGTGTGCGTAGGCGCTCCGACCATCAAGCTGGATAGGATGACGGTGGGTGGCACGGGGTCATGAGACACGGGTGCCGTGAGTTACAGTCAGGCTCATGTCCAAACTGACCCGCAAAGCATGGTTGCGAGTTTCGAAAGTGCTTGAGACCTTCTTTGCAGAAGCTGCCGTGCTTCTAGCCGTGTTTCCGATACTGGATGAGTTAGTCGCGCGAGGTGTGCAGGGCGTAACATTGAGGCTGGTTGTAACAAGTGTTCTGTTGACGCTTGTTCTCCTGAGTATCGCTATGTTGCTTGCGGTTCTGGATGAGGAGGAGTAACCCACATGCTCTCGTTTACGCAAGTCTTGATCGTGACATTGGCCATGTTCTCCCTCATCGGTGCTTTCGGCGTGTACGCAGCACTGTCAGCCAAGAAAGCTGGCTTGCGTGAGCGACAGGAGCGCGAGCAGAGCGCAGCGCAGCTCACCGAGTCTGTGCGCTAATGCCGGTCAGCACTAAGATCATCCTCGAACAGCTCGCGCAAGAGATTGTGGACCGCGCCATGCATGCCGGTGCGACAGACGCAGAAGCTGTCGTTTACGAGGGTGACGAGTTCTCCACCAAGGTGCGCCTGGGCCAGGTGGAGACGCTGACGGAGTCCACCTCACGCGCGGTCGGCCTGCGCGTGTTCAACGGGCAGCGCACCGCGAGCACCAGCACCAACGACTTCAGTGATGCTTCGATCCAGCGCATGATCAGCGGCGCGGTAGAGCTGGCGAAGATCACCGAGGAAGATCCGTTCGCGGGCCTGCCGGATGCGAGCGAGTACTCCCCCCTGCGCAACGGCGAGGGCCTCGGCATCTACTTCGACGACGTGTACCGGCTCGCGGCGAAGGACCGCATCGAGATGGCGCGCGCGACCGAGGCCGCGGCCATGGCGGCGGACACGCGCATCCAGAACAGCGATGGCGGCACCTTTACCGCGGCCACCTCGCACAAGGCCATCGCCAACTCACGCGGCTTTGCGGGCGAGTATCGCAAAAGCTACTGTGGCATTGGCTGCGCGCCCATCGCGCAGGACGAGCGCGGCATGCAACGCGATGGCTGGGGCAGCAGCGCCCGCACCTTGCGCAAGTTGGACACGCCGGAAGAGGTGGGCCGCGAGGCCGCCAAGCGCGCCCTGCGCCGCCTGGGTGCGCGACGTGTGCCCACGCAGCGGGCCACTATCGTCTTCTCGCGCGAGATTGCACGCGGCATCATCGGCGACATCTTCGACGCCGTGAACGGCGATGCTGTCTACCGCAATGCCACCATGTTCGCGGGCAAACTCGGCGAGCAGGTCGCCAGCCCGCTGGTCACCGTCATCGACGACGGCACCATGATGCTGGAGCCCGGCCTGGGCGGTTTCGGCACATTGCCGTTCGACGGCGACGGCCTGCCCATGCAGCGCAAAGTCATCGTGCAGGATGGCATCCTGCAGACTTATGTGACCAACACCTACATTGCCCGCAAGCTGGGCACGCGCAGCACCGGCAATGCCTCGCGCGGATTGGCGGGTGCGCCGGGGATTGGCAGCGGCAACTTCTACCTGCAACCTGGTGTGCTCTCGCCACGCGAGATTATTCGGAGGTGCAGAACGGCCTGTATGTAACAGAGGTGCTGGGCAGCGGCGTGAACCTGGTGACGGGCGATTATTCGCAAGGGGCTACAGGCATGTGGATCGAGAATGGCACCTTTACCGGCGCGGTAGAGGAGATCACCATCGCGGGCAATCTGAAAGACATGTACAAGAACATCGTTGCGGTGGGCAATGACCTCGTGTTTCGCGGCTCATCCGCTTCACCCTGCATCCGCGTCGAGGGCATGACGATCGCCGGTTCGTGAGAAATCCGTCCAGGGCGGGGCTTTTTACCTCCCGTTCATCTCTGTCCCGGATGCTGACAGCATGCGCACAGTTCTCCTCGCCGCATCACTCCTGAGCATGGGCAGCACTCTTGCAGCACAGACCGTAGCACCGGCACAGGCCAACCCGTGGCTCTCACTCATGCAGGGGGCCAAGGCGCATGCACAAGCGCACGGCGCGCCCGTGCCACTGCTTTCGCCCAACGACCACACCATTGCACCCGCCGCGTTCGGCTTGCCTGCCGACACCGCAGCCGTGCCCGTCGCGGCGCTGCAGGCGCAGGGCATCCGTGTGGTACCGTGGACGACCAATAACCCCGAGCAGATGCGCGCCGTGATCCGCGCTGGCGTGGATGGCCTGATCAGCGATCGGCCCGACCTCTTGCAGCAGGTGCTACGTGAGGAGCGTGCGCAGAGGCCAGACGATCCCAAGCTGCAGCACTTTGTGGTATCGGCACACCGAGGCGGTCGCGGCCTGCGCCCGGAAAACACGCTGCCCTCCTTCGAGAGCGGCCTGGACCAGCTTGCAACGGAGCTGGAGACCGACACCGGCGTTTCCACCGACCACGTGTCGCTGATCTGGCATGACCAGTTCTACAACCCGCAAAGCTGCCGCCACGCCGACGGTTCCCCCTACACCATGGACAATCGCGTGTACCTGCGCGATATCTCCTCTACAGATGCCCAGCGCACCTTTGTCTGTGACAAGTTGCACTTTGGCCCCGACCAGAAGAATGACCTATCCCTGTCGCCGGTCGCTGTCGCCTTCGCCGCGCAGGAGCACCTCACCAATCCGTATGTTCCCACCTATGTCGCGCAGCTTTTCCGCTTCGTCCAGTTCTACGCGGACTACTACAGCACCGGCGCAGGCAAACAGCACCCGCAGGCGCAGCAGCGTGCCGCCAATGCGCGCACAGTGCGCTTCAACATCGAAACAAAGATCCTGCCGCCGGTCACCGCGCAGTCCAGCGAGGCCATGCGCAAGCTGCCACCCAACCACACCGTCGATCCGCAAACCTTTGTAACGACGTTGGCCGGCATCATCACCAAGGCAGGCATGGCAGACCGTTGTGCGATACAGAGCTTTGACTTTCGCACGCTCGTCCTGGTGCAGGAGCAGTTCCCCGCCGTTCCCACCTTTTACCTGACGGAAAGCCTGCCGCTCATGGCCATGTAACGGTGAAGACGCTTCGGTTTTAAAGCAAAACCGTAGCGATGACACGAGCGGGCAGCGCTACTGCAAATGGGCGGTCAATTTCGCCCTGCAACGACTTTCAAGGTGTGCACAGCTGCTTTCTGGCGCTCTGCCCATGTGATAATGCTTGCTGGGCTTACGCGCGAGCGGCGGACCCGAACCACCCTGGAGGGCACTACAACATTGGGCATGAACATGGTTCCGAAACGCCTTTTTTTCACCAAAGGCGTTGGCCGGCACAAGGAGCGGCTTACCTCCTTTGAGATGGCGTTGCGTGACGCCGGCATCGCGGCACAGAACCTGGTTCGTGTCTCCTCTATCTTTCCGCCAAAGTGCAAGATGATTACCCGCAAGGAAGGCCTGACCTACCTGAATCCAGGTGAGGTGGTCTTTGCCGTGGTTGCGGAAAACAGCACGCGCGAAGCGCATCGCCTGGTAGTGTCCTCCATCGGCGTGGCCATTCCGACGGACCGCAATACCTATGGCTACCTGTCGGAGCACCACAGCTTCGGCGAGACGGAGGAGCAGGCCGGCGACTACGCCGAAGAG
>CALMRM010000068.1 GCA_937871605.1 uncultured Terriglobus sp. | reverse complement strand
GACCACCGTGACTTTGACCTGCCCGCCGAGGTCATCAAGCAGCTCGGCTTCCACACCATCCGGCTCATCACCAACAATCCGGAAAAGGTCGCAGCCATGGAGAGCCGCGGCATCCAGGTAACGGAGCGCATCAGCGCAGAGGTCGCGGCGGAACTAACCGCGGAAAAGTACCTCGAGGTCAAGCGTGACAAGATGGGCCACATGATCGGCTCACTCGCGTCACGCTGAGCAGGCTGCAAATCTCGTGAGTAGGAAAGCCCGCTCACATACTAGTGAGTTAGGGAAGCCCGCTCAGATACTAGGCTTGGATACGCACCCACGCGCTGATAGCAGGAAGTCAGCAGACCCAAGTAGGGCCAAAGGCTCGAACCATACCAGCCTAGGCCGAAGGTCTAGGTCATCCGTGCAACATGCAGCAGAGCGCCACAGGCGTGACCTAGGCAGGGCCGAAGGCCCGACCCAAACCAGCCTAGGCCGAAGGCCTAGGTCACCGTGCAACATGCGGAGGAGCGCCACAGGCGCGCCCTAAAACCTAGACGCAAGCACGCTGACGGTCACGCCGCCAGCGTCAGGCACTCTCTCAATTCACTAGCTCGGGTTTGTAGCGCGAGGCGCGGCAGCCACCGTGTCCTCCTGCTGGTTTGCAAGCACGCGCACCTCGACCCGCCGGTTGACCTTGCGGCCACCGGCCACCTGCTTGTCCTTGCCGATGCCCACCAGGTAAAAGCGGTGCGGCGCAATGTTGTACCGGGTTTGCAGATACTGCGCCACCGCATCGGCGCGCTTCTGGCTCAGCGCATAGTTGTACTGCGCATCGCCCGTGGAGTCGGTGCCCCCCGTCAGTTCCAAAATAAAGTGCTTCGTCGTGGTGAGATTGGTGGCCACTGTGTCCAGTTCGCGCTTGTCCGCCGCCGTCAGCACGGACTTGTCAAACGCAAAGGTGACGCTCACATCGGCAAGCGGCTTGTAGCTGTCCAGCCCGGCAACGGTGCCAGCCAGCGAATCCACACGGTTGTAGGCCTCCTGGGCTGCACCCTGCGCTGCGGTCGCCTGCTGTCCGGCCGCGCCTGCATGCTGATCGGCAGCGTCTGCGGCACTCTGCGCCTTGGCAATGCCCTGCTGTGCGCGCTGGTCGGTGTCTGTGATGTCGCGATGGTCCTGGGCCGTGCGTGCGTCCAACTGGTTCGTCTTCTGAACAATGGGCGCTGCTTGCGCGCGAACGTACCGTTTGGAGCTGCAGCCGGTGCTGAGTAGCAGGACCATGGCGGCCGCACCCATGGTGAGCACCGCCCTGGTAACAGACTTGGGAGAGACAACAGTCATGCAAATTCCTCCGACCACGATGTTTCCTGAGAGAAACCATGCATGTTGTGGGCCAAACCTGAGTCGTATTGCATAACTTACACATCAGACACATGTTAGCGGCGCTAAGCCGGCGGTGCCGCCGAAAAGCTGTGCACTGCGCCCGGTGCAGGTACCGGCAAAAATTTCCCACTCGCGTTCCATCTAAACTGGAAATGCGCAAGCAGTCACTCGCAAGAGCAGCGGCCCGCAGCAGTCGCCCCACCATGGACCTCCAGCAGAAAATTCGGACTCTGCCCAAGCAGCCCGGCGTGTACCTGTACAAGAACGCCGAGGGTGAGGTCATCTACGTCGGCAAGGCGAAAAACCTGCGCAGCCGCGTCGGTTCGTATCTGCTGGAAAGCTCGCAGGCCAACCGCAAAACCGGCTCGCTCATGCGTGAAGCCGTGGATGTGGACTACATTCAGGTGGCCAACGAACACGAGGCGCTGGCGCTCGAAAACAACCTGATCAAGCAGCGCAAGCCGCGCTTCAACATCCTCTTACGCGATGACAAGACCTACCCCTACGTCAAGCTGACGCTGGGCGAGCGCCACCCCAAGGTCTTCGTCACCCGCCGCCTGCGCAAGGACGGCAGCCAGTACTTCGGCCCATACTTCCCCGGCAACCTGGCCTACCGCATTGTGGACCTGATCCACCGCTCATTCCTGATCCCCAGCTGCAAGGTGGACCTGAACCGCTACCATCCGCGGCCATGCCTGGAGTTCTACATCAAGCGCTGCATGGGGCCCTGCGTGGAGAACACGGTCGCACCGGAGAGCTACCGCGAGGCGATCCGCGACGTGCAGCTGTTCCTGGAAGGCCGCGAGAGCGAGCTGGAAGACCGGCTGAAGGGCCGCATGGCCGACGCCGCCGTGAACGAGCAGTATGAACTCGCCGCCAAGTTCCGCGACCAGTTGGTCACCGTGCACCAGCTGCAGGAAAAGCAACGCATTGCCTCTGCCGACGACGGCGACGCCGACGTGTTCGGCTACCACTTTGAGAAGGAAATGCTGGCGGTTGGCCAGTTCCACATG
>CALMRM010000067.1 GCA_937871605.1 uncultured Terriglobus sp. | reverse complement strand
ATCCTGTACCGCTCGCTGGCAAAGCAACTGTATCGCAGCAAGGAAGAACCGGGTCAGCACAAAGCCGTGCTCGGCATCGATCAGCTGGACAAGGCGGTGCAGATCGACCAGTCCCCCATCGGCCGCACACCGCGTTCGAACCCCGCGACCTACACAGGTGTGTTCACCGCCATTCGCGAGTACTTCGCCATGCTGCCGGACTCGCGTGAGCGCGGCTACAAGTCGGGTCGCTTCTCTTTCAACGTGCAGGGTGGCCGCTGCGAAGCCTGTCAGGGCGACGGCCAGCGCCGCATCGAAATGAACTTCCTGCCGGACGTCTACGTGCTGTGCGACGTGTGCAACGGCCGCCGCTACAACCAGGAAACGCTGGCAGTGAAGCTGAACGGCTACAGCATCGCCGACGTGCTGGACCTGCCCATTGCCGACGCGCTGGCCGTGCTGGGCGACCTGCCCAACATCAAGCAGAAGCTGCAGACGCTGATCGATGTCGGCCTGGGTTACATCCACCTGGGCCAGTCCGCCACCACGCTCAGCGGTGGCGAGGCGCAACGCATGAAGCTGGCCAAAGAGCTGAGCAAGCGCCAGACGGGCCGCACGCTCTACCTGCTGGACGAGCCCACGACCGGTCTGCACTTCGACGACGTGCGCAAGCTGCTTGAAGTGCTGCAGCGGCTGGTCGATTTGGGCAATACGGTGCTGGTCATCGAACACAATCTCGACATCATCCGCAATGCCGACTGGATCCTCGACATGGGACCGGAGGGTGGCAAGGGTGGTGGCACGGTCGTCGCCGCGGGCACGCCGGAACAGGTCAGCAAAGTGCCCACATCGCACACCGGCGCGTTCCTGGCCAAGCTGTATGCAGAGCGGCCCGGTAGCGAGCGCGGCCCCGCACCGGCGTACATTGCACCGAAGGCGATCAAGACCGAAGTGGCGAATGCAACCAAGTTCGCCCCCAGCGCCGAGGAGCGAGCGGCACGGCGTAAGGCCGCGGCCAAGAAGTCCGCCGCAAAGAGCAAGGCGAAGAAACAATTGGAGCCCAAGGCCGCATGAGCACAGAGTTCCGGCCTGAAGATTACATCCGCACGCTGAGTACCGCCGACGCCGCGGCTGCGCAGGAACCTGCCGCGTTGAAGCCGCAGCCAAACCTCGGCTACACGCTGCTGTTGCTGCTGGTGGGCTTCATTGCCTTGCTGGTTACGGGTGTCATCGTGACGGCGGTGGGCATTCGGCTGCACCTGCTGCCGCGTGACGTATCGCAGCTGACGCATGGGTTTCCGAAAACCAACATCCTCATTGAAGCACTCACCTTTGCACTGACGGCGATGTTCGCCGTGCTCGTGTTCCCGCGCATGTGGCACCGCAGCTTTGGCGAGGGCATTGGCTGGCATCGCCGGACGGTCGGTCGCTACCTGAGTTGGCTCATTCCGGGCGGTGTACTCCTCAGCATTGTGGCGCAGCTGCTGGAAAGCCGCCTGAACCTGCAGAAAGAGATGCCGATCGACGAGTTTTTCCGGCACCCGTCGGATGTTTGGGTGGTGGCACTGTTTGGCACCCTAGCTGCGCCGGTATGCGAGGAAATCTTCTTTCGAGGCTTTCTGCTGCGTGGCCTCGCCATCGCCTGGGATTGGTGCGCACGCAAGCTGGGCAGTACCAATGAGAGTCTCGCACCATCACCGGCAGTAAGCGCCTTTCCGCCCGGCTCCAGCCCCGCTGCGTGGATCGCCGCAGGCATCGTCAGTAGCGGCCTGTTCGCGGCCATGCACGCCAAGCAGCTCGGCTTTGCGTGGAGCGCCGTGGCCGTGCTTTGGCTGGTGGGCGGTGTGCTGACCGCCGTACGCATTCGCCTCAATTCCGTAGCGGCCAGCGCCGTGGTGCACGCGGTCTATAACGGCTGGATTTTTGTCATCATCTTTTTCTACACGGGCGCGTTCCGCCACCTGGACAAGCTCGGCTCGCGCTAAGCTCCGTCATCCTGAGCGCAGCGAAGGATCCCGAGGCATTCGACTTACACACTGCAGCGTATAGCTTTCTCACGCGAAAAGTCCGCAGCTACATACTGATCGACAGGCATCGCTGGGATCCTTCGCTCCGCTCAGGATGACGTGCAGGAAGTGTTCGAAACAACGCACATAGAATCTCATCATGGACCTCAGCACCGCCCTGCACGCCGACCGCTCTGCCCTGCTCTCGCTCCTTGCGAAGCTTTCGTTCCGGCTGGGTGACTTCACCCTTGCCTCCGGCGCAAAGAGCGACTACTACATCGACTGCCGGACGACCACGCTAGATGCCGAGGGTGGTCGCCTGAGCGGTCTCATTTTCGCAGAGCTCATCCGGCAACACGCACCACAGGCACAGGCCGTAGGCGGCCTCACTATGGGGGCCGACCCGCTGGTGTCGAACACCGCCTCAGCCACCGCATGGTGGCACCTGCTGCATCCACAAACTGCCCAAGTGCAGGGGTTTCTCGTCCGGAAAGTCATGAAGGCGCACGGCATGGGACGACAGCTCGAAGGCTATGTGCGTGAGGGCGCTCCGGTGGTCGTGGTGGATGATGTATGCACAACCGGTGGCTCTACCCTGACGGCCATTGAGGCAGTACGTGTCGCTGGCATGCACGTCGCCGCTGTGCTTTGCCTTGTGGATCGCGAGCAGGGCGGTCGTGAAGCGATCCAGTCCGCGGCTGGCAGTGCGCCGTTCGTGGCCGTATTCACAGCATCGGATGTCCGAGCTGAAAAGCTGCGGCACATGCCGCTGTAGGCTGCTCGCATTCGCCTTCTCATCGCCTACAATCAGGCTATGCCACACCGCAGTTCCGAGCCGCCTGACCGTGTCAGCACTGCATCGAACCTGCGGCGTGAGGTCAGTGCACGCAATCTGGTGCGGGCTGCCGGCCACATGCACGAGACCACGTATGGTGCGGTTCAAAGTGTCATCTACAGCAGCAGCGAGGACGGCACGCACGGCAACTTCTACCCCGCAGCCTATCGGCGCATCATCGCTCGTCCGGAGTGGGCTCGCAGGCTTACCAAGGCCTACACCGCGTCAGACCGGGTGCCCCGCAGTAGCGACCGGCAGCGCTGCGAACTGGAC
Organism: uncultured Terriglobus sp.; assembly: GCA_937871605.1. Taxonomy (GTDB): domain Bacteria; phylum Acidobacteriota; class Terriglobia; order Terriglobales; family Acidobacteriaceae; genus Terriglobus. The sequence continues at coordinate 10,936 of CALMRM010000067.1, read as the reverse complement.
TGCGCTGCCAGTTCTGACGCCCTGCTGATGAACATGTTCTGCGCGCCCGGCACCTGCCGCTCCGCAGTGCTCTACCGTCTGCTCAACGTGGAGCCCGGCGTGCAGCCGCAGTTCGGCGTTCGCACCCACACGCCGCTGCGGGGCGGCTACGACGACCGGACGGAAGCCGACATGCAGCTGGGCGACTTGCTGGTGGAGGCCAAGTTCAGTGAGAGCGGCTTTGGCACGGCCCGCCCAAACTTGATGGCGCGGTATCCGGAGTTTGAGCAGGTATTCGACCTGGAGCGCCTGCCAAGGCTACGCACGGAGTTCCGGCATTACCAGCTGCTACGCGGCGTGCTGGCGGCACAGCACCTCGGCTGCCGCTTTGCCCTGTTCTGCGATGCGCGCAGGCCCGACCTGCAGGAAGCGTGGCTCCAGGTGCTTTCTGCTGTGGCTCCGTTGGAACTCCGCAACAGCCTCTTGTTAGTGACCTGGCAGGAACTGGCGCGGTGCCTGTCGCGCCCACTGCAAAAGTTCCTTGCGGACAAGTACGGCATCACAGCCGGCTGAACTGCTGCCGTGATGACCCGCTGCATCACCCGCTAAACTGGTAGACGATGATTCCAACGCTTGAATGGACGGACGCCGGCGTTCGATTCCTGGACCAGACGAAACTGCCGCTCGAACAAACCTACGTGCTTGCCACCAGCTATGAGGAGGTGGCTACCGTCATCCGCGACATGATTGTGCGCGGTGCGCCCGCTATCGGCGTGTCCGCAGGTATGGGTATGGCGCTCGGCATCCAGAACTCGCCTGCCACCACCGTCGCTGAGCTGGCGAAGGATGTGGACGTGATGGCCGATGTGCTGGCGCGAACACGGCCTACCGCAGTCAACCTGTTCTGGGGTATCGAGCGCATCCGCTCGCTGTTCCTGAAGCTCAGCAACGAGCAGCCCACCGACCGCAGCGAAACCGAGAAACTCGCAGCCATCCGTGCCGAGGTCGTCGCCGAAGCAAAGCGCATGTACGACGAGGACATTGCCACCTGCCGTACAATGGGCAAGGTGGGGGAGCACCTTCTGCCGCGTGAAGGCACGGTGCTGACGCACTGCAACGCCGGCGCGCTGTGCGCCGCAGGCTACGGCACGGCGCTCGGCGTCATCCGCGCGGCCGTGGAGGCGGGCGCAAAGATCGACGTACTCGCCGACGAAACGCGCCCCTACCTGCAGGGTGCGCGCCTGACCGCATGGGAGCTCTTGCAGGACAACATTCCCACCACGGTGCTGTGCGACAACATGAGCGGCTACCTGATGGGCAAAGGCCGCGTGCAGGCCGTCATCGTGGGTGCGGACCGCATTGCCGCGAACGGCGATGTCGCCAACAAGATCGGCACCTACTCTGTCGCCATCCTGGCGAAGGAGCATGGTATTCCGTTCTATGTCGCTGCACCATGGGCAACGATCGACATGAACACCGCCACTGGCGATGACATCCCCATTGAGCAGCGTAGCGCCTACGAGGTCACACACTCGAACGGCAAGCAGATGACGCCGGACGGCGCGGGCATTGAGAACCCTGCCTTCGACGTGACGCCTGCAAAATACGTGACGGCTATCATCACCGAACGCGGGCTCCTGCGCTCGCCCTACAACGAGAGCATGCTGGCCATGCAGGCCGAAGGACATGCCGCCGCCGCTTAGCACGCGGCTGCGGGCGCTGGCCGACTGGCGCCGCCGCTCCCTGGTGCGTGCCAACCTGCTGGTGTTCGGCGCGCTGCTGTTGGCGTTCCGGCTATCTGACTTTCCGCACAACCGTGCGTCCGCGCTGCTGGTGCTGCCGCTGCTGATTGCAGTTGCGGGCACGCTGGACACGCTGCGCTGCATGCGCACCACCTGGAACTGGTATCACGGCGGCGTCATCCTGTGTGCCTACATGGACCTGATGGTGGTCTGCCTGATTCTGTTCTTCCTGATTTACCCCTTGTGGCTGTAAGCTGTCGGCACGTCAGGAGACGACATGCTGAAGGGTTTCAAGGATTTTATTCTGCGCGGCAACGTAGTCGATTTGGCCGTTGCGGTCATCATCGGCGCTGCGTTTGCTGCCATTACCGCTTCGGCGACCGCCGACGTTATTACGCCGTTTATCGCGGCCCTCGTCGGAGCGCCAGATTTTTCGAGCCTCGTCATTCACATGCCGGTGCTGCACCATGTAGTGCCGCCCAGCCCGCTACCTGCCAATTACATTGCGCCGGGCGAAATCCACATTGGCAAGTTCCTCAACACGGTGATCAACTTTCTAATCAACGCTGCTGCCATCTACTTTCTGATCGTGATACCCATGAAGTACGTGATGGCACGAGCTCTGAAGCCTGCTAACGAGGCGCCAACCACGAAGGTGTGCCCGCAATGCATCAGCGACGTGCCGCTGGCGGCCACGCGCTGCAAGTTCTGCACCGAGCCGCTGCCTGCGGTGTGATGCACAAGTAAAAGGCCGCACAGGGTTTCTGTGCGGCCTGCCTAAGTCACAGTTCTGCTTAGGTTCGTAGAGCCAGCTGCTCCGTCATGATCTGCGTCAGTTCCGGCTTCTTTAGGCCGTGAACCTCTTCGTTGTATTTATCGACCTTGCTGGACCAGTTCATGGAGCAGAACTTAGGCCCGCACATGGAGCAGAAGGCGGCTTCCTTGTAGTAGTCGTCGGGGAGCGTTTCATCGTGCATGCCGCGCGCCGTCTCCGGATCTAGCGACAGGTCGAACTGCGCGTCCCAGTCAAAGGTGTAGCGTGCATGGCTGATGGCGTCGTCGCGGTCGCGCGCGCCGGGACGGTGCCGCGCAATGTCGGCTGCGTGCGCGGCAATCTTGTAGGCGATGATGCCGTCCTTCACGTCCTTCTCGTTGGGCAGACCAAGGTGCTCCTTGGGCGTCACGTAACACAGCATCGCCGCGCCGTGCCAGCCGATCATGGCCGCTCCGATTGCGCTGGTGATGTGGTCGTAGCCGGGTGCGATGTCTGTGACCAGTGGCCCCAGGACGTAGAACGGCGCACCGTCGCAGAGTTCGACTTCCTTGTCGACCTGCTCCTTGATCTTGTCCATGGGCACGTGGCCCGGGCCTTCGATCATCACCTGCACGTCGCTCTTCCACGCCTCGCGGGTGAGCTCGCCTAGCGTCTTCAATTCGGCAAACTGCGCCTCGTCGCTCGCGTCGGCCACGCAGCCAGGGCGCAAGCCGTCGCCCAAGGAGTAGCTCACGTCGTACTTCGCCATCACCTCTGTGATGCGGTCGAAATTCTCGTAAAGGAAGTTTTGCTTGTGGTGCGCGGTCATCCACTGGGCCATGATGGCGCCGCCGCGGCTCACAATGCCGGTGATGCGCTTAGACACCATGGGCACGTACTGGATGAGCACACCCGCGTGGATGGTGAAATAGTCCACGCCCTGCTGTGCCTGCTCCTCGATGACCTCGAGATACAGGTCGATGTTCAGGTCCTCCACCCGCTTGACGCGGCCCAGCGCGTCGTACAGCGGCACGGTGCCGATCGGCACGGGCGAATGGCGCAGGATGCTCTCGCGAATCATGGGGATGTCGCCGCCGGTGGACAGGTCCATGACGGTATCCGCGCCGTAGTGAACGGCGGTGTGCAGCTTGCGCAACTCCTCATCCACATTGCTGACGAGCGCGCTGTTACCGATATTGGCGTTGATCTTGCACAGCGACCCCACGCCAATGGCCATGGGCTCCAGCTCCGGGTGCATGATGTTAGCCGGGATAATCATGGTGCCCTTTGCGATCTCGGCCCGGATGAACTCGGCCTCGAGCTTCTCCTTGTGCGCGACGTAGGCCATCTCCTCGGTGATCAGGCCCTTGCGCGCAAAGTGCATCTGGCTCATGTTGGTGTCGCCGGTGCGCGCCGCCTCTTCGCGCCGCTTCACAATCCACTCGGCGCGCGGCTTCGGCACGGCATAGCCGTTTCCATTCGCGTGGTTTCCGTTACCGCTCGTGCTCGCCAGTATGCCCATGGACGCATTGTCTCCTGCTGAACCTGTCAGGCGAAGTATACCGTCAGCGGCGTAGGCGCTGAATTTTAACGGTCAAGATGGCAGCGTTGGTGACACACGCCAGGATAACGACAACGTCGTTCATGCGACCAGCCGGATGGTGGCGGTGAGACCACAGCCAACCAGTACAACAGAACAGCACTGCGGCACCAACCAGCAGGCAGGTGACCGCCTGCCATCTGCCCCTCCTGGCGACCGATACTCGCTGCTCCATGCAAACCTCGTTGGTTGGTGACGTCTACTATAGAGATATGGCTGCGCAGGATACGTCGTCTAGAAAGATTCTTATTGCCACGGTTGTCATCATTGCCGCGGTGCTGTATTTGGCCGTTAGCGGCGCGCGCGACAGCAAGAGCTACTACTGCACCATTGGCGAGCTGCAGAACATGGGCGGCAAAGCCTACACGCGCAACATCCGCGTGGCGGGCAACGTGAAGCCTGGGTCGATCCAGCGTGTGGGCACGCATGCGCAGTTCGTGCTGCTGGAACTGGGCAAGGAACTACCCGTGAACTACAACGGCAGTGAGCCACCGCCGGACACCTTCAAGGACGATGCGCAGGCGCTGGCCATGGGCCACCTGGGCCGCGACGGCGTCTTCCAGGCCAACCAGTTGCAGGCCAAATGCGCCAGTAAATATGCGCCTGCGAAGAACGGTGCAAAGACGGCACCTGCCTCGACTGCCGCCGTTATGCCGGTGGCGGCACGTTAGGGTACGGGTACTGCGGGTAGAGGGCAGCGGCGCTGCCGTCCAGCGGCATCCAGTCCCGCAGAAAGTACTGGAAGTAAAGAGCGCCGAAAAAGAACGTCATAGCGCCGCCCAGCGGGATGTCAATGGGTGCACTCTCCAAGTCGGCACGCATCTTGAATACCGTGATCACGTGTATCGCAAAGACAGAGAGGCCCACAAAGGCCTCAAGTGCGCGCCAGGGCCGCTGGTCACCAGCAAGGGTAAAGCCTTGATATCCCAACGCAATCCCTAGTGTAACGGCAAGAAGAACCAGCAGCGGAATCGCGCAGAGATTCAAGATCGCCCACGTCCGAGCCTCACTCCGCCCAGTGACACGGCGGATCCAGTTCGCCTGAACGACCAGCCAGATCTCACCAAAGAGGCCGCGCGTAAGAATCGACAGGGCAAATACCCAACCCCAGTGCAGGCGCGGTGGCGGCACCATCGGTGTGCTTGACGTGGCATACGGCATGTAGCCCGAAGTTTCCATGCGGCCACTCTACATCTGCTCCCGCATTTCGCAAGGGGAAACTGCAACCTATACTCAGAACGATGCCGACCACGCCCGTTCCGGCACCTGCCGTGCAGGTGAGAATCGCCTCCAAACTCTACGGCAGCTTTGCCGCGCTCAAGCGCGTGTCCTGCAGCTTTGCCGCAGGCGGCTTTCACGTGCTGCTGGGACCGAATGGCGCAGGCAAGTCGACGCTGCTGCGGGTGATTGCGGGGCTGATCACGCCTTCTGCCGGAACAGTTACGACGCTGGGTGGCAGCCCACACAACCAACGCGATCGCATCGCGTACATGAGTCACTCGCCCATGCTGTACGACGAGCTTTCCGCCATGGAGAACCTGCGCTACTTCTCTCGGCTGCAACACCCGGGCGCCACCTGCGACTGCGCTGGTTCGCCGGAGATGGCGTTGCGCGCGGTCGGCCTGGACCCTACCCTGACGCGGCCCGTCTCGCAATTTTCGCAGGGCATGCGGCAGCGCGTGTCCATGGCGCGCGCGCTGGTGGGCGACCCGGAACTGCTGCTGCTGGACGAGCCCTTCAGCAACATGGACTCGGCGGGCGCGCGCGAGTTGGTACAGCTCTTGCTCGACTTTCGCACGTGGCCGCTCTCCGGTGCGGCTGGCGGACTCACTGTGATCGTCACCACACACCAGTACGAATTGGTCTCTGACGTGGCAGACAGCGTGGTGGAAATGCGCGCGGGATCTGTCGTGACACCCAGGGCAGCTGCCGCGTGAAGACCAACGCAGCGCGCCTGCTGGACCGGCTCGGCATCGCGTATGAACTACGTGAGTACACGGTGGACCCCGCAGACCTGAGCGCACCTGCTGTCGCCACTAAGATCGGCATGCCCGTTGAGCAGGTGTTCAAAACGCTGCTGTGCAACTTGCAGGACCGTGAGCATGTCTTCGCGGTGGTGCCCGGCGGTGCGGAGCTCGACCTGAAAAAGCTGGCCAGCGCAGCCGGTGCGAAGAGGGCTGAACTGGCCAGCCTGAAAGACGTGGAACCGCTCACAGGCTACATTCGTGGCGGGGTGACTGTCATGGGTGCCAAGAAGCCGTTCCGTGCCTTCGCCGACGAGACCCTGGAACTGTTCGACACGGTCAGCGTCTCTGCCGGGCAACGCGGTCTGCAGATTCTGCTGGTTCCCGCGGACTACCTCCGCGCCAGTGAGGCCACTGTCGCCGACCTGACCAAGGCTCCCGCCGCATGACCTACCTGCGCACCGTATGGCTGCACCTGCGCAAGGACCTGCGGCTGGAATGGCGCAGCCGCGACGCCATCGCGGGCATGCTCTTTTTCACGCTGCTGGTCACTGTCGTGTTTGCCATGGCGTTCGATCCCACCGGCTTTCCGACGCTAGCACGGCAGATGAGTGGCGGCTTGCTATGGGTAGGGCTGCTGTTCGCCGCTACAACAGCACTGAACACCAGCTGGGAGCGTGAGCGCCGCAATCAGGTGCTGGATGCGCATCGCATGTCGGCCAGCCCGGCCAGCGCGCTGTTCCTGGGCAAGGCGCTGGCGAACCTGATCTTTGTCAGCGTGATCGAGCTTGCGCTCGCGCCGGTCTTCACCGTGTTTTACAACCTGCACCCGTTGGGCGAGGTCCGGTGGCTCCTGCTCATCCTGCCGCTCGGCACGTGGGCCATTGTGGTTAACGGCACCTTCTTTGCTGCGTTGGGTCTCAGCAGCCGCAACCGTGAACTGATGCTGCCCGCGGTGCTCTTCCCCATCTCCATCCCGGCACTGCTGGGCGTGGTGCAGGCCACCACCGGCGTCATCACAGGCGACTTTGAGCCGCAGCTGTGGATTCGCATGCTGCTTGGGTTTGACGTGATTTTTACGACGGCATGCATCTTGCTATTCCCGACCGTGCTGCACGCGGAGTAGGCGGTAAACTGGACAGGACCATGAAGCGGCTCTTCTGGATTTTGTGCGCGTTCAGCCTGGCTCTGCTCGGCATCGGCTTCTACGAGGCCGTGTTTGTCGCGCCGGTGGAGGCCACCATGGGGCCGGTCTACCGCATTTTCTACTGGCACGTCCCCATCAACATCTCAGCCGAGGTGTTTCCCTACGTCAACATGGTCGCCTCCATCGCGTACCTCTACTTTCGGCGCACAAAGGTAGAGCTCGCTGGAAAGCTGGATGCCCTGGCCATTGCCACGGCTGAAGTTACGGTGCTGTACGTCGGCCTGGGGCTGGCTACGGGTATGCTGTGGGGCCGCCCGGTGTGGGGCATCTGGTGGGCGTGGGATGCGCGGCTCACCAGCTTTCTGATGCTGTTTCTGCTGTACGTCAGCTACCTGCTGGTGCGGCGCTTCTCTGACGGCAGCCAGAGCGCTGTCGTCGCCGCCGTACTCAGCGTCTTTGCCGGGATCGATGTACCCATCGTGTTCATGTCCATTCGCTGGTGGCGTACGCAGCACCCGGCACCGGTGCTGACCGGCGAGGGCTCGCTCGATTCATCCATGTGGCCCGCTTTCCTGTGGAACATGGCTGCCTGGTTCTTCTGGGGCGTGGCGCTGGTGTGGGGCCGCTACGCCGTGGTACGTCGCGAGCAGGTGGCCGCAGAGCAAACCGCGCTGCAGGCATTGGAGGTCTGACGGGTGGAACAGGGTGTCAACAGCATTCACTTTCTCTGGGTCGCGTACGTCCTGGTTGCCGTCACGCAGTTCGGCTATGCCACGTGGATCGGCCTACGCTGGTCCCGGGCGAAGCAGTAACCGCATGGTGCCCGCTCGCACAGCCGCGCTTGCCGCACTTCTGTCGCTGCTGGGCACAGCAGGCTGCCGCCACATGCGTTTTCCGCAGGTCAGCAGTGATTACCGCGAGTACGCCTATGTCACCAACGGCGGTGCTGGCACCGTCACGGTGCTGGATCTGGTGAACTTTCGCCCGGACCATACCCTGCGCGTCGGTGACAATCCCACGGGCGTGGCCGTTAACCCTGTGCGCAACGAAGCATACGTGGTCAATACCAGGAGCGGCACCGTGAGCGTCATTGACGCGGGTACCAACGCTGTCGTCTCTACGATTCCTGTGCACAAAACGCCCTACAGCATCGCTGTGGACAGCAAAGGGGAACGTGCCTACGTGGCGAACTCTGGTGCCAACACGGTGAGCGTGCTGGACCTGCCGGGCCGCCGCGAACTGACCACCGTGGGCACGGGCGAGCAGCCGGGTATGGCCAGGATTTCATCCGACGGACGTTCTCTCGTGATCAGTAATCGTGGCAGCGGGAGCATTTCGCTGTACAGCATCGGCCAGGCACCGGCACCGCACTTTCGGGCGACCTTTGATGGCTGTCCGCAGGCCACCGACGTGGCCATCCTGCCAGACTCCTCGAAAGCATTTGTCGCATGCTCCGGATCGGACGAAGTGCTCGCCATTGCCCTGGCTGCCGAGCCCGGCTCATGGCCCGCAAAGCAGGACCCGAGCACATTGCAAGACCACCTGCTGGCCCGCTTGCACGTGGGTAAAACGCCCGTGCACCTGGCTGTAAAGCCGGATGGTGGCGAGCTGTTCGTCAGCAACTTCGGCTCGAACAGCATCAGCGAGATTTCAACCTTCACCAATGAGGTTGGCAGTACCTATCCCATCGGCTCACAGCCCGCAGAGGGCGTTGTGAGTGCCGACAACGCTTCGCTGTGGGTCTCGAACTTTGGCGCGGAGTCCGTCAGTCTCTACTCGATTGAGGAGGGCCGGATGAGCAATGCCGTGCACACCGGTCCGCAGCCCGACGCCATGGCCCTGTCACCCGGACGCCCCGTGCTGCTGGTGGCCGACAGCAAGAGCGGCGACGTGGCCGTCATTCGCACCCGGGACACGAACGGGCCAGAGCTGCTGACCATGCTACCCGCTGGGGCGCAGCCGAACGCCATTGCGATCAAGGCCTTCCACGTCCACTGACCTCACCGCTCGTCTCCTACACTGCTCTCTCAGGCAGTGGCAGCCTGATCGTCCACACCTGGACTAACGGATAGGTCGAGCGTAGCCAGCCGCGCCAGCGCAAGCCCGTAGGTGGCGGCGTACAGCCCCAGGTGTTCCACGACGCCCGCGAAACTTTCCAGTGTCTCAAGCGCAGCCAGACGGAAGGCTTGCGTCCCCGTGATGGCGTGCAAGCGCAGCAGCAGCGATGCCGCAGCTGAGTTGCCCGCTGGTGTGGGTGCGTCCTGCACTGGCCTGCGGCGCGCGACAAGCGCCCCCAAAACTTCCGTTGCACCGACAGGGGTATCGAAGAACCCGCCTCGCTCCGCATCACGGAACCGTTGCAGGAGCACGTCTGCCATCTGCTCAGCGGCACGGAGATACGATGCATCGCCATTTGTCTCCCAAAGGTCAAGACAGGCATGTGCCAGCGACACATGGTCGTCCAGCAGCTCTGGGAGCTGCGTCGTCGGTTGCGTTCCATCTGCAAAGACAAGGATGTGCCTTACGCTGCCCTGCGCGACTGCGGTGGTTAGCGCGCGGTCCAGCGAGCGCTGTGCAGCGAGGGAGGCGTCTGGCTGACCCAGCACACGCGCGGCCAGCACGAACGCCGAAATGGCCATCCCATTCCACGCCGTGTATATGGGCTGATCCACCGGTGGCGCGGGACGAGCCGCACGTGCTCTGCGCAACTTCTGCATTACCTGGTCTAGCAACGGCGCTGCGTCCATCGGCTCGACACCGGCCTGCAGTGCCGCCGTGGCGAGTGGCAGCGGCCGAAAGAGCACGTTGCGCGCCGGATCCTGCGGCAGGTCGCCAATGGCCCCCAAGTCGAAATAGACCTCGGCCAGGCGCAGCTCCTCCTCTGTCAATACAGCAGCGGCTTCGTCACGCGTCCAGGTGTAGTACCTGCCCTCGTGCTCCGGGTCGGCGTCCGCAGTCTGCATGGAGTAAAAACCGCCACGCTCGCGGTCCAGGAGTGTTGCGTTCATCCACCCCAGCAGGTTGAGCGCCGTCTGCCTGCACTCAGCATCGTCGAACTGCTGCGCGGCACGAGTATACGTGGCGAGCAGGGCCGCGTTGTCGTAGAGCGTCTTTTCGAATCGCGGCAGCACCCAGCGCGCATCCACGGAGTACCGGTGAAAGCCGCCCGCCAGCTGGTCGCAAATGCCCCCGCGTGCCATGGCATGCAGGGTCATCAACACTGCATGCCGTGACGCGTCAGCGTGCAGGCCACCACGAGCTGCCGCCACCATCAGCAGATCCAGCGCGGCAGGGTGCGGAAACTTGGGCTGTGAGCCGAAGCCGCCATGCTGCGGGTCCAGCTGCTGCAATGTGGCACCTACCAGCCGGTCCAGCAGTTGCGCGGCCGCACCCGGCTGACGCAGATCACCCGGCGGTCCTGCGTAATTTTCGCCGTACTCGATGGCATCCATCACGCTGGCCGCGGACTCCTCCACCTCGTCCCTCTGTGCGTGGAACGAGTGCGCCATTGTGTGCAGCACGCGCTGAAAGCTGGGCTGCCCATACCGCTCTTCCGCCGGGAAGTAGGTGCCGCCGAAGTAGGGCCGGCCCTCTGGAGTCAGGAAAACTGTCAGTGGCCACCCGCCTTGGCCGCTGATGGCATTAACCGCTGCCTGGTAGCGTGTGTCGATGTCCGGACGCTCATCGCGGTCCACCTTGACCGCGATAAAGTGTGTGTTGATCAGCGCTGCGGTGGAGGTGTCCTGATAA